>DASPWJ010000036.1:0-13821 GCA_035621895.1 Burkholderiaceae bacterium | reverse complement strand
CCCGGGTGCAAGCAGCGCGGCTCTGGAGGACATCAATCTGGACGTTCGTCCGGGCGAGACGATCGCGCTGGTTGGTCCATCGGGGGCGGGAAAGACGACGCTCATTAATCTGATTCCCCGCTTTTTGCGGCCAACGAGCGGCGAGATCCGCTTAGATGGCATTGCGCTGTCGGAACTGACGCTCGAGAGTCTGCGACGGCAGATTGCGCTGGTGTCGCAAGATGTGGTGCTCTTTGACGACACGATCGGGGCCAATATTGCCTATAGCCGCAGCGGCGATGCCACTGCGGCGCAAGTGCGCGCTGCGGCCGAGGCCGCTTTTCTCCTGCCGCTGATCCAGTCGCTGCCCGCGGGTTTTGACACTCGTATCGGCGAAAATGCGGTCAAGCTCTCTGGGGGGCAGCGTCAGCGCCTGTCGATTGCGCGCGCGCTGCTGAAAAATGCTCCCATTTTGCTGCTGGACGAGGCAACGTCTGCGCTGGACTCCGAGTCCGAGCGCTTCATCCAGCTTTCACTCGAGCGCCTGATGAGCGGGCGAACGACCTTTGTCGTTGCCCATCGCCTCTCAACCATTGAGCGCGCGGACCGCATCGTTGTGATGGAGCACGGCCGAGTGATGGAAGTTGGCAAACACGCCGATCTTTTGGCCAGCAACGGGCTGTACGCGAATCTATATCGCATCCAGTTCGCGGCGTAGCCCGTCTGGGCCGCCAGCGCGCTAGATCAGCACCACGTCGTATTGCTCTTGGTGGTAGAGCGTCTCGACTTGCATCGAAATGGGTTTGCCGATGAAGTCCGAGAGCATGGCAAGGGACTGCGACTCTTCCTCGAGGAACAGGTCAATAACCTTTTGTGATCCAAGAATGCGAAATTCGCGTGCATCTCCGAACTGGCGCGCTTCGCGCAATATTTCGCGCAAAATCTCATAGCAAACCGTGCGTGCGGTCTTGAGCTCGCCACGGCTGTTGCACACCGGGCAAGGCTCGCACAGCACGTGCGCGAGCGATTCGCGCGTGCGCTTGCGGGTCATCTCCACCAATCCGAGCTGGGTGAACTCGCTTACCGTCATTCGAGTTCGATCACGCGCGAGCGCGCGGCGAAATTCCGACAAAACCGCGTCGCGGTGTTCGGGGTTTTCCATGTCGATGAAGTCGACGACGATGATGCCGCCCAAATTGCGCAGGCGCAGTTGCCGCGCAATTGTGTGGGCGGCTTCCAGATTGGTCTTGAAGATCGTGTCATCGAAATTGCGTTTTCCGACGAACGCTCCCGTATTGACATCGATTGTGGTCATCGCCTCCGTTTGGTCGATGACGAGGTAGCCTCCGCTCTTTAGATCCACGCGCCGCGCCAGCGCCTTTTCAATCTCGTCATCGATCATGTGCAGGTCAAACAACGGCCGCTCACCTGTGTAATGCGCCAGTTTGGACCGCACCCCGGGAACGAACTGCTCGGCAAAAGACATCAAGGCGGCAAAGTTCTCGCGTGAGTCGATCTGGACCGATTCGGTCTGATCGGTGACGAGATCGCGCAACACGCGCTGCGCCAGGGACAGTTCCTGATAGAGCAGGGCGGGAGGCGCCGATTGCGTGCTGTCGTAGCGGATCTGCGTCCAGCGCTTGCGCAAGTACTCGATATCGTTGCTCAGGTCCTCGGCGCTTGCGTCCTCGGCGCTGGTGCGCACGATAAATCCGCCCGATTCGTCCGTGGGGACCAGTCGCGTCAGCAGCTCGCGAAGCAGCGCCCGCTCCGCCTCGTCCTCAATGCGCTGCGAAACTCCGATGTGTGACTCCTGCGGCAAAAACACCAGATTGCGACCGGCCAGGCTGATCTGGGTGGAAAGGCGCGCGCCCTTGGTGCCGATCGGATCTTTGATGACCTGAACCATGAGCGCATCGCCTTCGTGCACCATGTGCTCGATCGGCGGTTTCTCGGCGACGTATTGTCGCGTTTCCCAGATGTCCGCGACGTGCAAGAACGCTGCGCGCTCCAAACCAATGTCGATGAACGCCGATTGCATGCCGGGCAAAACGCGCACCACCCGCCCAACGTACACGTTGCCGACGAGCCCGCGGGTTGCCGTGCGCTCAACGTGCAGCTCCTGCACCACGCCGGCGAGCAAAATTGCGACGCGTGTCTCCTGGGGCGTGATGTTGATCAGGATGTCTTCGACGGACATGGTGGCACTACGGCAAATTGCTGCGCCGGCCTGTGCTGCGCGAGCGCGGCCTACAGCAAGCGCACTCCGGCGCGCCCCAGAAGCGCCGCCGTTTCCGCGAGCGGCAATCCGACGATGCCCGAGTAGCTGCCTTCGATGCGATCAATGAAAAGCGCCGCATGCCCCTGGATCGCATAGCCGCCGGCCTTGCCAAATGGCTCCCCGCTGGCGCAATAGCGTGCGATCTCGCCTGCATCGAGCGCGCGTAGCGTAACCCGTGACGTCGACAGGCTAGTCCAAATGTTGTGGGTGCGCGCGCTGGGGACCGCGAGCGCAATGGCGGTTAGCACTTCGTGTGTGCGCCCGGACAAGCGCTGAAGAAACTGTGCTGCCTGATCGGCGTCCTGCGGTTTGCCCAGGATGTCACCATCGATGGTGACCACTGTATCGGCGCTTAGCACCGGGCGCGAGATCAGCGAACGGGAAACCAGCGCCTGCACGCCCTGTTCGGCTTTTTCGCGTGCGACGCGCACCACAAAATCCGTCGGCGACTCGCCCAGCTGCGGCTGCTCGCGGATATCCGGCCCCCGCGGCGGCGTAACACGCAGCAACAAGGTCTCAAAGCGCGCGCCGACCTGCCGCAACAGTTCGCGGCGCCGGGCGCTATGGGAGGCAAGGTAAAAGTCCGCCATGTGTTCGGTTCCGGGCGGATTCTAGCCCGGCAACGTCGCGCTTTAGCCGCGATGATAGGGGTGCGCCGAGAGGATCGACCAGGCCCGGTAGATCTGCTCGACCAATACTACCCGGGCCAGGGCGTGGGGCAGCGTCATGCTGGAGAGGCGCAGACACAAGGCCGACTGCTGCTTTAGACGTGGATCCAGACCGTCGGCGCCGCCAAGAATAAAGGCGATCGGGCGCGCGGCATCGCGCCATGCCGAAAGCGAGGTGGCAAATTGGGCGCTCGTCCAATCCCGTCCGAGCTCGTCCATGGCAACCACAAAGGAACCCGCAGGCAAGACGGCTTGCAAACGCGCAGCTTCGGCCGCGCGAGCGCGCTCCAAAGCCTGGCCCTTGCGCGGCTCCGGCTTGACTTCGCGCAGCTCGATTTGAAAATCCTTAGGCAAACGTCCAACAAATTCTTCGACGGCTTGCTGTGCCCACGGCGGCATGCGCTGGCCGACCGCGGCGATGCAGATTTTCATCGCCGATGGCTAATGGCGGTGCACGGACTTACCGCGCTTTGCCGGGGCCGCTTGCGCGGGTGCACGCAGCTTGACGTTTACCGGCCGCTCGCCCCAGATCTCTTCTAACGCGTAATACGCGCGCACTGCAGGTTGCATGATGTGCACGACCACCTCGCCCAGGTCCACGAGCACCCACTCGCCGCTTTCTGCGCCCTCGATGCTGACAACAGTGCCGCCCGCGTGCTTGACCTTCTCTGCGACGTTGGCAGCCAGCGCGCGGGTGTGACGATTGGAAGTACCGCTGGCGAGCACGACGCGGTCAAAAAGATCCGACAGCCGCGTCGTGTTAAAGACCCGGATGTCCTGCGCCTTAACGTCTTCAAGGGCGTCGACTACCAGGCGCTGAAGTTTTCTATTTTCCATGAGACGGCTGATACAGGTGATGCTCCTCAATATATGCGAGCACCGCTTCGGGCAAAAACCGCGCCGCTTGCTCTTTCTCACTAGTTGCCAGCCAATGGCGAATTTGCGTGGCCGAGCAATCCACCGGCTGCATGGAAAATTCAACGACGCTACCGCAGGCACGGGCCTGCAACTGCTCGGCCGTCGCGCGGTATCGCTCGACATACCGACTCATCTTGTCATCCAGAACATTGGCCGATCCGGCGCGCCGCGCGTACGCAAGGTGGGCCAGATTGATGAGCTCCTGCCACCGGTGCCAGGTCGCAAGCTGGCGCAGTTGATCAAAACCCAGTATCCACACCAGCGGGCGCCGCGGTCCGTATTCGTCGCGAAACTGTTGCAAGGTATCGATGGTGTAACTTGGCCCCACGCGCTCAATTTCGCACGTATCGAGCTGCCAGTTCGCGCGCCCTTGCAACGCAAGGGTCAGCATGCGCACGCGCTCGGCGGCCGGCGTAATCGAACCTTTTTGCCAGGGTTGGCCCGCGGGAACAAAGCGCAATTGGGCTAGGCCCAGCGCTGCCTGCGCGTCCGCAGCCAGCTGCAGGTGTCCGGCGTGAACCGGGTCAAAGGAGCCTCCCAGCAAGCCCAGCGGGGCGCCTGCCGCATCGTTCATGCCGCCGATATCCAATCGCGCGGGGGCAAAAAGTCCGTCAACAATCGCGCCTCTTCGGTTCCCGGCTTCGGGGCCCACTCATAGCTCCAGCGCACCGACGGCGGCAGCGACATCAGTATCGACTCGGCCCGCCCACCTGACTGCAGTCCAAAGAGGGTTCCTCGGTCGTAGACGAGATTAAATTCCACATAGCGGCCCCGGCGCAGGGCCTGAAAGTCGCGCTCGCGCTGGCCGTACGCCATCGTGCGGCGATGCTCGACGATTGGCACATAGGCCGGCAAAAAATGGTCGCCGACCGACCGCAATAGCGCGAAGCTGTGCTCCGGGCCCAGCTCGTTGAAATCGTCGAAAAAAATCCCCCCGATCCCGCGCGCCTCGCCGCGGTGCTTGAGAAAAAAGTACTCATCGCACCAGCGTTTAAAGCGTCGATAGTAGTCCGGTCCAAACGGTGCCAGGGCATCGCGACAGCAGCTGTGGAAGTGGCGCGCATCTTCTTCAAATCCGTAATAGGGTGTCAGATCCATGCCGCCCCCAAACCACCATGCACGGGCTTGATCCGGAGCGCCATTTGGCGCGTGGGCACGAAAAAAGCGCACATTCATGTGCACGGTGGGCACGTAGGGATTGCGCGGGTGCAGCACCAAGGAGACACCCAGGGCATCAAAGCCGCAACCGGCAACTTCCGGATGAGCGGCGCTTGCTGACGGAGGCAGGCGATCGCCGCTGACCTGGGAAAAGCCAACCCCGGCACGCTCAAAGAGCGCGCTATCTTCCAGGATGCATGTTGCCCCCGAGCCGCGCAGCTGTCCGACTTCCGGCCGCTCCCAGTTGCTCGATGCAAAGCGTCCCCCATCGAGGCGCTCGAGCTCGCGCACGATGCGCTGCTGCAGCTCCAGCAGGTAGGCGCTTACGGGCGCAGTGTCGATGGAGTCTTTCATTGCGCGCGGTCCGCGTAGTCGACCGCCGCTGATTCGTCAGGCAACGCGTTGTGCACGATGGGCGTGAAGTCCTACGGTGTAGCCGGCAAGGCGCGATTGCCGATGTCAGTGCGAAATTGTGCGCCGTCAAATCGGACCTGGGCCACCAAATCGTACGCGCGTCTGCGAGCCGCCTTCAAATTGTCGCCCAGCGCCGTAACACACAGCACGCGCCCTCCACTGGTCAGCAGACGGCCGTCGACCCGGCGCGTGCCGGCATGAAAGATGACGGCATCATCTGCATCAGGCGGCAGCCCGGAAATCACGTCACCCTGACGGGGTTGCTCCGGGTAGCCGTGTGCGGCCAGTACCACGCCCAAGGCAGCACGTCGATCCCACTGCACCTGGCTTTGGTCCAGCCGCCCCTCAATGGCATCTTCCAGTAGCGCGGCCAGGTCGGATTTCATGCGCATCAGTATGGGTTGGGTTTCGGGATCACCCATCCGGCAGTTAAATTCCAGCGTGCGGGGCTGCCCGTCGATGCCAATCATCAACCCGGCGTATAAAAAGCCCGTGTACTCGATCCCCTCGGCGGCCAGGCCCGCAATCGTCGGATCGATGATCTCGCGCATGATCCGTGCGTGCAAGGCGGGCGTAACCACCGGCGCCGGCGAATACGCCCCCATGCCACCGGTGTTGGGGCCAAGGTCACCGTCGAGCAATCGCTTGTGGTCCTGCGAGGTGGCCAGCGCAAGCGTGTGCCGGCCATCACACATCACGATGAAGCTTGTCTCTTCGCCCTCGAGGAAATCCTCGATGACCACACGCGCGCCTGCGCCCGCGAGCTTGTCCTGCCCGAACATCGCGTCGATCGCTGCGTGCGCCTGCTCCAGCGTGTGCGCCACGACCACGCCCTTGCCCGCGGCCAATCCGTCGGCTTTGATGACAATCGGTGCCCCGTGCTCACGCACGTAGTCATGCGCCGAGGCGGCGTTGGAAAACGTCCGGTACGCGGCTGTCGGAATCGCGTGGCGCAGCATGAAGGCCTTGGCGTAGTCCTTGGACCACTCAAGTTGAGCCGCACCTCGTGTCGGGCCGAAGATCCGCAAACCCGCCGCGCGAAAGGCATCGACGATGCCTGCGGCAAGGGGCGCTTCAGGTCCGACGACGGTGATCTCGATGTGCTCCTCGCGCGCAAACGCAATCAAGTCCTCCTGCGACTGCAAAGCGACATTGCGAAACGCATCGTTTGCCTGCGTGCCGCCGTTTCCCGGTGCAAGGTAGACACGTTGTACGCGTGAGGATTGCGCAATCTTCCAGGCAAGAGCGTGTTCACGACCACCGGAGCCGACAACCAGGACCTTCATCGCGACCCGCCCGCTGAGCGCTCGCGTGGGCGATTTGCGCCGGCGTGTCTCATGTATCGAGGATTGCCGACGTATACACGTGCTGCGTGTCGTCCAGATCTTCCAGGGCATCGAGCAAATGGCGCATCTGCTCGGCTTCGCCACCTTGCAAAACGATCTCGTTGAGTGGTTTCATCGTGACCTCAGCGACCGCGGGCTTTACGCCTGCGCCTTCCAGACCCTTGCGCACGGCCTCGAAGTCGCCGGGTTCGCAGATCACTTCAATGGAGCCGTCCGTATCGCTGATGACATCCTGGGCGCCGGCATCGAGCGCCGCCTCCATGACCTTTTCCTCGCTGGTGCCAGGTGCGAATATGAAGTGGCCGCAGTGGCGAAACTGAAAGGCAACGGAGCCGTCGGTTCCCAAATGGCCGCCGTACTTGCTAAAGGCGTGGCGCACTTCTGCAACCGTGCGCGTGCGGTTATCGGTCATGGCGTCGACGATGACGGCTGCGCCACCCACACCATATCCCTCATAGCGAATCTCGTCGTAATGGGCTCCATCGAGCTTGCCGCTTCCGCGGGCGATTGCCTTGTTGACGGTATCTTTGGGCACATTGGCCGCGGATGCCTTCTCGAGGGCCAGGCGCAGACGCGAGTTGGACGCCGGCTCGCCGCCACCGCGCGCGGCCACCGTGATCTCGCGAATGATTTTTGTCCAGATCTGACCGCGCTTTGTATCCTGGCGGCCCTTGCGATACTGGATGTTGGCCCATTTCGAATGCCCGGCCATTGCAGCTGTCCTTGCCCGGCGCGTCCGGGAAACGAGAATTTTTAGGGGGCGGCAATACTAGCATCCGCCTTGCCAAGGCGCGGAGAATTGCGAATTGCGGAAAGCGCCTCGATCGGCGGCAGCCTAGTCGGCTTTTTGCGTGCCATGCACCGAAGCGTAGACCTGCCGGTATACGGGGCCCCAAATCGGGTGGCCAATCTCGGCCGCGGAGAGTTGGAAATTCGGATCGGCCGTGAACGCGGCGCGGAAATTTGCTTCGCACTCGCTCAGACGATTAAACGCACAGGCAATAAAGGCAAGATACTTGCGCGCGACCGCGATATCGCGAGGATCGCGCAGGCCCTTGGAGATGGCATCGTGCAAGGAGTGATCGGCCGCGTCAAAGGCTCCCTCTTCATAGCTGCGAAGGCCGTTGGCCAGCGCATGCTCGGCGGGACGCTGCAGCAGCTCGGCCACGCTGACGGTTGCGGGCTCTGACGTTGCACAGGCGCCTAGGCATGCAGTCAGCATAGTCAGAAGCAAAGCGCCAACCAGGCGCAATCCGGGCACTTTCGCTTGGCTATGTCTCATGGGAATTGATGGTCAATTTTGATGGGGCTGCTGCTTTGGACGTCGATATCGGTCTGCCATGGTGGGACGTTTGCATGGCGTATTTCGATATGGTGATGGCCGCCGGAGAGTTCGACGCGTGTTAGCGGCGGAGCGACGCCTGCAGCCTTGTCGTCGATGAACACCTCGCCCCAGGGCCGGATGTCAAACGATACCGGCGCATTGATCGATGCCAGGGCTTCGGCGGGCATTTGGTTGGCGGTGCTCGCGGCCGGCGAACCAGTCAGGGGGTTCACCGTGGCTTCTTGGCGGTGCATATTGCCCAGCAAGACTCCCAGAAAAATCCCAACGGAGAGCAGTGCGCCCGTGGAAAAAAGCGGGAGCCGATTGCGTAGGGCCCATGGCCGCAGGCGCTCAAGTAATGCATGCCAGTCGGGCCCCATAGGATCGGATAGCGCTTGGGCCGCACTGGGTGGTGGTTCGGCCTTGGGCGCGGCCTTGGCCGGGGGCTCGACAGCTGGGGTCGTCGCGGGGGAAGCCGCGGGCGCACTCGCAGACAGGTTGATGTCAATCGTGGGCGCCGATTCGCGCACAGTTGCTGCGCTCTCCGGTCCTAGTGTCGCAACGTGCACGGGAGAGCGTTGCGGCGGCGCAGCAAGCGGTATTCCCAGCGTGTTTGGCGCGACGTTATCGGTGCGCTCGTTCCAGATGAACGAGGTCAGGGCATCGCGCAACGCGCCTGCGGTCTTGGGCCCGCTACCCGATCCGAAACCCAGTACTTGATCAACAATGCGCGCCAATATAGGCGGTGTGTCGGGTCGCGCGGCCAAGGTTGGCGAAGCACCGTTGCGCGCTGATGCGTTGCCGTTGCTATTTCGCGCATCGGGTGCGCGTCCGGCTAGCAGCATGTACAGCAGTTCACCGATTGCCCGGATGTCGCGCTGGCGCGTCTCCTCGGTAATCTCGTTTTGGAAAAACGGCAGCAGCCGCGAGGTTCCCGCTAAGGCCTCATCGCCCGTTGCGCCATCGTCGATCCAGCCGCCAAAGCCCGACACCTTGGGCGATCCGTCGCTTAGCAGATACACGTGCTGTGGGCCCAGGTGTCCGTGCGCCACACCGTTTCTGTGGGCGCACTCCAGGGCGTCGGCAACGCGTGCACCGATACTTGCGCATTGAACGAACGCGGGACGAAGCCCGCCGGCAATGAGTTCATGCAAGGGTCGACCGTTTATGCGCTCGATGACCAGAAAGCCAAACGCGTGGCTTAGGCCCGCATCAAAGACCGTAACAATGTGCGGGTGCTGCAGACGGCCCGCGGCCTGTGCCTGGCGCACAAAGGCCTGCTCCACGCGCCTGCGCTCTTCCGAGGATAGTTTGGGGCCAGCCGGCAACAGCTCGACAGCCTTGATGACCAGCTGGCGGTTCATCACCGGATCGACCGCTGCGTAGGAGACGCTGTGACGTTCGCGTCGCAACTCACGAAGAATCGAGTAGCGGCCGATGACGCGGGTTTTCGGTGGGAGCGCTTCTGTCATGTTTTGGCGCGGCGGTTCAGATGCCGGGGCCATTTTGCGCGAAGTGGTAGCAGCTTGCATCGCAGCGCTCAAAACCGGTGTTGCAAGACGAACGTCTTGCCGGTCTCAATGTCGACCTGAACCCCATACGCAGGAAAACCGCTATTGCGCACTTCAACCGAGTGTTTGCCGGGGGTAAGGTCGATATGGTTTAGTGGAGGAGATACGCCCACGCTCTTGCCATCAAGAAAAACCTCGCCCCACGGAGCTATGGCGAGCGACAGGACACCGGGCTCCGGCGGTGGCGGCGGGGCTACAGGCGCAGGCGCCACGACGGGGCGCGCGCGGACCGCGACGGCGGGCCGGTGCGTTTCCTTTGCGGGTTCCGGCGGGGCGGTTACCACGGGAGGCGGCTCCACCTTGATGGGAACGGGGGCCACGACCGGCGGGAGCGTCTGGGCTGCGATCGTTGCGGCCGCGTCGGACGACTCCGCCCCGACTCGATGGCCCCAGTACCAAATGACAAAGGTTAGCGTCAGTCCGACGATCGCGAGGCCCGTTGCAACGATCGCCCCGGGTCCCGGAAGGTGCCAGTGCGAAAGAGGAACTGCGCTGGCCGCAGCCTCGCCTGCCGATGGGGTAGTCGAGGGCGCGACGGGACGTCCGGCAAAGGCCGCCAAATCGTTGCGAAGCTGTCCGGCGGTCTGGTAGCGGTGCGCAGGGTCCTTGGCCAGTGCGCGGAAAATGATCTCGCCTAAGGCCGGAGCTATGCCCGGCCGCACGCTGGACAAGGTTGGAGGATCCGTTTTGACGACCATCCTAAGTGTTTCGTCAACATCGGCACCGTGAAAGGCGCGCTCGCCTGTGACCAGCTCGTACAAGATCGCGCCGATCGAGAAAACATCGCTGCGCGCGTCAAGTGCCCGACCAAGGGCCTGCTCGGGCGACATGTAGTTGGGGGTGCCGATGAGCTTGCGTGCGGCATCGGTCTTACCCTGCTTGCCCTGGGCCATTGCGATCCCGAAGTCCAGGACTTTGGGTTTCATGTCGCGCCCGAGGAAGATGTTGCTTGGTTTGATGTCGCGATGAATCAGCCCCCGGCGGTGGGCAAAATGCACGGCATCGGCAACTCGGGCGATCAGCGCCGCAGCGCCCTCGGCTGACATCGGGCGGTTGTTTGCCAGCCAGTGATGCAGATCCGAGCCCTTGAGCCGCTCCATTGCGATGTAGACCATCGACTCGTTTTTGCCGGCGTCAAAGACGGTCACAATCGAAGGGTGGTTCAGGCCCGCCGCGATCTTTGCTTCCTGCAAGAAGGCCGCTTCCAGGTCCTCCTGGTCGGGCTGCCCGGGATCAATCGGTATCGCCTTGATGGCGACGTCGCGCCCGAGCACCGGATCGGCGGCCGAGTAAACGATGCCATTGGAACCGCGACCGATTTCCTCACGAATGATGAAGCGCCCGATGCGCTGCGGCAGGGTCGGCGGCGCCTCTTCTGAATCTCGAGCATCCACGGCAAGCGCTGGCGTCATGAGTAAGCTTTTTGCGGTACTGCGATTCGGTATTGCAATTTAAAAATCCGATGGGTTCGCGCCTTGGCGCAACGTTGCCGGCATAAAGCGCGCGCACGCAAAGCACGCCGCATGCCGGGAATCTCTCCCAGGGGGAAGCTACCCCATGCACTTGGCCTAGCGGTATCCCGAAAACTGCCTAGCGTCTCCATGTTTATTGGAGCCTATGAAGGCTTTAGTTTCGAAAACTTCTAGGCAATACCGGCTCTTGGACCAGGCCGTGTGATTGTTCTAAGTACTTGGCGTAGCGGTAAAAAGTTCCCTCAAAGTTCGCAAACGCAATGATAAATCCGGCCCAACCATCCAGAAAGCCAAACTGGAACACATAGTGGCGCAAAAATGCCGCAATTCCGTGCACCATGGCGGACCCCATGGATGGGCGAACGCCCCGGGTGCGCAGCCGCTCGGTCCCCAATGTCGAGTAGCGCTGCATTTTGTGCAGCATCTGGGCCAGGTCGCGGAAAGGAATTTGCGCGATCGGCTCTTGCAGATAGGCGAGGGTGCCCTCCAGCACGAACGTCTCGTGCACGGCATCTTCCGTATAGCGCAATTTGCCACGGCGAAATAGTTGCGGCTGGCGATAGTCGGGAGAGTATCCAGAAAAGCGCATCCAGCGGCCAAAGACGTAGTTGCGGCGCGGCACCCAATAGGCATCGGCGGCATCGGAGCGCATTACCGTGGCGCGGATTTCTGCTGCCGCCGCTTCGGTGCAGCGCTCGTCGGCGTCCAAGCTAAACACCCAGTCGCCCGATAACGCTTGCAGTGCCGCGTTGCGCAGCTTGCCAAAGCCCTCGAAGGGTACCTGGATCACCCGCGCACCGTAGCGCTGGCAAATTTCCACGGTCTGATCCGTACTGTAGGAATCTGCTACCACAATCTCGTCGACCCAGCCGATGCTGCGTAGCGCCGCCTCGATCTTCTCGGCCTCGTTGTACGCGATGATGTATGCGGATATGCGCGCCATGCTGTTCCCGGGGTTTCACGCGCAGCAAGGCGCGGTCGATGGTAGGCGGCTATTATCCCGGAAGCGTTACGAGGCGGAGATTGGGCATGAAAACGAGCGCGGTGCAAGTTTCCCGATACGGCGGGCCCGAAGTGCTCGAGATGATCGAACGCGAGGTGCCAGCGCCCGGTCCGGGGGAGGTTCGGTTGCACAACCGTGCAATTGGTTTGAATTTTATTGATATTTATTACCGCACGGGCCTATACAAGGAGGCGCTGCCCCATGGTCTTGGCATGGAGGGCGCAGGCGAAGTCGAGGCCGTTGGCCCGGGTGTGGACAACGTCAAGGTGGGCGATCGGGTTGCGTATGCAACCGGTGGGCTTGGAGCATACGCAACGGTGCGCAACATCGGGGCCAGCAATCTGGTTGTCTTGCCTCGCTCGATAAGCTTTGAGCAGGCAGCAGCCGTGATGCTCAAGGGTCTGACGGTGCAATATCTTTTTCGGCAGACGTATCGTCTGCAGGGCTACGAAACCATACTGTTTCACGCTGCCGCGGGCGGTGTGGGCCAGATCGCATGTCAATGGGCACGAGCTCTTGGAGTTCGCCTCATTGGCACGGTCGGTTCGCCGCAAAAAGGCCGCATTGCGCGCGAACACGGTGCTTGGCAAGTGATTGACTATCGAGCCGAGGATTTTGTCGAGCGCGTGCGTGAACTTACGAGTGGCGCCAAGGTGCCGGTGGTCTACGACGGCGTGGGCAAGGATACATGGGAAGGATCGCTTGACTGCCTTCAGCCGCGCGGCCTCATGGTGAGCTTTGGCAGCGCCTCGGGCCCGGTGACGGGTGTGAATCTGAACATCCTGGCGCAAAAGGGGTCGCTTTTTGTCACGCGGCCAACCCTGGCCACGCACATTGTGCCGCGCAGCCGGATGGAAGAGTCGGCGCAAGAGTTGTTTGATTTGATCGATCGTGGCGCAATTCGCGTCGAGATCGAACACAGCTACCGCTTGGAGCAGGCCGCAAAGGCGCATGCGGACCTGGCCGCAAGGAAGACGACGGGCTCGTGCGTTTTGATTCCTTGAAGAACAGCAGCACCGAGCAGGGCACCGCGGCTTTGAACCGGCAGGCGCCAGCAGGCGCGCGGGCCGTCAGCGGGAGCTGGCGCGCGCCCGAGTCAATCGCGCTGCTTGCGCTGGTGGGCGCGATGCTGCTGATCCGCTTGGCAACGCTAAGCAGCTATCCGCTCATGGACACGAGCGAAGCGCGTTACGGCGAAATTGCCCGCGTGATGCTCTCTACGGGCAACCTGGTCACGCCACAGGAGGTTCCCGGGACGCCTTTTTGGGCCAAGCCGCCCTTGTACGCGTGGCTTAGCGTGGGCGCGATGCAGGTGCTGGGCGTGAACGAATTTGCCTTGCGCCTTCCTTCGTTTTTTTGCGCGCTTGGAATTTTGGCGCTTTGTTTTAGTTGGTCCGATTCGCTGGCGCGCTGGCGCTCAATAACGGAGCGCGTGCGCGCCGCATTACTCACCCTGGCATTGTTGACGACCTCGGTCCTGTTCTTTGTTAGTGCCGGGGCGGTAATGACCGATCCAACGTTGGCGCTGTGCACCACATGGATGCTCGCGGCATTTCACCACACGGCGATTCGCGGTTCGCGCGTTGCGTTCTGGCGCTGGGGATTTTTCATTGCCGCGGGCTTGGGCATGCTCGCAAAGGGCCCGGTGATTTTGCTCTATGTGGGAGCGCCCATCGTTTTTTGGACG
>DASPWJ010000035.1:0-17621 GCA_035621895.1 Burkholderiaceae bacterium | reverse complement strand
CTCCGTGTATTCGCACCGGCGCCGTGTTTGGTTACAGCAGGCCGAACTTTCTCGGGTGCCAGGTCCGCGCCAGAACAAATTGTGCCTTGCCCCGTAACCGACCGTCACTTGCGCGCGAATTAACCAGCACGCAGCCTGTGTGTTCCGCTACGTAGAGCTGCCACATAGGGTGGGTTACACCTTTAGGGGAAGTGCACATATGCGTACTTGCGTCGCAACGATCCTGATGTTCAGCAGTATGTGGTCAGTCGCGGCGCCGATCGTCGGCGCTGGCAGCTGCGAGGTGCGCAGCGGCCCGCGCACCGCAGCGCTAATCGAGCTCTACACTTCGGAGGGCTGCTCCAGCTGTCCGCCGGCTGACCAGGCGCTGGGCAAGTTGCGCGAGTTGCTCGGGGCGGACGCCGAAGGTTTTGGTCTGGCGCTACACGTCGATTACTGGGATTACATCGGCTGGCGTGACCCGTGGGCGCAGGAAATCTTCTCCGAGCGACATCGGCGCTTGGTTTCCGCGAATCATCATGACGTCGTGTACACGCCCCACTTCTTCGTCAACGGAATCGAGATGCCACCCGGACAAAGCGCGCTGCACGACGAGGTGCGTGAACTCAATGCGCAGCGGGCGCAAGCTCAGATTCAACTGAGTGCGGGCAGCACTTCAGCCGGCACGGTCACGCTGGACATATCGGCGCAAAGTGACGCGAATATAGGCAGTCCCGCCCTATACATTGTGGTGTCCGAAAACGGTCTGGTCTCCAACGTGCGCAGGGGAGAAAACGCGGGCCGGACGCTAAGACACGAGCACGTGGCGCGTACCTGGATCGGCCCCATTGCACTTCACAACGGAGCTATCACGGTGCATCGCGAGTTGCCCCTCCCGGATCGTGGCAGCGGCGCGCGCTGGGAGCTTACGGCTTTTGTGGAAGATGAGCGGACCGGCAAGGTCGTGCAGGCGCTTGGCCTGCAACCGTGCACAACGTTCTGAGGCGCCGGTCAGCCCCGCTACGGCTGCGCGAGGCGTAAGCCAGGCTCTTTTTACGTGACTTGCTGCTAGTGCCATGGCATTGGCGCCCGCAGGCTAGAGGCCCGCAACAGCGTCGAATCGGCCGCGACCCAAGCCAAGGTGGGTCAAGGCCATGAGCAAGAAAGCTTCGTCGCTCGGCAGCGCATCACGCGGTACCGCGGACGGGGCGTAAACGTCCCGGCTCGCGCGGTCTTTTGGCTAGCAAAAATGGCCGCGAGCGCACTGCGCCGCGTACCCCGAGTGCCCTTTCATTTTGTTGCCGGCCCGCTAATCGGGCGGAAAACCGTTTTTCTCCTCAAGGCAGGAGCTCGGGCCGTCAACGTTCAGTACCCTTCGTTTGCCGCGCACAATCTGACTGTGCTAGAACAAACTCTCGTGGTCAACCCTCGCAACGCGGCGATACGCCGTCGCGGCCCGCGCGGCGCGGATTCGTTGGCGGTTGTGTCGGTGACGCCGGTAGCATTACGATTGGGGCAGACAGTAGAAGCACGTCAGGTCGAACGCGAAGGAGCGGCTCCTGTGTACGAAGAAGACGATTGCGACGTCAACGTCTTGCGAGGCGTCCTGCCGCTGATGTCTCGCCATGCGGCTGGCTATCATCCGATCAGCTACACCGTCTGGTACGAATATGCGAAGGGCCGGCACGAAGCCCTGAGCCGCAGCATCGATGAAGAGCTCAAGCGCCAACAACGCCTGAGCGTTGCCCAGACGTACTTTCTGTACACCAAGCATCTTGTGGAGCCGGCCGAGCAGGCGCTGATGAGTGCCCGTTCGGGTCTTCTGGATCTGGTCGATCAGGTAAAGAAGGCGGTGCACGACGTCGACCTTGACACATCCGACTTCGATGCAAAGCTGAGCAATTTCCAACGCGGCCTAGCCACCGCAACAAGTGTCGATGACATGGGTGGCCAGATTCAAACGATGTTGGCGGAGACCAAGCGTGTGAGCGAGGGCATCGGCAAGCTTTCGGTCCAGCTTGATCAAAGCAAAGTGGAAGTTCGCCGTCTGACCGATGAGCTGCACCGAGTGCGCGAGGACGCGCAAATCGATGCGCTGTCGGGTCTGCTGAATCGACGTGGATTTGACCGCGAACTGCAACGCATGGCGCCCAAGGCCGGGGCGCTCGACGGGGCGCTGTCGGTGATCATGTTGGACATTGATCATTTCAAGAAGATCAACGATACCTATGGGCATCCGCTGGGCGACGTTGTGATTTCCGTCGTTGGCCGGCTATTGCATCAGTGCGTGGGCCAGACGGGCATCGCGGCGCGCTACGGCGGCGAAGAATTCGCCGTGCTGCTGCCCGAGCAGCCACTGGAGGAGGCACAAAAGCTGGCCGAGGTAATTCGAGCCAGCGTGGAAAATGGCCAAATTCGAAGACGCAAGGGAGACTCCCCAATCGGCGGAGTGACCATCTCTGCTGGCGTCGCAGCGTGGCGACAAAACGAGGACGTGTCATCGGTCATCGAACGAGCTGATCGCGCACTGTACGTTTCTAAGCGCGCAGGCCGAAACCGCGTTACAGCAGACGGTGGCTAGCGCGAGCAACTGACCTGCAGTTTCGCGTTCGCGCTCAGACCAGGGCAGCGCGCAGGCGCGGCCATAGCAGATTCACCGCCAAGCCGGCCATCACCAACGCCGCAGCAAACAACTTCCAGGCGGGTAGCGATTCTTGCAGCCACAGCGCCGAAGCGCCCATCCCGAAGACGGGCACGAGCAAGGCCATGGGTGTGATCGTCGCGGCCGGGTGTCGCGCCAGCAGCCAGCCCCACGCGGCGTAGCCAAAAAGTGTGTTCCCCCAGGCTTGCCATGCGACCGCGGCCCAAGTCGCCCAATCGGCTCGCTGCAGTCCCGCGACGGTGGCTTCGCGGCCCTCGACAAGAAGCGACAAAATAAGTAGTGGCGCAATACAGTAGGCACTGGACCACACCACATACGCCAGCACGTTCGATGGACTCGCCTGTATGGCGGCCATGTTTCCCCCCGCCCAAGCAAGCGCCGCGAGTAGCACCAGTAGGACTCCGCCAATCGTCGTGGTGCCGTCAGTGTGCGCACCGATCACGACGATGCCCAGTGTCGCAAGCAACAGTGCCAGCCACTGAAATGCGCGGACCCGCTCACGGGTGAGTCGAATCGACAGACCGATCGTAAAGAACACCTGGATCTGAATGACTAACGAGGCGATGCCGGCAGAGATGCGGCCATCCATTGCGATATAAAGCAGTCCGAATTGCCCGACGCCGATCAAGATTCCATATAGCGCAAGGTTCTTCCACGGCACCGACGGACGCGGCAGAAAAAATATTGCTGGCACCAGGGCCATCGTGAAGCGCAACGTGGCAAACAACAGGGGCGGTAGATCCCGAAGGGCAACCTTAATGACCACGAAATTGGTGCCCCAGACGCTGACAACGGCGAGCGCGAGAACAAAATGACGCCATGGAAGGGCGGCGGACACGCGGCGATTTTCGCACGCGAATCCACTTCATCCGAATTGCCGAGATTTGGTCCGGCTTTTTGGGCAACCGCCCGGCAAGGGGCGGTGCCAAATTGCAACGCCAAGGTGCGTCGGCCGCGGGGCGGCGCGCCAGGAAGGACCGAAACTTTGGATAAAACGGCAATTTATCGGAAGACCAAAAAGGGTCTTGCGGAAATCACCTCCAACCAGCGCTCAATTGACCGGCGCTTGCGACCTTTGCTCATCCTCGTAGACGGTCACCGCACGGCGGCGCGCATTCATACGTTGATGGGCGGGATCGGTATCCAAGAACAAGATTTCGATCAGCTCGCGGCCGGGGGTTTCATCGAGACCATTGCCCGTCCCGATAGCATTGTTGCCGCAAATGACGACGTCAAGCCGACCCAGTCGCCGCCGCCTGCGCCGCCGCAACGGCGCGGCGCATTTGAACGCTTTTCTGACGGACAGCGATATTTGTGCGAAACCGCCGCAGACAAGCTGGGACTGTTGTCGTTCCTATTTGTGCTAAGGCTCGAAAAATGTAGCTCGGCCGAGCAGTTGCTCGCACTTTTGCCGGAGTTCGAGCAGGCGCTGGCAAAGAAGCTCGACAAGGATTACGCCCGGCATTGCCGCAAAATCGCCGAGACCATTTTGCGCGATTAAGCTGCGCGCGAGGTTCGCAGCCCCGAGCGCACTAAACCTCGGTTTGGGCAACATCAGTTGCTGGGCCGCGCGCGATATCCCTCCTTCTCGATGGCCTGGATCAGATGCTGCACCTGCGCGCTTCCCACAACCGTTGCCTGACCTCGTTCTAGGCTGACTTCCGCGGAGTGCACCCCTGAGACGCTTTTTAGCGCCCGGGTGACTGCCATTGCGCAGTGCGAGCAGGTCATGCCGCTGACAGTGAGTTTGGTCGTGTTCATGGCAAGGTTCCTCCTCCGGGTTTCGCAATCATTGCCTGCGCCACAAGGGTGCCGGCCGAGGTGGCGGGTACGAAGCTATTTTCCAGGCCGGATGCCGCTTGCGCAGCTAGCCTGGGCATTCGCACCCGACGCAGGCGCAAGCTGTTGGTGACTACGAAAACGCTCGATAGGCCCATTGCCAGTCCTGCAAACATCGGATTCATTCCGATGCGCCAAAACGGGTAAAACGCCCCGGCCGCCAACGGGATCAGCAGCGCGTTGTAGAAAAAAGCCCAGAAAAGATTGGCACGGATCGTCCGCATGGTACGAGCAGCGACCTCAAAGGCGCTCAACAATGCGCCCAGGTCGCCGCGAGTAAGCGTGATATCGGCGGCCTCGATCGCGATTTCGGTTCCTGTGGCAACCGCGATGCCGACGTCGGCCTGGGCCAATGCAGGCGCGTCGTTGATGCCATCACCGACGAAAGCAACGGCGCGACCGGACGCCTGCCGACGACGGACCTCCTCGGCCTTGCCAGCTGGCAACATCTGCGCCTCGATGTCCTCGACATCGATCAACCGCCCAAGCGCACGCGCGCTTGATTCACTGTCGCCGGTCACCATCGCGACCCGCAGGCCACGCGAGCGCAAGGCCGCAATCGCAGGCGCCGCGGTGGGGCGTAATGGGTCGGCAATCCCTAGCACGCCCCAAACGCTCCCGTCGACGCTAACGTACACCAGTGTCCGTCCGCGTGCTGCCAGCGCCGATGCCGCGGCTGCGCAAGGCTCTTTATCGATGCCTTCGCGGTCCAAAAGCCGTTGGGCGCCAAGAAGTATCCGATGGCCATCGACGGTCGCTCGAACGCCATGACCGGGCAGCGCCTCAAATTCATCAGCAGCTGGCACGGCGATCTGGCGCGCCTGCGCCGCTTGGGTGATCGCTTCTGCCAAGGGGTGCTCGCTGCTGGAATCGGCGGCGGCGGCAAGGCGCAACACCGCAAGCGAGTCTTTTCCGGGTGCCGGTTCAACCTCGGTGAGCTGCGGTTTACCCAGCGTGAGCGTTCCAGTTTTGTCGAACATAACCGTATCGACGCGGCTGAGCAGCTCCAGCGCTTCTCCGTGGCGAAACAGCACGCCGAGTTCCGCGGCACGGCCACTGCCGACGATGATTGCAGCAGGCGTGGCAAGCCCCATCGCGCAAGGACAGGCCACGACCAACACCGCAATCGTGCTCACGAGGGCCAAAGTGATCGCTGGTGGCGGACCAAAAGCGAGCCATGCGATAAAAGTCAGAGCCGCGATCACGAGCACTACGCGTGTAAAGACTTCGACGACTCGGTCGGCCAGGCGCTGAATTGGCAGTTTGGACCCTTGTGCACGCTCAACCATGCGGATGATCTGCGCAAGGACCGTCCGCGCTCCCACCTCCCGCGTCTGGATCTGCAGCACACCGAGCTGATTGACCGTGCCGCCAATCACACGATCGCCGATGCGCCGCGCCACTGGCATAGCTTCGCCAGTGAGCATGGATTCGTCGACGAAGCTCTCGCCATGTCGCACCTCGCCATCGACAGGAATGCGTTCGCCAGGGCGCACCAATACGACATCACCTATGGCGACGTCGGCAATTGGCACGTCGCACTCTTGACCGTTGCGCAGTACTCGCGCGGTCTTGGCCTGCAGGCCGATGAGTTTCGCGATGGCCGCACCCGCACGACCCTTGGCGAGTGCCTCCAGATACTTGCCCATAAGAATCAGTGTCACTACCACCGCGGCCGATTCAAAATACAGGTGGCGCGCATCGGCCGGCAGCCATTGTGGAGCGAGCACTACCACCGCGCTGTAGAGCCAGGCCGCTCCGACGCCGGTCATCACAAGGCTGTTCATGTCTGGCGAACGAGCGCGAAACGCGTGCGCGCCGGTGACAAAAAAGCGGCGCCCCGGACCGAACACAACTGCGCTGGCAAGCAAAAACTGTGTCCAGTCCCAAAACTTCGGCACTGGCGCCAGCCGCCAAAGCGTTTGCTCCAGCCCGGGCGCCAGCATGGGGCCCATTGCCAAAACCAGTACCGCAAGTGTCAGCGCCACCGCAATCACCAGATCCCTGCGCTGATCGTGAAGCTCGTGCTCGCGCGCCTTGGCCTCGCGCTCGCGCGCATTTTGGTCTTCGAAGACCAGCGGCGTGTAGCCGGCTGCTGTGATGGCCTGCGCCAGCGCCGCGGTGCCGACGAGCTTTTCGTCATAGCGTACGCTTGCGCGCTCGGTCGCCAGATTGACGGTAGCCTGTACAACACCCGGTAGCGCGCGCAAGGCGCGTTCGACGCGGGCGCTGCAGTTGGCGCAGGTCATGCCACGGACGCCGATTTCGATGAGCTGCATGGTGCGATCCG
Organism: Burkholderiaceae bacterium; assembly: GCA_035621895.1. Taxonomy (GTDB): domain Bacteria; phylum Pseudomonadota; class Gammaproteobacteria; order Burkholderiales; family Burkholderiaceae_F; genus GJ-E10. The sequence continues at coordinate 10,851 of DASPWJ010000035.1, read as the reverse complement.
GCCAAAAATTGCGCTAACGGCGTTGCGCCACCATCCCGATTAGCGCTGAACGGCCACTGCGCCCGTTGCCCTCCGCAATCTCCGCCTCGTACTCGCGCAACTCCAAGATTTGCATCGCTTTAAAAGCGGTCCGAAGCAAGCTGTTCGTATACAGGTGCGACCTCACGGGCGGACCCCCGGTGCGATACTGGAGCTGCTTGGCAGTGTAGCCCTGCAGCACCAGCGTGCCGCTGGGTTTGAGCGTTCTTGCCATGTTTGCAAAGAGTCGTTCTCGCATTGCCGAATCCGCAAACTGCGCAAAGATTGCTGCCACGCCGTCCTAAAGCGTCTCGGGCCAGAGGCAGGCGTCACAGTCCATGACCGCGTAGCTGACGAATGCGCCATGGGCGGTAGCGAGTCGCCGCGCCTTGTGCGCGCCAGCGCACGCAATGTCCAACGCATTGACTGCGAGGCCCCGGCCGGCAAGCCATACGCTGTTACGTGTCTCCCCGTCGGCGACGCACAAGACGCGATCACCCAATTGCCAGACGTGTGCGTGCTGCCGAAACCAGATGTTCGGTGCGGTGCCAAAAAAACTGCTCGCCCGCAAAGCGCTGGTTCCATGTCTGCGTCGGATCGGAAAACGCCAAATTCGGGCGCGCGCTCATTTCGTCGGAGATGCGTGGCAAAAAAGCTCCACAAGACACCAGCCACCGGAGGGGTACACTTGCGGGCCATTTTCCCATGTACGTCCGATTGCGCCAAACAACTGCCTGCCTCATTCTTGCCTGCTGTTGCTCGGCGGCGCAGGCAGCATCGGTTGCGCCCGTTGCGGGCGAGCACGGCATGGTTGTGAGCGCGCAGCACTTAGCAACGCAGGTGGGGATTCAGGTACTTCAGCAAGGCGGCAACGCAGTCGACGCGGCCGTTGCCGTTGGCTATGCCCTTGCGGTGGTCTATCCGGCTGCGGGCAACCTCGGTGGCGGCGGCTTCATGACGATCTTGTTGGCCGACGGCCGCAAAACCGTGTTGGATTTTCGCGAGAAAGCCCCGCTGGCCGCGGGGCCCGACATGTATCTAGGTTCGGACGGGCGCGTCACCGAGAACTTGAGCAGGCGCGGCTTTTTGGCGGTGGCAGTGCCAGGAACCGTTTCGGGTCTTGAGACGGCATTGAACCGTTACGGCACCATGAAGCGCGCGGCGTTATTGATGCCAGCGATCCGCTATGCCGAGCAGGGATTCGTGCTCGAACAAGGCGACGCCGACATGTTGCGCGTGGCCACAGAGCCATTTCGCAAGGACGCCGCGGCGGCGGCAATTTTTCTGGATCACGGTGAAGCCTATTTACCCGGTAAGCGCCTGGTGCAGAAGGACCTGGCAAGGACGCTGCGGCAAATCAGCAATCAGGGCACCAAAGGGTTTTATCAGGGCCCGGTTGGCGCAGCGATCGTCGCCGCGAGCAAGGAGGGCAAGGGCGTCCTTACCCAGTCAGATTTGGACCAGTATGAGACACGCGAGCGCGCACCGATCGAGTGTGACTATCGTGGCTATCACATCATTTCGGCTCCGCCCCCCAGCGCCGGTGGAGTCATTCTCTGCGAGATTCTTAACGTTCTAGAGGGCTACCCGCTAAAGGACCTCGGCTTTGGTTCGGCGCAGGCTGTGCACTATGAAATCGAGGCCATGCGTCACGCCTATCTTGATCGCAATAACTATTTGGGCGATCCGGATTTCGTGCGCAACCCCGTCGAGCACCTGCTGGACAAAGCGTACGCGCAGCGCCTGCGCACCGCGATCGACCCGGCCAAAGCCGGCGTTTCCGACGACTTACAGCCAGGCGTCGCACCGCACGAGGGCAGCAACACCACGCATTACTCGATCGTCGACCAGTTCGGCAATGCAGTGTCCGTCACCTACACGCTCAATGGCTGGTTCGGTGCCAAGGTGGTGGCCCCCGGCACCGGCGTGTTGTTAAACAACGAAATGGACGATTTCACCGTCAAGGAAGGAGTGCCCAACCTCTTCGCGCTGGTACAAGGATCGGCAAATGCTATTGCGCCCGGTAAGCGCCCGCTATCATCGATGTGCCCAACCATCATCACCCGAGACGGCAAGCTCGTAATGGTTGCCGGAACGCCGGGCGGAAGCCGCATCATCAGCGCGATGGTTCAGGTAATTCTGAACCTAGTCGACTACGGAATGAACGTCCAAGAAGCCGTCGACGCTCCGCGTCTGCATCAGCAATGGCAGCCCGATTCGACTTTGATGGAGAACTTCGCTCTGAGCCCGGACACGCAAAAGATCCTGCTTGCCATGGGTCACAAACTGATGCGCTCGCGGCCGGCCAATCATGTCACGGCCATCCTCGTCGGAGCACCATCATTTGGCGGCGTCGCTGTCGGCGCGAATCGTTACTATGGGGCCAACGATCCTAGGGGCAACAGCGGCCTTGCGCTGGGTTACTGAAGCGCTTAGGGCCTGCCGTCAGGACCCCGCTGGCGCAGCAAGCGCCGTAGCAATCGCCTTGCCCTTGGGTGAGCCAAGACCCGTGCATGCGTCCCATCCAACCGCCGCGGCGTACATTCCGTTGTTGCCCGACGTAATGTCATTAAACAGACCCGCAGTCGAATAGAGCAACGGTTGGACCAAACCCGCCGGCGTGCCGCGTGTGGAGTTAATCCGGGCAATCAGTGCTGCCCAAAGGGGCGCGACTGCACTAGTTCCGCCGATCACGGCGTCGGAACCATCGACCCGCACGTCATAGCCCGTCCTTGGATCAGCGTCGCCGGCAACGTCGGGCACGCCGCGACGCGTTAAAGAGGAAATGCCACCTTGCGCGCTGTGCACTTGAAGACCAGTTTGCCATTTTGGCAAAGCAAAGAAGGCGCTTACGCCGCCTCCGGAGGCGCCTCCCTGAGTGCCATCGTTCCATACTGTCTCGCTTGCAATTTGCTGGCCACTTGCCCGCAACGACGTACCGCCGCATGCGAGCGCATAGCTGCTCGAGGCGGGGAAATCGACGTGTGCAGAGCCATCGGCTACTCCGTCGCTTGAACCACTATCGCCTGAGGCAACGCAGACCGTTACACCGAGCACCGCGGCCTCCTGCAAGACCTGGTCGATGGCCATCATCGCCTGCTGCGTCCAGCTTGATTCGGGTCCACCCCAGCTGATTGAGACGACTGACGGCTTATTTGTCGTGTCGTGGACCGCCGTACTTACCGCATCCAGAAAACCCGCGTCCGTGTTCGGCGCAAAGTACACGACGATCGATGCGCCGGGTGCGATCGCGCCAGCGACCTCGATGTCGAGCTCTACCTCTCCATCGGGACCATTGGGATCTCCCGACGGCTCGTTGCTGGCTCCGTCAACCGCGACGGCAAGCAGCGGTGGTTGCGCGATTCCGAGCTCGCCAAAATACGCCGCAACGTCCTGCGCGCGATAGCCTCCCCCCAGCTCAATGAGGGCAATCGTTTGGCCCTGGCCGTTGCCGGCGGGAAAATCGTAAAGCTGCGCTAACTGCGGTGGCGTAAACGATGCGCTTGCTTGAGCAGCGGCCGATGCCGGGCCCGCCGGCCGGTGGCGAAAATGCGGTTTTGCCTGCGGACGATTGTCGAGCCCGAGCACCGCATCGACGATTTCGTGCAGTTCCTCCGGAAGCTGGACGGCACCAGTGCGGCCCCGGAAGGGGCCAGCCGGCGCATCGAACTGCTGCAAGTCGACGCCAAAGGCTGCATTGCATTGCGCGACCGTTCCCTCCAACACCACGGTACGGCGAGCGGCGTTCTCGTGGCGAACGGTCAGGCCGTAGGCCGCTGCAAATTTTCGAATCGCCGCCAGGTGTTCCGGGCGCATTCCGAACTGATGCGCGAAATCCTCCCGTGTCATCGGACGCGCCCGGCGATCGCCGCGTTCGACTCGAGCGATGTGGTCCATCAACACTGCACTGGACTGGCGCTTTAATACGATCGTAACCTGCAGACGCTGGGCTGGATCTGCCTTGCCCAAGGATCGCGCTCCCTCAACTATCTCGCGTTCGCTGCCGCGCAAGGGCCGATGAGCCATACTGAGACCTCCATCACAACGGGATCCGAAAAGATGTCGTTGCTTCGTGCGCTCGAGCTGCGTCATTGCGAGCCGCTGGCGCACGATCGTACTTGCGTTCTTGCGCAACCAGCCGCCCGCTTGCACGGCATCGACCATGACCCGAACGCGGGACGGTGTGTGAGCGCATAATCGTCAACGGCAAAAATGAACGGAAACTTCCAAAGAGGCTCGACCATCTGGCGCGATCTTGCGCCGGGCCGCAGCTTACGCACGTTGCAGATTATTGGGCTCGATTGCCGCGCGTTGTAGGGTCGCACAACCGATGTACGCGTCAGCCAATCGGTCGAGTGCATGGCGGCGTTTGCGCCAAGCGGTAAGTCGAGGAATGCTTGTGGTTGCAGCGCAAATATTGCGCCGAGCGTTGAGGCACTATCGCGCGGCGCTGGCCCACGCGGTTGACAGCAACGAGCCGCGCGGATCGCACACAGCGAGCCGGGCTATTGTGCCGCGAGAACTTGCCGGCGGCAGCCTTGTCAAGCAGGCTGCGCTGCCCAGCGTGCGGCCAATGCCACGTTGCCTGGCAAAGGCTGCAGCGCGGCGGCATGCGTGCAGTCGTGGCAAAGCATGTATGCGCGGTCCGATATTGCAGGCCCCTTTGGTGGCGAGGCGGTGAGGCAATGGCACAGAAAAGAGCGCAGTCGTACAAGTCCGAGTTACGCCAGCTGCAAATCGAGCTCGTCAAGGCGCACCGCCACATTATTGGCCATGGGCGGCGCGTGCTGGTGATTTTTGAGGGGCGTGACGCCTCGGGCAAGGACGGCTCGATAAAGCGCATTGTCGAGCACCTTAGTCCGCGCGACACGCGGGTGGTCGCCCTTGGCAAGCCGTCGGACAAAGAGCAAGGACAATGGTATTTCCAGCGCTACGTCGTGCACTTGCCTAGTGCCGGCGAGTTCGTCCTTTTTAATCGCAGCTGGTACAACCGCGCGGGGGTTGAACGCGTCATGCACTTTTGTAGTGAAACCCAATCCGACGAATTTTTGCGAGCAGTGGTACCGTTTGAACACATGTTGGTAGGGGCAGGCGTTCAGCTCTTCAAGTATTACTTGGACATCAGTCGAGATGAGCAGCGGCGTCGATTGAAGGCGCGTGCACGAGATCCTCTAACCCAATGGAAGACGAGCGCGGTCGATGAGGCAGCCTTGGCGCATTGGGACGACTACACGCGAGCGCGCGATACGATGTTGCGGCACACGCACTCCACGACTGCACCGTGGGTCATTGTTCGTGCGGACGATAAGAAAATGGCACGGCTAAACATCATTTGCGACCTCGTCACGCGCATCGAGCGCCCGGGAAAGGATCCCCACCTAGGCCGTCCCGACGAGCGTATCGTTTTTGGCTTCCATCCCAAGCGCCTAGGTGACTTGGCGCGCTGAATCGGCCATGTACACGCTATACATTGCTAATAAAAACTACTCTTCCTGGTCACTTCGACCTTGGGTGCTGTTGCGCGAGCATGCGATCGCGTTTCAGGAGCGCTTGGTCGCCTTCGAAGGTCCATCCAACCGTACGCTGTTTCGGCGCTTTTCACCCAACGGCAAGGTGCCCTGCCTTGTTGACGCGGATCGAACCGTCTGGGATTCGCTGGCGATTGCGGAATATTTGGCGGAGCGGCACGAGGGTATGTGGCCCGCCGATCCGGACGCGCGTGCGTGGGCCCGCTGTGCGACGGCCGAAATGCACTCCGGCTTTAGCGCTTTGCGCGAGATGTGTTCCATGAACTGCGGGCTTCGCGTGCGCCTGCACACGATTAGCAACGCATTGGCACAGGACCTGGAGCGCGTCGGTGAGCTTTTTGGCGAGGGGATTGCCCGCTATGGGGGCCCCTTTCTCGCTGGGGCATCCTTCACAGTGGTCGATGCCTTCTTCGCCCCGGTGGCCTTTCGCGTACAAACCTACGAATTGCCACTGGACGCAGCGGCCGCAGGCTATTGTCAACGCCTGCTGGGACTTGCGTCAATGCGCCAGTGGTACGAGGAGGCCTTGCGGGAGCCATGGCGCGAACCGGCGCATGAGGCCGAGGCGCTGCGCAGCGGTAGCCGCCTGGGGGATCTTCGGGGCCTCGCGCCCTGAACGAGTGACAAAGGGTTGTTGTGTTTCAAGGAGATGCTATGCACCGATTTTTCTGCCCGAGTTGTTTTGTCGTCGCCGCCCTTGTTAGCGTGCCGCTGAGCGGTTGCGGACTGGACGCACTTACGGCCGCGCCCGGTAGTGCGTCCGGTGCGGCGGCTGCCGCCAAGCGGGCCAACGAGCAAAAGGCGCAAATCCAAACCCAGATCCAGCAGATGCAGCAGGCTGATCAAGATCGTGTGCGTGGCGCGGACGAGCAGGTCGATCGCGAGTCACGGTAAACAAGTGCCCTGTACCAGCGTCGTGCCGCTATGATGAGGACCTTGGCCAAATCGGACCGGAGGAGTTTGTCGAAAATGAAAAAGTACCTTTGTTTTGCGGCTTTCGTGTTGTTGAGCCCGAGTTTTTCGTCCTACGTTGCCGCGGCCGATACCGCGACCAACCCGTCGTCGGCAACCACATCTTCCAGCTCGTGCGAAGACAAGGCGGTGGATAAGAACGGCAAAAAGCTCGTGGGTGCGGCCAAGGCATCCTTTCTGAAAAAGTGCGAGGCCAATGCCAAGCCTGCACCGTCCTGCGAGGACAAGGCCGTTGATAAGAACGGCAAAAAGCTCGCCGGCGCGGCGAAGGAATCGTTCATGAAAAAATGCGAGGCAAACGCCAAGTCCGCAAAGTAGGATGCCGATGCTGGCCCGGCGCTTAGGAGCGCGGGCCTTACGGCCGCAGCAGTCGCAGTGCGAAGCGATCCGATGGCGTCTTCATGTCGAAGAACGCCTCGGTACGCGGATCGTCGGGATTGCTCAGGAAGGCCGAGCGCTCTTCGAGCGCAAAGCCCGCGCGCCTTAGTTCGGCAAGAACGGTCTGCTCGTCTATGCGGTGCAGCGTTTTGGTATCCCGCAATCCCGAACCGGCCGCGGCCGCGTGGTCGATCAAGATAAGATGCCCTCCCGGCTTGAGCGCATCATAGAGCCGCTTGTTCATCACGGAGCGGTCGACCGCTTCGTTGGCGACGTCGTGGTAGTTCAGGATGAAGGTGATGAGGTCCAGCCGAGGGGCGTCAGCCGGGTAGGGGTCCTCAAAGGAGCGAACCAGCTCGTGGATGTTGGTTTGCGGGTGGGCTGTGAGGCGCTTTTCGAAAGATTCGCGCACCTTTGGCGTCTGCGCCCAGACGTTTCCCGTGGGACCCACGGCCAGCGCCAGCAGCTGGGTCGTGTAACCGCCTCCGGCCGAAACATCCAGAACGTTCATACCGGGACGCACTTGGGCAAAGCGCAGAAACTCCAGAGGTCGACGTCGCTCATCGGTTCGCCGATCGCTATCGCTTCGAATGGGATCGGACAGCACGGCGCTGTAGTCGGGCAAAGGCGCCGACGCCTGGCTGCCAGACTGCATCTCAGCCGCTGCCAAACTGTTGGCCGCCGCGGCAAAGAGCGATACGGCGGCAAAAAGCATGCGGGCTGTGCCCATCCCAGCTGCGAAGCTCAGGGCAGGCGCTGCAGCCTGGGTCGATCCGCAAGGCGCAAACGAAGTGATCCTGGCAATCTTTCGCATAGTTTCCTCTTCGTTAAGGAGCTCACGATACTCCGTTCACCGATTCGCGACTTGCTGGCGCTCTTGCATACTATTTTGGGCCCATTCGGGGCGCTTGGCTCCGGGCTGGGAAGCGCTGCCTGCCAGCAAGAAGGCAGGCCCTGGCAGCTGACGCAAGTCCTCGCGCGTGCTGTCACGGCGCCGAACCGAGCAGGGTAGGAGCGCGCGCAAGAGCTTCGCGCGCAGAGCAATTGGCGTGCTGAGCGAGCGCAAAACCCAAGATCGCAATTGGGGGTCAGCGTGATCGACATCTATATGGATCAGAGCCGGGCATCCGATCAAACAAATACGCTGTCGCAAATCCACGAAGGGCCGCACGCACCCGGGCCCTTTGCAGCCCAACCCTTCGGACGGCTCAAAGCAATCTTTATCGGTTCGGCTGGCAACCTTGTCGAGTGGTACGACTTTTATTGCTACTCGGCCTTCGCGCTGTATTTTGCCCAGTCTTTTTTCCCCAGCCAGGACACGACCGCCCAGATGCTCTCGACGGCCGGCATCTTTGCATTGGGCTTTTTCATACGGCCGGTCGGAGGCTGGCTCTTTGGCCATATCGGGGACGTGGCGGGGCGACGCAAGGCGCTGATGCTATCCGTCCTCTTGATGTGCTTTGGTTCGCTGATGATTGCTGTGACACCGACTTATGAGAGGATTGGTTCGGCCGCACCCACGTTGCTGATGGTCGCACGCTTGCTGCAGGGCCTGAGTCTTGGCGGCGAATACGGCGCAAGTGCGACCTACCTGTCGGAGATGGCAACTGGCGCGCGTCGTGGTTTTTATGCGAGTTTCCAGTATGTAACGCTGATCGGCGGCCAACTCACGGCCTTGCTTGTGCTGCTGATACTGCAAAATTTCCTGCTCTCCGACCAGCAGCTTCGCGCGTGGGGCTGGCGCGTGGCATTTTTCGTCGGCGCCTTGCTTGCTTTGATCGCGCTCATCATGCGCCGCGGGCTCTTTGAAACCGCGATCTTTCAGCAGCAGGCGCGCTCCGACAGCGGCCGCGAGCGCGGAAAGTTACGAGAGCTGCTCGCCCATCCTAAGGAAGCCTTGATTGTCGTTGGCCTGACCATGGGTGGTACCCTGGCATTTTATGTTTACACGACCTACATGCAGAAATTTCTGCGGCTATCCGTCGGACTGACGGACGGTCAAAGCACGGCGGTATCCGCAGCTTCGTTGATCTTTGCGATGCTTCTGCAGCCGATTTATGGCGCGCTTTCGGACCGGATTGGACGCAGGCCGTTGCTGATCGGATTTGGAACTCTGGGGACAATGTTTACGGTGCCGCTTTTGACTGCCATCTCCCGCGCCCGCGGACCGTGGGAGGCGCTGGCACTGATTGCGGTCGCCTGGCTCATCGTTTCGGGCTATACGTCGATCAACGCCGTCGTGAAGGCAGAGCTGTTTCCGGCCAAGATCCGTGCCACGGGTGTCGGCTTGCCGTACGCGATCGCGGTTTCCCTATTCGGTGGCTCGGCCGAGTACGTCGCGTTCTGGTTCAAGAGCATCGGCCGCGAGTCGGGTTTCTACTGGTACGCTACGGGCGTGATCGCATGCACTTTGCTGGTTGCCGTCTTCATGCGAGATACGAAACGGGTATCGGCGATCGACAAGGAACTGCTGCCGGCCGCGCAGGCGTAATCGGCGACGACAAGTCTGTGCGAGCAAAGTATGAGCGATGCCAGCCATAGACCCACGGTCAACGCGTCTTCCCGTGGCCCCGGAGAGGTCTATCTCGTTGGCACCGGTCCGGGAGACCCGGAGTTGCTCACTGTGCGCGCCGCTCGGCTGCTGCAGTGTGCCGACGTCGCGTTGTACGACAACCTAGTTTCCGAAGAAATACTGCAATTGCTGCCCCCGACTGCCGAGCGTATCTACGTAGGCAAGCGGCGCAACAAACACGCCCTGCAGCAAGACGATATTAATCAGTTGATGGTGGAGCTCGCGCGCAAGGGAAGATGCGTGCTGCGCCTCAAGGGCGGCGATCCGTTTATCTTCGGGCGCGGCGGCGAGGAGCTCGAGTTTCTTTGCGAGGCGGGCGTGGCGTTTCGCGTGGTACCCGGGATCACCGCCGCGGTGGGGGCGTCCGCGTACGCGGGAATACCGCTTACACATCGTCGTCTCGCGCAATCGTGCACGTTCGTGACCGGACACCTGCAAGATGGCAGCATGGACTTGGACTGGCCGATGCTCGCGCGCGCACGACAGACGGTCGCGGTCTATATGGGGTTGCTTGGATTGCCGCTGCTTTGTGCAAAGCTTATCGAGCATGGGCGGCACCCCTCCACGCCGATCGCCATTATTGAGCGCGCAACCACGCGCAAGCAGCGTGTGATCGAGGGCACGCTGGCGGACCTGCCCGCACGGGTGGCGCGGGCACAGCTGCACGCACCCACACTTATCATCGTCGGGGAAGTGGTGGATCTTAGTCGCAAGCTTGCACCCCAAATCGCGTCGGGCTTGGCGACGCAAAACGAAGACGCCAGCCGCGAGACCGTGCCTCATCCGGCGCAGCGCGCAAGTCATGGTTGAGATGCCCGATCAGGTGGCTCCTAGCATTTGCTTGCGTTTTATCGACAGGCGGCGAACTGGCAAAGGATCTTTGTCGTTGCGCTACGATGGCGAGTCCTTGCGCGGCGCAAATGCTGGATTCTTCGTGAAGGGCATCGACGGACCACGCCGATCGGCCAACGCGGCCCGCGAGTCGATAAATGGTCTGCGTCAGCGATGACGTATCGCGTCGGCTACGGCAAAGAGGCGCACGAGAACGAAGTGGGGGCTTCTGGAAAGACAACAGTGTGCGTGAGCCGCTCTTTGACGAATGCCGCTTGTGCGACAGCGTTTGGCGCGTGCGCGATGCTTTGCCTGTTGGCTGGCCTTGGAGGATGCGCGCGCAACGCGGAGTCGGCGGACCTGGCGATCTGGCGCATCGTTGACCAGGGGTGCAATGCAGGACAGCATGATCCGGCGCAATCGTATGCACCCAACGACCTTACGTGCGATACCCGCCAGGGCTACGCAGTCCTGAAGGATCGCTGCGGCCCAACGCATTTTCTTTTGATACCCACGGCGCGACGCACCGGTGTGGAGAGTCCGGAGCTGCAG
>DASPWJ010000034.1:0-4036 GCA_035621895.1 Burkholderiaceae bacterium | reverse complement strand
GGGGGCGATGCAATTGCACAATACTGTCGACCTTCGCACCATCGCCGTTGTTGGCCATGGCGCGTGCGGAAAGACCACGCTCGTCGAGGCATTGCTGGCGAAGTCGGGGATGATCGGCGCGCCGGGAAGTGTCGAACGCGGAACGACGGTTTGCGACTTTGACCCGCTAGAAAAGCAGGCAAAGCATTCCCTTCGGGCGGCAGTATGCCATCTCGATTACAAGGACGTGCGCGCGCATCTGATCGACACGCCGGGATACCCGGACTTCCTGGGCCAAGCGCTCGGCGCGCTCGACGCGGTCGAGACCATCGCCGTGATCGTCGATGCGGCCGCTGGAATTGAGCTAACAACCCGGCGAATGATGGAATGGGCGCGCGACCGCAACCTTTGCCGGCTCGTCATCGTTAACAAGATCGACCGCGAAGATATCGACCTGCCATCATTGCTGCAGCAGCTGCGCGAGGCCTTCGGCCCCGAGGTGCTGCCCATCAACCTTCCGGCCGACGGTGGCGCTCGGGTCATCGATTGCTTCGCCCGGGACCACGGTGACACCGATTTTCTTTCGGTGGCCGAGGTGCACCGGCAGGTGCTCGAGCAGGTCGTCGAGGTCGATGAGACGGCGATGAATCGCTATCTCGAGCAAGGCGACGTCGATCCAACCTCGCTACACGAGACGCTGGAGCGGGCGCTGCGGGAAGGCCACCTCGTGCCGGTCTGCTTCGTTTCGGCGCGCACCGGCGCGGGCGTCATCGAACTACTCGAGGTGATCCAGCGCCATCTGCCGCATCCCGGCGAGGGAAATCCACCGCAGTTCGTACGGGGCACCGACCAAAGCGCGTTCCATTCCAAGCCGGATCCAGCCGGGCATGTTTTGGCGCACGTGTTTAAGGTCGTCAACGATCCCTACGTGGGACGGATTGGAATCTTCCGCGTCCACCAGGGGACGATCACGCCCAATTCGCTGCTCTACATCGGCGACGCGAAAAAGTCATTTAAGGTCGGGCACCTGTTGACGCTTCAGGGCAAGGATTCGATCGAGGTAACAGCATTAGTGCCGGGCGACATCGGCGCTGTGGCCAAGATCGACGATATTGTTTTTGACTGCGTGCTGCACGATTCACACGATGAGGATTTTGTCCGGATGCGGCCACTCGCGTTTCCCGAGCCGATGTACGGGTTGGCGCTGGCGCCCAAGCGACGCGGCGACGAGGGGCGTGTGTGGGACGTTTTGGCGAAGATCGCCTCGGAGGATCCCACACTCGTCGTCGATCACGACGCGGTCCAGAACGAGACTGTGGTGCGAGGGCTGTCGGAACTGCATTTGCGATCGGTGCTCGAGCGGATGACGTCGCAGTTTAGGCTCGAGTTCACGACGCGGCCGCCGCGCGTGCCGTACCGCGAAACGATCACCGCGCAGGCTAACGGGCACGCGCGGCACAAGAAACAGACCGGTGGCGCCGGTCAGTTTGGTGAGGTGTATCTGCGCATTGAGCCGCTGGAGCGCGGTGCAGGCTTTGAGTTCGTCGATCAGGTCAAGGGCGGAGTCATTCCGCACCAGTTCATCCCGGCAGTCGAAAAGGGCGTACGGGAAGTGCTTACCAGCGGCTACTTGGCCGGTTACCCGATGCAAGATCTGCGGGTGGTCGTCTACGACGGTAAGCACCATCCGGTCGACTCGAAGGAGGTGGCCTTCGTCGCCGCCGGGCGCAAGGCATTTCTTGACGCGCTCGCGAAAGCCCATCCGGTTTTGCTCGAGCCAATTGTCCTGATCGAGGTCGTCTGCGCCCACAGCCAGATTGGCGACATCGCGGGCGACCTGTCGTCACGCCGCGGTCAGGTCAATGGCAGCGACGAACTTGCCAACGGTACGACGCGTCTGCGCGGCACGGTTCCGCTCGCCGCGCTCGACGGCTACTCGAGCCGCCTAAAGGCAATGACCCAAGGCTCCGGCAGCTACTCGATCGAGCTGTCGCACTACGATCCTGTGCCACCGGCTCAACAGCAGGCGATTGCGCAGGAGTACGAGCGTCGCCGTACTGACGCGGCCGACTAACCCGCCTGTTTCAGCGGGCCGGTCTTTCCTCCACTGGCCGGATTCATTGCTGACAATGTCCGTCGCCTGGTTCCAAGCCGACGAATTGGCGATTGACTATCGCCGGCGACAGCTTTGAGTCGACAACAACGCTTGCACTGACGCGCAAAACGGGTAATCGGCTTTTGGGTAGCACTACCGTGTGAACGAAACGCGGTCAGAAGGAAATGTACGGACCTCTTGGCGAGCGTTATGGCAGGCCGGTTTGCCGACCTCGGTAATCAGTGACGCGCGTCAGGGGCATTGTCCGCAAGGAAGTGCCCAATGCTGGCGAGGACTTCATCGCTGTGGCCCACCAGTAAATGGCCGCCGACCGAATAGCCGATGAAACGCGCGTGTGGAACGTGATCGACGATGAATTGCGCGTTTTCCCAAGTCCCGTAAAGATCGTCTTTGGCGCTGATGGCTAGCGTTGGAACCTGGAGTGAACTTAAGGGTTTGGAGAGCGCCTCGCTGGTAAGCCCAGCCTCGAATAAGAGGCCTGTACTGCGCTGACTGACCGGCAGGATGCTCCAGAGCATGGAATCGACCCTAGCCTGTTCGCCCGCACTTGCCTGCGCAACGACGCTCGGCGGCGTCCCAAGGACGGACCGGATGGCCGCCGACGGAAAAAACTTGCTGATGACCCAGAATGCGAAATCCGAGCGCAGTGCCCGCTCGAAAACTGCTGCAGTCAACGGACCGAATCGGCGGGTCATCGGCTGCGGGAGAGGCCACCATCCCGGCACGACGAGTACGAGCGCCCTGCAGCGCTCTGGATAGCGCAGCGCAAATTCCAGCGCGGACGGGGCGCCTGCGGATGCGCCGATGACAGCCGCGCTTTGCACCCCTAGCGCATCTAGCAAGCAAGCGTGCGCATCCGCCTGCAGAACGATCGATGCGTGTTCGGGCGCCAGCGTACGCAGGTAGCCGAACCGCGACATCGCAATCACGCGGAATCCTTGGGGTACAAAGGAGCGCGCAAGCAAGATTCCCTGATCGAATCCGCCGCCGGCCCCGTGGATCATCAGTATTACGGGCCCGTTGCCAGTCTGGGCATATTCGATCCGGCCGCAGGGCGTTGCGACGATTTGACTGCTGTTCGCGACGCTGGCCTGTGCGCGATGGATGTCCTTCTGATATTCAGTTCCGATCCAAATCGAGCCCACGACAATTGCGCCAAGCAGCACGATCGCTAGAGCCTTGATGTGCGTTGATCTCATGGATGCCGCCCAACGGCCAATTCTCACGATTCCTTCCGCCGCAGTCACACAAGGCGCGACGAATTGCTCGAAAGCCCAAGACGAACACCGCCCGGATTTCTGGAATCCGCCGCCGAGGCGACAGACACCGAGTGCCAGCACCGTTCATTTGGTCTGCCGTGACCACGGAGCGTAAACCTTCCGGGGCGCGCGAGGATCGCCGGCAACTGGTAAGTGTCCGTGCGATCGCTGATCGTGTCCGCGTAACGCCCCGATGGATTCGGCCGTCGAGGCGCGTTTGCCAAGCAGCGCCGGTTTTCGGCATCGAAATTGGCTGTTGTTGGCCTTACCCGTGCGCAAGCGTCAGTGACCGTCTTTGGTGAAGTCAGCGTCTGCTTTAGGCGGTTCGCTAGCGTCTAGGCACGGTCAGGGAGCAGTCATTGACACCTGCTGCTGCGTTTCGCCAAACCAGACGGCCAAGATTACTGGGGCGAATTACCGCCGAAGTTCTGCACCATTACTTGACGGGCGCGCGGCCTTGGCGGGCAATGGTGGACCACTGGGGGTGGGTTAGGGGGGCGTCTCGGAGCTGCGCTTGGGTCGGCGGACGGCCCTGATTTTCCCGCTGCTGCCGCCGCCGCAGAAGAACTGGTCGGCGCCGTCGGACTCGAGTCCTGAGACGCCGGTCCCCGGTGGCATTTCGAGAGTCTCGAGGACGGTTCCGGTTTGAGGGTCGACACGGCGCAGATCGCTCTTGTCACCT
>DASPWJ010000033.1:0-13075 GCA_035621895.1 Burkholderiaceae bacterium | reverse complement strand
TGCAGACGGCACTCGCCTACAGCGCGTTTCTTTACTTCGATTTCGCCGGTTACTCGAACATGGCGGTCGGCATCGGCCGCATGCTAGGCCTCAATCCGCCTGAGAACTTCCGCAACCCTGTCTTCGCCGCAAACCCGAACGACTTCTGGCAGCGCTGGCACATCAGCTTGTCCCAGTGGTTACGTGACGTTGTGTTCATGCCCGTCTACAAAAATCTCTCACGCCTGGCGTATTTCACGCGCCATCGGCTGTTCGCGCAGAACCTCGCGATTTTCGCGACGCTGATGGCCATGGGAACCTGGAACGGCTTAGAACGTCGGTATGTCGCGAGCGGCGCGCTCTTCGGTGCGTACTCAGTTATCTATAATTGCGTGCTCCATTACTCGCGCAGCGTCCCTCTCGTGGCAAGGCTGCGCTCAAACGGAATCGCATCGGCCGGCGGGCGAGTGGTGACCATCTTGGCAGCCATGTTCGCCCTATACGTCTTTAGCGGACGCAGTCGGATCTAGCAGACGAATTTGAGGGACGGCCCGATGAGGTTCGACTTGCAATTGCGGGAATTTACGGATCACGGTGTCGGTGACAGTCGGCCGGCCGTGCTTTCCGAGTCTGCCCTTCTAAGTTGGCGCGACTTCGAAGCGAAAGTCGCGGCGTGGGTACAAGCTGCGACGGCTGCAGGAGCCCAGTGCGACGTGCCAATCATGATCCATGGGCACAAGGAAGCCGAGTTTTTGGTCGCGATTGCCGGCTGCCTCGCCCTGCGGGCGCCCTTCGTTCCAGTTGACACAATCTATCCGCAGGAACGGGTCGCGAGGATCCTGCGCCTTTCAGGGGCCAACCTCGTCTTTTCTGCTGAGCAGCGAAGTTTCACGCCAATTGCCCCGCAGATTACAACTGACCAGCGCGATTTGGCGTACGTGATTTTTACCTCAGGAAGTACTGGCGAACCCAAGGGCGTGCAGATTGGTTCGGAGAGTGTCTTAGAACTCGCAAATTGGATGAGCGGCAGCTTTGGGCTCGGCGAGGCTCCGGTTTTCATGAATCAAGCGCCATTTAGCTTCGACCTATCCATGTACGAACTGTTCGGTACGCTGGCAATGGGCGGCTGCTGCGTGATGAACCACCGCGAACTTGCCGGCGATTCTGACGCCTTCTTGACCCGGCAGCGCGAGGCCAGAATAACGACCTGGGTCTCGACGCCGTCCTTTGCCTTCCAGCAGTTGCTCAACAAGCGATTCGCCCAAGCCTTTCTTCCTACGCTTGACACATTCCTCTTCTGTGGGGAGCCCTTGACAAACAAGTTGGCGCGAACACTTCGCGCTCGTTTCCCTCGCGCCCGCGTCATCAATAGCTACGGCCCGACAGAGGCTACTGTCGCGACGACCTGGATCGTGCTCGACGAAGCGATACTAGAACGCTACGATCCGCTGCCCGTCGGCGTGTGCAAGCCACACGGTGAGGTTTTTGTCGATCCGGCGAACGGCGAGCTGTGCATCGCAGGTCCGCACGTAATGCGAGGCTACCTCAACCGCGAGGACCTGAACCGGGAGAAGCTCTTTACTTGGCACGGCCAACGCGCGTTTCGCACTGGCGACCTCGGAATAGTCGAGCCAAGCGGTCTGGTGTTTTGTCATGGTCGACGCGACGATCAGATCAAACTCAATGGTTACCGAATCGAGCTGTCCGATGTGGACAACGCGTTGTGCAAGCTCCCAGCGGTATCGATCGCGGCGACAATCGCGCTGCGACAGTCGGATAGCGGCGAGTCAGGTCGCGTGCTTCGACTCGTCGGATTCATCGTGTTTGACGCTGCCGCCACCGTGCAAGCGCGCCAGGCAACGCTCCAAGAGTATCGCGGGCGACTAGGTCGCCTCATCCCAGAGTATATGATTCCCTCGGAGTTGATCTGCTGCGATGCACTGCCGTATTCGGGCAACCACAAAATCGACCGGGCGGCTCTGGCTCGAAACTACGCTCAGACGCAGGCGGCCAGCTGAGCGCGGCGAGCGGGCCCGCACGTGGCGTCGGCTGGCGATTTCCCGCGACAAGACCGCTACTCTATGCATGCCCTCCGAATTCGGTCGTAGCGCCCATCGTCCGGCCGGTATGTCTGGCCGGTGTCGCGCATCGAATCGGCCGCCTTTTTGATTTGGGAAAATCAACCGGGGGTTACGTAGGGCAAGTGCTTGCGCAAGTTCGCTGTGTAATGGGCTTGAATTTGCAGGTCTCCCCTGCGTTTTGAGAATCGGCTTGCATGCATATGTTTGGCCAACCGCGACTAGGCCCTGAGTTACCTCGCGCTCCGGAGCCGTGCAACCGTCTTCGCTTTGAGGGGTGAAGGAATTTGACGCGACAACTTGACGCGTAATGTCCCAATGATTCGTGCCTCGATATCGCTTGCTTCCGACAAGGCGACGAAGTGTGAGAAGTCGGAACTAGCGACGGGACCGCAGATCGTTCCAAGACACCGTCTGAGGGTAGTATGGACGCCGCTGTTGTTCCAACGCGGCGTTTTCTTTCGAGCGGGCCCTTGGAACGACGATTATCCCGAGGCCGCACTACGCTTGGGGAAAGGCCCAAGGAGGAAAGTGCGAAGTGGGCCGCGCAAAATGCGTTGCTTCGACTAGACCGCGGTTCATCGCGGTATGAGGGATCAAAAAAGCGCTGCTGCCAAGAAGGCGCTCGGCAAAATTCGAGATCACCGCGCCACAACAAGTTTCCACAGAAAGGAAGGTCGCTCGATTCAGCGGGCAATGCCTGCTGGAACTTCCTCCGCGATCCTTGACCCGCAGCGCGTGCAAGCAACGCTAATCCAAGGCGCAAACCCTGTCCAAAATTCCTCGCAAAAAATTTGCCTGGCTACGGGTTAGCAGTCCTCCTTAAGGGTCCGATGCAATCCAGATCCGCAATGGACTTGCACACTGCCAGCATCCGTTTTTCTGGACCAAACAAGACATACAAGTTCACTGTTCTGCCCGTTACGTCCTCAAGCGACCCATCGCAATTGCGACCGCTCAAATACTTTGTCGTGGTCAGCGTAAGTTTGACGCGCCCCGAAGGCTCCGGCGTATCCGAGAGCACATAAGTGTTTTCGGTCCTTTCGTTGCCGCTTTCAACGCGCGCAGTGCCGTCGCCGCGAAAGGTATAGACCTCCCTGCAGTTATCGGTTGGCCGCCACCACTCCCAGCTGCCGACCAGCGATGCGCCCGCCGGCGCAGAGGTCAGCGAACCGCCGCCAGGCGGAGGAGGCAAAGCCCGGCATGCACCCACGGTCGACATGACCGGCGCAAGGACCTGGTACTCATCGCGCTCGCGTCCGGTCATGGAAAAGTAAACTGCGCGTCTCCAATCGGACCGGGTGAGATTTCGTTGTAAGGTCAGAAAAACACAGTTGCAAAACGCATCGACGGTCGATGCCGCTTCCCCGCGCTTGGCGCCTTCATCGCGGCAATCGCGATCCATTCCGAATTGGTATCGATCGATATCAAAGTCCGTTACAGCCTCCGGCGAATCAAGTGTCGCCGGCGAAGTAGCGCAGCCCGCCAGGACCAGCGGCGCGAGGGCCAGGGCGGCCCTAAACAACAAAGGCAAAAAAGGCCGCGTCATCACCGCCCCGGCTTCGCTTCCACCTTCTGCCAGGGCGAGGCGCACTGGCGCACGTACGGGTAGTACGTACGCGAATCTGGGCAGTAGTACCAATACGATGGCGGCGGCGGAACATACTGCTCGAATCCCTCGGAAGGTGGCACAGCATAACTGTACGGATAGTCCAACGGCCAATATCCGTACCAATAGTATGGATCCCAAAGGGGATCGTAAAAACCTAGGCCCCACCAGCCACAACAGCCGCCGTACCAAGCATTGCGTCCATACGACCCCCCATGTCCATACCAGGCGCCTCCGCGCCAGCCGCCGCCATGCCAACCACCCCAAGCGCCGCCATGGCCATAGCCGCCCATAGCGTGTCCGCCTCCGCTGTGGCCGCCACCAAAGCCGCCACCGTGCCCTTCGCTTGCGGCCGCCGCCGCGCATAGAGCCAGTAAAGCCCCGCCGACGATCGCGGCGAGGTATGCCCTGATCCGTTTCATATCGATACCTCCAGCGCTGGAGGTCCTGCGCCCAAAAAGCGCCGATTGCCGCACACCATGGGGCACCGTTTGCAGGGCTCTCACAACGCGCAATATTCGGACAATGCGTTAGACACGGCTTTGCGGGCATTTGCTCCGTGCGGTCTCTGGCAAAGATATGGAAAAAATCGTTACACCCTTTGCTTTCCTTTGCACGTGCGAGCCAGATTTTGGCGCAATCACCGCAGCGTTGATACAGATCGTCACGAGAACTATCGGGACAGTGGCTGCGTGCAATGCGCGCCGAGTTTGAGGCGTCAAAACGCGCAAGTTTGGACCTGCACGCAGTTCCGATCAGGATTTACCGGCCGCCCGAAACATCGATCGTCGCTCCAGTCGTATAGGATGCCTCGTCCGAAAGCAGCCAAAGTATGGCCTTAGCAACCTCTTGCGGCGTGCCACCCCGCTTCATCGGGATCATTTCCCGCAAACGCTCCAGGCGCCCTGGATCGCCACCGCTTGCATGGATTGGCGTGTCGATAATGCCCGGAGCGACGGCGTTTACGCGGATGCCTTCGGCGGCAACCTCCTTGGCCAAACCGATCGTCAACGTATCGATCGCCGCCTTTGAGGCCGCGTAATCGACGTACTCACCCGCCGAACCCAGGCGCGACGCTCGGGACGAAACGTTGACGATTGCGCCGCCGCTGCCACCGCGCTTCGTCGACATTCGCCGCACCGCCTCCCGCGCACAAATAAAGCTGCCAATCACGTTGGTTGCGAAAACTTGCTCGATGCGCGCCCAATCCATGTCTTCGACTCGGCACTGGCGGCGCAAAATTCCAGCGTTGTTGACAAGGGCCGTGACGCGTCCGAGGGTCGCATCGACCTCGTTGAACATTCGTACGACGTCGTCTTCGATCGCAACGTCGACTCGGACTGCTATCGCGGTAGCACCCGATTGCCTGAGCAAGGAAACCACTTCGGCGGCAGCATCCGGATGGTTCAAATAGCCCACGCACACCGCGTAACCGTCAGCGGCCGCCAGGCGAGAAACTGCCGCTCCAATTCCCCCGGAGCCGCCGGTGACAATCATTACTTTCGGTGAACGCAATACCGATTGCACTGCTCTTGCCCCTCGTGCGAAGCGTCACCACCTGATTGTGCCCCCAGCGCTTAAAAACGCAAAGGCGGCGAGCTGTTGCCGTACGCCGCAAAAAGTGGCCAGGTTTTTGGCCATTTGCGTGTGCTCAGTAAGCAATAGGCCGGGCGCAAAACGCGCAAATGGCAGCAGCGCTTTGGCGCATTGCGGCAAGTCGTCCGAGCTCATGCGCTCCACCGCATCGCAAGTCGCTTCAGGCGATGGGTCGACATTTTTCGGATAAGGGCTGGCACAACACTAGCGGCCGTGCTCCCGTCGGGCATTAAAACCCTACATGAAGCGGCGCAACGCAAGGAAGCGCGAGATGAATCCGCTGCACCAGGTTGTTCCGTTGCCCATCGCGCTGCATGGTTGGGTGGTGCTGCTGCCGTCGCTTCTTCTTGCCTGGCGCCAAGTGCGCCGTGCTTCTGCGGGTGCGGAACTTGCGCAGCATGTTTGGTTGGGCGCAGCCGTATGCGCGGCGCTGCTGTGGCTGCTGACGATCAAAGTCGGAGACGGTCCGGCATTTGGCATGCTCGGGGTTGGCTTGTATTCCCTGGTTTTCGGCCGTGTCCGCGCCCTGCTGGGTTTGACATTTGCCGTGATCTTGCACACGGCCTGCACACACGGCGCATGGCTCAATATCGGCTTAAATGGTGTGCTGTTCGCCCTTGTGCCTTCGATCGTGGCAACGTTTTGCCAGCGATGGATTGAGAGCCGCCTTCCTCATCACCTCTTCGTGTTCATTTTTGGCAATGGGATGTTTTCCTCATTCGTCTGTACTGCAGCCACCAGTGTGCTGCTATTTTTGGTTTCCTCGGCCGTGGAGTCGTCATGGGCGCGCACGGATTTTGGGCAATACTTGGGACTAATTTTTCTTTTGGGGTGGAGCGAGGCAATCGTTAGCGGAATGCTTTTTTCGTCCCTAGTCATCTTTGCGCCGGAGATCGTGCTGACGTATACACAAGACTGCTATTTGCCGCGCGCAAGCGTATCGCCCCGCTGAGCACCGCCCGCACAAGCCACCCCTTCTCACCCATGCCAGCGGTTTTACTGGGTGTGCTTGGTCGCCGTTCGGGCTCGGTCAGCCTCCTGAACAGTGTCCGTACGAGTTTGCGCTTCGCGGGTGCTTGATCGTCCCGCGCCTGAACGCAGGCGCGCGGCACCTCGCAACCGCGCAGCGCCCTTTGACAGCGCTGAAAGCGACGCGCCGATCTAGAGCTTGTAGCCGAATTTGCGCAGCAGCTGCTTGCGCGCGGCAACGTCGGATTCCGTCTCCGCACCTTTGCTCTTGATCCCGTCGATGACGCCCAGAATGCCGCGTCCTTCGCCCGAGTCAGCCACAATCACCTGCAACGGATTTGCCGTAGCGCAGAAAATTGCGCAAACCTCGGGCACTGATTTGATGGTATTGAGGATGTTGATCGGAAAGCCTTCACTCATGAAAATGATGAAACTATGCCCACAAGAGAGTGCAAGGGCGTTTTTCCTTGCCAACGCGGTGAGTTGAGCATCGTTGCCAGTGCTTCGCACGAGAGCCGGGCCGCTCGACTCGCAAAAGGCAATTCCGAATTTCATCTGCGGTACGGTTTGCACGATCGCTTCGTGCAGATCCTCAACGGTCTTTATGAAATGCGATTGACCAAGGATGCAGTTGACTTCGTCCGGTTTCTCGATGCTAACCATAGTCAGTTCCATGCGGGCCTCCATTTGCCATAGCTGCGAACGCGTTGCACTTCATGCTACTAGCATCGCCGGCCAGCGATGCAAAATGTCATGCACGGCGAAGATGTGCTTTCACGCTGCCACGCGGCGCTGCCCAATGCCGGCCCGACGGCGTTTGCGCCTCATCAAGACCTAGCTTGTGTACAAAACCCATCGAAAGCCGGGCTGTCGGCATAATCTGGCTGCGTCCACCAACGCAGTGACGGGCCAAAGAGTTGCATGGCATTTGGCATTACGACACCCGTTTGCTCCAAAAAATCGCATTAAAACCAATGAAAAAATCGCAAGCCACTCGCAAAGAAGCGGTCGGATGATCTGCAAAAGCAACCCTAAGCACATTTGCCCGCCACCAGCCGTGCTGGCAGCGGCATCCTTGTTTGTGTGCGCATGCGTCGCCACCCGCGCGCCAGACCCGACCACGACGCTCGCGCAACACAAGGAACAGCCCGTCTGCGCTCTCACTTTTGACGATGGTCCGGGCCGGCACACCGTGCAGCTACTTGATGTGCTGCGCTCGCGCAACGCGCACGCAACCTTTTTCGTTCTTGGGCAACAGGTGCGCCGCGAACCGCAGGTCGTGCGACTCATCGCCGCTGAGGGGCACGAGGTCGACAATCATTCCTTCGACCACCCGGACTTTCGGCATCTGAGCCGGGAGGACCAGCAACGGGAAATCGATGCCACGCAAACTGCATTGCGGTCGCTGGGCATCGAGCCGAAGTTTTTCCGTCCTCCGTACGGCGACTATGACGTCGATACGGTCCGCGCGGCCGCGCGCGACGGTCTGGTAGTCGTGCTTTGGACGACTGACGGCAAAGACTGGAAATACCACACGGTGCACGCCCTGGAGGCTAATGTCGAGCGAGATTTAAAAGTCAATATTGGTGGCATCTATCTTTTTCATGACGTCCACGCCTGGACGGTGGACGCGATGCCCTCAATTCTTGATCGCATGGCAGCGCAGGGCTGTCGCTTCGTGACACTCTCGGAATACTTCGCCGGTCAGCCCGAGGCGGCGACCGCCAGACCGCAAGGCTAGCCGGGTCGAACGCCACGCGCGGTTCTCTGACACCGCCCCAAGGTGGCCAATACCTGCATCGCAGCGAGCCGATATTCCTCTTCAAGGCGTGAGGTTGATCCTTAACGCGGGTACGTGATGCTCCGCGCTTACCGAGCCCGTTTAGCAAGGGATCATTGCGCTGGCGTGCAACGCTCGCGGTGCGTCCAGCCGTTGACGACGCCACGCTACGAGATTAGCCTGAACTACCACGCTCGTCGGGACAGGAGGATCGCGTTATGGCCGAAGTCGAAGGGAGCAATTTTCCCCACGCACCGGCGCAGTGGACGCCGGACGATGCCATCGGGAGGGCACGGCAAGAAAAGCTGGAGCTCGCGGAAGATCACTGGGAGATGCTGCGGGCACTTCAAGAGTTTTTTGCGCGACACGATGGCGAGCCGACCATCAACAAGCGCGAGCTGCATGACGCTTTAGAAGAGAAATTTCATCGCAAAGGCGGCCTGCGCTACCTGTACGAAATCTTTCCGGGAGGTCCGGTAGCGCAGGGCTGCCGCCTCGCGGGCCTGAAGGTGCCCGAGGGAGCCGTTGACAAGGCGTTTGGCAGCGTCTCTTAGCTTCCATCCCTTAAGGGCACCGAACACCGGCAGGTCGTGGCCTGTGAAGTCCTCTTGCGCCAGAGCAGCAATCAAATTGCAAGCGCCTGGCTTGCCGGCTGCATCAGTCCGCAAGCCCCGGTGGGCCTTTGCTTGCTGCCCGGTTGGGTCAGATAAAAGGCCAACACCGAAGAGCCAAAAAGACGAAGCCGCACAGAAAGCCTGAGCGCTGCGGTCATCCTCAATCAAGATACTTCGGTTCGCAAGCATCCGGGAAGGTCGCCACTGCCTGACGATCGCCTCTTTGTGCTAACGCGGACCCCTTCTTCCGATCAGTCCCATTCCGGGGTCGAAGGAACGCGAAGCCGTTCCACCTCAGGCAAATCAAAGCCAAAGTGTTCGACTAGCAAACGGCGAAGTGCCGCGCGATCGGAGAGCTGACTTGCGTAAGGCGTACCTCCTTGCCAGATCGTAACGTCGCGGTTCATGACCGTGACACGGCCTGACGACGTGAGCGCACGCAGCATGATCCGGTTAACGAAAGGCGACATCGGGTGAGTGGCCGTGTAGTGGTTGCCAACCTCAAAATCAATCAAGTTATCGGGCTCAAGTGCGGACACCCAACACTCGACGCTCTTCTCGCCACTTTTGGCACGTAGCGTCCATTGATTTTCCTCGCGCGTCATCCAGTGCACTTCATTGTCGACATGCACCTGCACCCCATCGAACAGCGGAACGGGAATCCGCGGTGCATGCACCCCGAAGCCGGGGTCCACGATGAACGTGCCTTCCGCAAGCGGTACCGTCAGCACCATGTGTGTACGGGGAGCGGCGTGGCGCGGCAAGAAGACAATGACTCGCGCGGTGTGGCGCACGGGTTCGAAGCCAAGTTGCTCGAGCACGGCAGCAAACAGCGTGGCATGCTCAAAGCAATAGCCACCGCGGTGCGCAGCCACGAGCTTGTCCTGCAGGGGTTCGAGCTCCAGGCGCACGGGCCGACCAAGCAGCACGTCAAGATTCTCAAACGGAATGTGCGCCATGTGGGCGCTTAGCAGACCTGCCAGGGTTTCGTAGTTCGCGCGCGTCGAACCGCCCCAGCAAATGCGCTCGAAATACGCGTCCAGGTCGACGGTGGCGCTCACTTCGTCTGCCTCAGAAACGAAAAAGTAATGCCTGCGCGCTTAGGGCATGCAGCAGAGGGCACAAATAAATTGCCGACGTGCATTGGGTTTGATTTCAGTGCCGTTGCTTCATGCGATTTTGCGCGGCCCCTCTTTGTCGAAGTTATCTCAATCCGCGACGCCAAGTCCGCATGGGTGAGACCCGGGAAGGCATTTAGGCAGTCGCGTTAGGAACCCGTGCGCGGACTGCGCCCGTCCTCAGACTTAAGGCGTCGCGAGCACCGCTTGCCTCGTGCGTGCCACGTCGCCGAGGTCAGCTTTCGTATTTGAACGACAGGGAAACGCGGGCCCGATACGCAACTACTTTGCCGTCCTCGACTTTCATATCGAGCTTGTTGACTTCCGCGATACGAAGGTCGCGCAGCGACTTGGCTGCAAGCTCAACGGCATTTTTCGCCGCCTCCTCCCATGACATGGGGCTCGTACCGATGATCTCCGTGACACGATAGACGCCGCTCGCACTGCCCTTCGCCTTGGCCATGACTCTCGCTCCCTTGGGTCCGGAGGCGCGACCGCCGCGCCTCGACAACCCCATGATATGCCCTTCACATCCCCGGACGGCGCTTGCCAGGCTTCACGCAGATCGCTTCGCCGATCCGCTGCAAGGGTTGGCTGTAGTCTGGCTGGAACAAGCCGCCTCACCCGCACCAGTGCACGCGCGGCCGCGACGCTTTTTTTGCTTGGAAACCAGCAATCCCTTTGCCGGCTTTGACTGGGCGGATACTAATCTTGCGTCCGGTCTGGGGGCATCCCTGGGCGCGCGCAGTGTGCGCTTAGCTGTTTTGCTGCAAATTTGTGCGGCTTTCTTTTGTTAAAGCATCTTTACGGACTTTGCATTGCCGGATCGCTGCGGCCGACAAACAACTCTTGCCTATAAAGTACGTTGTCACTGTGCATGCCAGCAAATTGCCCTCACCGTAAACGGTGCAGCGCCATAGGGTCCATGTGACGATGCTGAACCGTTGCTGAATACAGCACACCAGTTCGTTCAGATCCTGTTTATTGACCAAGCGCAAAGTGGCGCCGTGTTCAACACGTCATTTGACACGGAGTCATTCATGTTTCAGCAAAACATTTCTTCGCCAACGCACTCTCGCCAGGGCTTGTTCTTCCAGGTGCTGCTCTCCTGGGGCGCCATGCTTGCCACGCTAATAGTGATTGCCTACGCGTGCCTGCTCTCACCCGAAGGTGCCGTGCGCGTGCACATCATCCTTCAGGGCGCGGAAGTGATCCTGATCTCCTGGGTTGCAGGAATTCTTGCTGGCACGCTGCATGCCCTGGGTCTTGCTGGTGAGGCCCAGCGCAATACGGTCCATCAACCGTCGGCATCGCAAGCCCTCGCGGCATGATGTTGCCTCGGACGCCGCGGCGCTAGTTCCGTGATGCAAGGGCAAGGACGCCGCTAGGAGTCCTTGCCCCTACTTGCCAGCGTCGGTTCTCTTGCGCAGCTGCTTTCTGGCAGCGATACGCGAATTTGCACTCGAACCACAGCCGCGCGCATTTTGCCGATCGCAAGGCAGCGCTTGTTGACAATGACCTTGCAAGAGCGCAACCACTTTCGTGCAAGACGGGTTGCCCACAGCGATCTAACGGCGTGACATAACGCGGCCGTAGGCGGGTCGGGCGGCGCAACGCTGACTCCACGCATTCATGTGACTGTAGGATGAAAGATCGCGCTTTAAAAAGCGCAGCCAGTCGACCAATGAATTTAGGTGCGTGTCAGCAAGCGTATAGGTCCCCGTTAGAAAGTGCTTGTGCACGAGGTCTTTGTCAAGAATGTGCAGGCAGTTGTCGAGGTCGGACTGGGCCACCTCGGCTGCCTTTGCGTTGCGTTGCTCCGCTGGGACCCAGTCCGCGGTGTTGCGTAGTAGGCGACCCACCGCCTCGCCAAGAGTGACGTTTGCCCAGGCGATCCACTTCATCGCCGCTCCGCGCTTGGGTCCGGGCGCAGGATATAAATCTTTTTCGACGCCAAAGAGCTCGCCCAGATACATCGTGATCGCAACCGACTCCCAGATCGGTGTCCCGTCATGCACCAATAGCGGGACTTTGCCATTCGGGTTCAGTCGCAAATACTCTGGGCTGCGGGTTTCGCCCTTCTTTAGATCGACTTTGATCCGCTCGCAGGACACCTCCAGCTCCTCCAACACGAGATCCGTGATCGTGGCAGTGCTCCTGGGTGCGTAGTAAAAGATCAGGCTCATGCGCGCAACTCCTCGTTAAGGCAAAGTGCGGGCAGCATAGCGCCGGCGCGGGTTGCGTCCAACGCCGTTCGTATCGGAGGCTTGCAAGGTGCGCCGCCCAGCTAGCTAGCGGCCAGCGCGTGCGTAGGCACTCCTCGGTACCTCGGCGAAGACCGTTCGGTGGCAATGACAAAAAATGCGGATTGCTCGCACCCGCTAGCGGATAAGCAAGAGGCGACCGCCGCCAATCGACGAATACCGCTAGACGGCGCTTGTCGGATCCGGAACCACAGCCTCGCGTTTGGAAACCGTCGGGCAATCGGCAAAAGTGCGCTGCGTGCCGGCGCCCACTTGCAAGTCCATCGCCGGTGCTCGGTTTTGCGCTTCCAAGATCTGAAGAAATCCGTGCTGCAGTGCAGCGAACCTCGGGTCCGGATCTGCCATCCGCGCGATCGCGGCCAGCTCTGCAAGACCCCCCCTGCGCGGAAAGCCTTCAGCAAGCAGCTGTGCAAAGGAACTTACCTCGGCTGTCTCGGCCGGCTCCTCCGTCAGGAGGTCTTCAAAGGTGATCTCTTGCGCATCCATCTCAGTAGCAGTTTCGGCACCTTCGGCCGCCGGCTTATGACGCATTTCGGGGGTGGTCACGCATCATGGTGAGGGTTCGCTGGTGCGCCGCAACAACTACGATCGAGCCCCTGCGCCAAAAGTTGCAGGTGCGCCGCAAAAAGCGCCTCGTGCCGATTCGGATGCCAGCTTCAAGCCAACCGTAAAAAAAAGGCTTAGATCCGATCGGCCCGGCATGCATAGCATCCGAACTTTGCGAAGTGGATGTGAACGTACGCAACGGCCCGTTTCGAAAAATACGCCTGCAGTACGTTCTCGACACGAGCGCCGTCGCACAGATCCGCGGTGACAATCATTGCGTCCTTGTCAAAAGCGCGCAATGACAGCACGCGCGTTCGTAAAAATTGCGGCACTTCGCCAGCCGCCAATTCGGCCCGAGGCACGCCCCTGCGAACGAAGATGGCGTGGCTGGCCCGATACGGCGAAGCATCGCCCTGATGGACATAGTGGATCAGCAGCAGTTGCTCGCCAACTTCGGCATCTTCCAGGCTCACTCGGCACGGAAAACCGGGCTTTGCGCTCGCGATGCGGCGGACAGCAAGG
>DASPWJ010000032.1:0-38985 GCA_035621895.1 Burkholderiaceae bacterium | reverse complement strand
GACGATGTAGGCATAGCCATCATTTGCCAGCTTCGGGGTCTGCATCGCATCGATGCCCAGCGCCTTATCCCCATGGCAGCTTACGCACGGAGAAACCGCATCCTTCCCGTTGAGGAAGATCTGCTTTCCCGCAGCGACATTCGCGGTCACCTTCTCGCCTTCGGCGAAGGCGGCGCCGGACACGGTGAAGATGGCAGCGGCTACCAATATTGCCGGGACGCGCCGCATCCTATGGTTACTAAAGCGCATTGATTTCCCCTCTTCCGATTGATCTTGTTCCCTAGCAATTGACGTTCAGACCTGACTGCGCTCTTAGCAAGCGCCCCACATCCGAACCGACATAGGCGGCGCGAGTGCGCGCGCCGCCTTCTTTCTTAATTAGCCCTTCTTGCTAAACAAAATGGCAAGCAGGACCAGGATGAACGCAAACCAGATCCCGTACATCGTCCAGACTTGCTGCGTGGTGGTATCGGGTTCGAACAGCATATCGGCATCTCGCTTTCTAAGAATCAGTCAATGCAAACTTCGCGTCAAAACTTGATATGCGGCTTATTCTTGTCGTACTTATCGACAAAAAAGCTGTATATCGCGGGCGCGATCACTACCAATACGCAGATGCAGAACAAAACCAAAGGTGGGTTGTCGATTTCAATCATTTCTAACTCCGTCTCCCCGATCATCGGCTCGGCATGCGCCTCGGCCGATAGTCTTTTTACGTAGCGATTAGTGGTCCCTGCTATGAGTGGGCTGCCAGGAGCTCGGCGGCAGGCGCTTGACAACAATCGTCACCCCGGTGAAGAAGAACAGGATGAAGAAAATATCGATCGTGTAGCCCTTGTCCCACCACGGTTGCTTGCGCTCAGAGCGCAAACCACCCTGACCGTCCGAGATCTTGTTGCCTTCGAAGTTGGCCATCTGCACGCGATCGCCCACTACGTTGTACTCGGCTAGATCAGCACCCTTGGCCTGCAGCGCCTCGATTTGCGGTGCGATGATCCGCAGGTCATCCATCGTGAGCGGATGCCGATCAAGCAGCGCATCGAACTTGCCGCCCTCCGCACCCTTATTCATCTTGACAATCTCGGCCATCGCCGCCGCGTCGTCCTGGATCGCCTGGATCTTCGGATCGTGCAACGACTTCACGTAGCCGGCGTAGATCGCGGCGTTGGGCCGCTGGCCCCAAAGCGGAAACGTGATCGCAAAGGCTGTGAGGATCGTCAGAATCAGCAACGCCACGATCGGTTGTGGAACGCGGTTGTTGTCCTCCGTCAGGCCTCCTAAGCTCTCGGTTTCCCAAAGATCGCTAGCCTTTTTATTTAGCGACTCATCGCTCAGCGTCTCGAGCGGTCGGTCCATCGTAAATGCCATGCTGTTCTCCCTGCTTGCCTAGTTTGGTGTGTGTCGCCGACCGATCGCGCTACTTCAAGCTCAGCATGAAGTCGATAAGGTAACGGATCTCCGAATCCTTGGCGTACTGGGGCACGTCGGGCGGAAGCACGCGCCGGCCTTCGTGATAATCGAGGTACTCGGCGCGCCACTTGTCAAAATCGATCTTATTGCCCGTCGCGTCGACCGATCCCCACAGGTAATCGAAACGCGGCATGATCGAGTGCGGCTGCACCAGGCGCGGATTGAAAAAGTGCAACATCATCCACTCGCGCGAACTGTTGCGTGAGCCTACATGCAACAGGTCCGGTGCCTTACGGTCGGAGCCAAACGCAGTCGGCGATTCGCCGTTAAAGTCACCCAGCGCGGGCGGCGCACCAAACACCTGCCAGTCCTGCGTCTCCTCGGGCAACAGCGTATGACACCACCAGCAGCCCTCGCGCACGAACATCGTTTTTCCGGCACCGGCGTGCGATATGTCCTCGTCCTTTGCCTTGCCCATAATATCGGCCGGCATCCAACCCTTGGTTGCCGTCAGGTTCTCGATATAGGGGTACTCCTTGCCGTTGAGCGTGCCGCGCGAGATGCCAAACACGGCCCCGGAGGCTTTGTTGGCATCGCCGATGCGCCCTTGGCTCTCGCTAAGCGCTTTGCTGCTTTCGCCCAGCGTGACGGGGTGCAAGATACCGCTCGGAAATGACGTTCCGGGGTTGTACACGTAGACATAACGCGCCGCTTCCAGCGGAGCATCGGTCTTCGGGTCATTATGGAGCAGCACTTTTAGTGGCTTGTTCTTACCCAGAAGAAACGGATCGTCCACGTTAAAACCGGTTTCGCGCCCGGCGGTCAACTGCTTGTCGAGCGCGATATCGGTTGCACCGACCTGCCGGATGTCCAGGGTCGGCATCACCAAGGTGATGAACATGGAACTTGCTAGCGAGATGCCGAACATTCTCGCGCCAATCTTGTATTCACGGAACGCCATTTGGGCTCCCCTCCGCCAGTTACCGTCTTATCGTTCGTAGGCAAGTTCATGCGGCATGCGCCCGGCGGGAACCACCGTTCCCTCGCGCGCGGTGAGCCACATGTTGATCAGCCACAGGATGTTGCCGGTGAACACCATGGTGCCACCGATCCAGCGAGCGATCATGTACGGGTGCTCCGCGATGACAACATCGATATACGGTACCTCGTAGATCTTGCCCGCGCCCTGGATCAAGCCCGCGATCGTCATCGAGACCCAGTAGATCGTAAAGCCGATCAGCAGCATCCAGAAGTGGACGTTGCCCAAGGTCAGCGAATAGAGCTTGCGGCGCAAGATCGTCTGCAAACCAAAGTACACCGCAGCGGCCTCGAGGAACGTGGAGAATCCGAGCAAGGCCAGGTGGGCGTGTGCAACGATCCAGCCCGTGCCGTGGATGTACCAATTAATCGCGCGAGTCTGCTGGAAGCCGCCTTGCATGTTCAACGGGATGGCCATCAGCACGCCGGTGATCGTGAAGCGCACCTCCAGGTTCTCGACGAACATGTACCACTTGCCCTGCATCGTGAGCATCAAGTTGGACACGAACGCAATGGCCGGTACCAGGATCAACACGCCTTCCACGGACGCAAACGACTTGAGCCATTCGGGTAGCGGTGCGGACATGAGGTGGTGCGCAGCCGGCGTCGAATAAAACACCACTACCGACCAAAAGTGCAGGTGGCCGATACGGTGCGAATACAGCGGATTACCCGTTACCTTGGGAATCGTGTAGTAGGCGATGGCCGCGGCAACCGGTGTGATCCACAGCCCGAGCACGTTGTGCGCAAACCACCATGTCAGGTAGCCCTCGGTCAGACCTGTGAGGTGGAAGAACTCGGGTGAGTTGCCGACGATAAAAACGATCGCGACCATGAAAACCGCTGCCGCGAAAAACCAGTTCGTGGTGTAAATGCCCTGCGTGCGGCGCTTAAGTACCGTCATCCAGACGTTGACCCCCAACGGGACGGCCATGAATACCGCGATGTACAGGTCGATGAACCAGGGAAAATCCGAGTACTCGCGGCCCGAGGTCATGCCAGCCCACAGCACCGTCAGACCCAAGCTCAGGCCCAAGTTCCACAGGAAGCAGTTCCAAACCCCGAGCTTTTCGGACCACAACTTGGTGTTGCCCAAGGCCGGCGTGATGTACATCATCGCCATCGCGAAGGCCATCGAAATCCAGCCAAAAATCACCGCGTGCACGTGCACTTGGCGCATGTGGCCGAAAGCGAAGAACTCGTTGCCCGTGACCATGTCGGGGAACGCCAGCTTGGATGCATTAAACGATCCCAAGCCGGTGCCGATGACGAACCAGACGATGGACGAGAATCCGAAGAAGATCGCCGCCGACCCCGACGGGATGTCTTCCTCGCGAGCAAACATGTACTTGAACATGATTTTCCCCTTCTTACCGAAGAAAGTTCCTAAATGCGGCTACTGGCCTTGATTCCGTTTCTTCGGAGTCATGACGTAGTACGACAACAGCATGCTCGAGAAGGCGAGCGCAACTCCCAAAAGACCGGCGACTAATGCCATGGTTTCCTTATCCTTTTACGCAAGCAGTAAACGGCAAGTCAAAGACAAATCCTCGATAAGTGAACGCAAGCGCTGTGCGCCGCATTTAGCGGCGCGCGCTGCGCTCGAGCGCATCGTGCTGGGTCAAACCGACGAGGAGAATGCCGACAAAGGCGATTCCGAAAACGATCATGGCCCAGTCGATGAAGCCGGTAAAAGTCGACGGGTCATAGGCGCTCTTGTAGATTCCACCCCAGTTGTCAAAGCCACCGCGTCCGAGAAGGCACATCAATGCGGCACCAAACACGCTGCCGTTGCCCATACCGGTCAACATGCCACCGATTAGGATTGCCCAAAAGGCCTTACTCGTAATCGCCTTTCCTTCCATGCTCCCCCCTTGGCCCGAGTTAAACACGCTCCCAGCGGGCATGCGAACGCCGCGCTGAAAGCCTAACCGCTATCCGTACCGCCGAACTAAATGTCCCCAAAAAGCCGACCAACAAACTGCATTTCGCAACCGGCTCGCTCATTCAAGGCGCATTCTGCTTTTTGCTTTTTTATTTATTGCCTTAGAGCGCGTCGGTAATGATAGGTAGAGCAAAATCCCACTGTCAAGCATATGGCTGTCATCTCGCAGCGCACCATTGCGAAATGTTCAGACTGTTGCCCTCGTATCGCATCTCTGCAGTATCAGCAGCACACGCTGCATGACGCATATACGGTGTCACCTAGTTGTACCTGCAGCCAGCTCCTCTTAGGCAAGCTGACGCGTGATCTTCATCGTTTTCAGCGAACGGCGGATTGTCCAGAGAAACGTACCCGTGGTAAAGGTTTTTTTTTAACTTTTCGTGCTGCGTGTGCACCATGCAACAGGTTTTTTCCCCGCAAATCAGCGCATGATGAGAATCATTTTTATTTGTTGCGCCCGAGCCAAGACGCGTTTGGGCTACGATGAGCGTTGGCACCAAGGCCTGCGCACGTGGGCCTACGCACAGGAGAAACATCATGGGATTTATTGAGTCGCTGCCCGACGGATGGACCATCTATGTTTGGTTGATCGCCGGTGCGCTAATTATTGTTGCCGCTATCGCGATGATGCGCTGGGGCTTTAAAAACGAGCAGTTTGACGAGGACATTAAGTACGTCGTCTTTAACGAGGACGACAAGGACAAGATGAAACCCGAGGAATTTGCTAAAGCTCAGGCCGTTATGAAAGCGCAGATGGAGAGCCGTCAACGGCATCTAGCGATGCAGGCGGCAAGAAAGAAGAGCGCTTGAATTTGCGCTGCGGCGCCGCGTGAAAAAGGGGGAACTTGTCGTTCTCGGTGCAATCGGTCTGCTGGTGGCGGGCGGAGTTATTCGCGCGATTTTGCAAAAACCCTCGGCGCGCGATCGCGAGATTCCCTTTTACAGCACTGCGCCCAGCGATCTAGCGATGTCAGCAACCGACCTCGTACGCAAGTATTCGTGCCGCCATTGCCACAGTCTTTGGACTACGCGGGCGCCCATGCAGGCGGTGCCCGCACCAATGCTCGATGGAATCGGCTCGCTGCGCTCCGAGGCATGGCTCTTCGCTTACCTGTCGGCGGAAAATCCACAAAGCATCTTGCCCTCGCGCCTTAAGCCCGAGTACCGCATGCCCTCCTTTGCCCGCCTCTCCGACGCTGAACGACGCACCCTCGCGGGCTATCTGGCCAGCTTGCAGGTGAAGGATTGGTACCTGGAGCAAACGCGCCGCCTCGAGCACGACAAGCTCACCGGCGAAGACACTGCCGAGAAGTAGAGCGTCACTATTGGCGCGAGCGCACCCTGGCCCGACGCGTGCGCCCGGCACGAAGTGCGCGCGCAAGGCGCATGCGCACACCGACGATCTCGATGATCACCGCCAGAGCAACCATGCCGTAGGCGCCCCAGACGTAGCGGGCGTAACCGCCCATGTTCACAAACTCGTGCCAGCCACCCCAATTCATGCTCGCTCTCCGGCCAGGGCATCGACCCATTCGGCGCCGCGTTCCCGCTCCAGGACAATGGCCCGGGCCCGCGTCAGCGCGGCAGCGATGCAGTACATCCAAAATGCCAGCGCCATCACCAGCATCGCAGCGAGCATCGGCGCAGCAATGGTCGGCGCGCGACCCAGGCTGATGGAAGATCCTTGATGCAGTGAATTCCACCACTGCACGGAAAAGTAAATGATGGGCACATTCACCACGCCCACCAAGGCTAGGACACCCGCCGCCTTATCGGCCCGGCGCACGTCATCAATGGCACTGTGCAAGGCCATAAAGCCCATGTACAAGAAAAGCAAAATCAACGTCGAAGTCATGCGTGCATCCCAGTCCCAATACGTGCCCCAGGCAGGCCGCCCCCACAACGCACCAGTCCAGAGCGACAAAAACGCCATGGAGGCTCCCGTCGGGGCCAGCGCGTTGGCCATGATTGACGAAATCCGCGTGTTGAAAATAAAGCCCACCGCCGCCCAAAATGCCATGACGATGTACACGAACATTGCCATCCACGCCGCGGGCACGTGGACAAACATGATGCGGTAGGCCTCGCCCTGCTGGGCGTCGGTCGGTGCAACAAAAAAACCAAGGTACAAGCCCGCTAGCGCCAAGAGGGCAGCCAAAGTTGCCGCCGCCGGAACCACTTTGCCTGCAAGCCGATAAAACTCTGGCGGTGAGGCATAGTGAAATAGATGAATACCGGAGGGCGCAGATGTTGTTTCGTGCATAGCTGATTTAAAAGGCCGATTCCTGAATGCGCGGACCAAGATGCCCAGCCCCGCGCCGGCTCACTCCAAGGATATCCGCAGCGCCGTCACAATTGCCCAGGGCGCAAGCGCTGCGGCGCCAAGTGACAATCCACCGAGCAGCAGCAAATCCGCAGTTGCCGACAGGCCGCCAGCCGTGGCGTCGACCGCACCTGCGCCGAAGATCAGCACGGGCACGGTCAAGGGAAGTACGAGCAAGGTTACCAAGACCCCGCCGCCGCGCAAGCCCAACGTAAGGGCCGCGCCAACGGCCCCGATCAGGCTCAGGGCCGGGGTGCCCAGAGCAAGGGCAGCCACGAGCGTACCCGCGGGCTCGACCCCAAGATCAAACATGACCGAGATGGGGACAGCAGCCAGCGTGATCGGCGCCCCCGTAACCAGCCAATGCGCGAGGATCTTGCCGATGACGATGATCGAAGCGGGCTGTCCGGCCAGTATCATTTGCTCGAGCGATCCGTCGGCATAGTCCTGCGCGAACATGCGTGCCAGGGAAACAATCGAAGCCAACAGCGCGGCAACCCACACGGTGCCCGCGCCAATCATTCGTAAAACGTTGAGCTCCGGTCCAACGCCAAGCGGAACAATTGTGACCACGACGATAAAAAACAGCAGCACGTTGACGACATCGCCGCGCTGGCGCAGCGCCAGCAGCAGGTCCCGACGCATGACGGCGAGCAGCGCGGCGCTCATGCCAAGGCCCAGCCGAGCAAATCCAGGCGCTGCGCACTGGAGGGAAGATCCACTTTCTGATGCGCCGTTAACACGGCGATGCCGCCCGTCGCGAGGTGGGCCTCCAGCAAGGCGTAGACCGTCTCGACGGCACGCGAATCTAGCGCGTTAAAAGGCTCGTCCAGAATCCACAGGCGTGCGGGCACCGCACTGCAAAGCCGCGCCAATGCGACACGGCGCTTTTGTCCTTGCGACAAATGCCGCACGAGAACCTCACCGAACTCCTCCAATCCCAAGCGCGCGAGCGCTTCTTCGGCAACATCGATGCTGACGTCGACACCTCGCACCGCTGCCTCAAGGCGGACATTCTCCAGGACCGTAAGATCGTCCTTGATCCCGTTCAGGTGACCGACGAATGCGAGCTCAGACCCGTATTCCTCGCGCGTTCGCGTGATGTCTTCTCCCCTCCAGCGGACCTTGCCTCTCGTCGGGCTGAGCAATCCGGCCAAAATGCGCAGCAAGCTCGTTTTGCCCGCACCGTTATCACCGGCGATGTGCAAGCATTGCCCGGGCCCAAGCTCGATGTCCAGGCCCTGGAACAGGCATCGCTCACCTCGCACGCACTCCAAGTCGATTGCCTGCAACATCGCTATTCCAAACGCTCCATGTTGTTGTTTTGCATGCTGCGCGCCGCTTGCCATCCTCGGGCGGGACAAGGGTGCGGCGCGCACCAATGCCAACTTGCTGTGTCTACTTCGCCATGAGCGCAACGACGACCAGGGCTGCGATGCCTTCGCCTCGCCCGGTAAATCCCAGCCACTCGGTTGTCTTGGCCTTAATCGAGACCGCCGACGGCTCCAGCGCCAAAGCCTCGGCGAGCGCGCCGCGCATCGCTTCGACGAAGGGCGCAATTTTTGGCCACTGAGCAATGATCGTGCAGTCGATGTTTGCCAGCTGCCAGCCCTGAGTGCGGACGCGCTGCAACGTAAGGGCCAGCAGTTGCATGCTGTCGGCGCCCCGATAGCGCTCGTCGCTATCGGGAAACATTCCGCCAATATCGCCTAAAGCGCTGGCTCCCAGCAACGCGTCGATAGCCGCGTGGGCAAGAACATCCGCGTCGGAATGCCCAAGCAGCCCGAGCGTGCCGCCCAGTTCGATCCCGGCGAGCACCAGCCTGCGCCCTGGCACCAGCGCATGCGCATCAAATCCCTGGCCAACGCGAAAGCGCATCACCAGCGTCCCTGCTGCCGCAGTATGGCTTCGGCCAGCAGCATATCGGTTGTGGTCGTAACTTTGATATTGGCCGTTGATCCTTCAATCAGCCTCGGGTGCAGGCCCAGCAACTCGACCGCCGCCGCTTCGTCGGTTACCTGCGCGATGTTCGGGCACTGATCGAGCGCGCGGCTGAGCACGTCGATGCGAAAAAACTGCGGCGTTAACGCGCGCCACAG
Organism: Burkholderiaceae bacterium; assembly: GCA_035621895.1. Taxonomy (GTDB): domain Bacteria; phylum Pseudomonadota; class Gammaproteobacteria; order Burkholderiales; family Burkholderiaceae_F; genus GJ-E10. The sequence continues at coordinate 30,170 of DASPWJ010000032.1, read as the reverse complement.
ACCCGTGCGCTCGACGGTCTGCGCCACGCGCCCTTCGTGCGCACGCTTGACCGTATCGCTCAGCGGCACGGCGAGCAGTCCGCCATGTTCATCGTCCCCGACGCCATCGATCAGGGCGCTCAGTTCTGCGGCCTGAAGACAAGGGCGCGCGGCATCGTGTACCAGCACCCAATCATCGATTGCGGCGGTGCTGTCGATAACGCGCAAGCCGTTGCGCACTGACTCGGCGCGAGTACTTCCGCCGGCTAGCAAAATCTCACAGCACGCAGGCAACGGCAAACTCGCCGCAATGCCATCGTCGCGTGCCACGACGATGTAGGTGCGCACCACGCGCGCATCGGCCAGCAAGCCCTCTATCGAGCGCTCGAGCATTGTTTGCGAACCCAAGGAAAGGTACTGCTTGGGTCGGTCCGAACGCATGCGAGCGCCAATTCCGGCGGCCGGGATGAGGCCAAAGATTTGCTTGGACAAGTAGCTATCGTGAGAAGGATCTGAAGGGCGCTACCTATAATACCGGGGATGCAGATGCTCCCTGACCCGCTCGGCGTCGCTCTGGCACGCCCGAACCTGCGGGCGGGTTGGCGTGCGACCGTGCCACGTCCTGCCGGCTCGGGCGACGCCTTGCTGCTTGCCCAAACGGCCGCCGAAGGCGCCTTCGCGGGACGCCTCACGGTGCTGCTGTGCGCCGATGCCCTTGACGCGCAGCGGCTGGCGGCCGAACTACCCTATTTCGAGCCCAAGTTGAGCACTCGCTTGTTTCCCGATTGGGAAACGCTGCCCTACGACATACTTTCGCCGCATGCGGATCTTGTGTCCGAACGCATGGAGGCGCTGTATCTGCTTTTCTCGCGCTCGGGTGCCGGGCAAGCTGCGTCCAGCGGCGAACGCATCGATGTCTTGGTCGTCGGGGCAACCACGGCCTTGGGTCGATTGCCTCCGCCGCAATACCTCGCCGGCCGCACGTTCGTCTTTCGCCAAGGACAAACCATTGATCCAGAGCGCTTGCGAAGTCAAATGATTTTGGCCGGCTACCAGGCCGTCTCGCAGGTTGTTGCGCCAGGCGAATTCTCGGTTCGCGGAGGACTGATTGACCTGTTTCCCACGGGTTCGCCGATTCCCTACCGACTCGATCTGGTCGACGTCACCATCGACTCGATTCGAACGTTTGATCCGGATACGCAGCGCAGCCTGTATCCAGTTAACGCGGTGCGCCTGCTGCCGGGGCGCGAATTTCCCTTCGATGAGCCAGCGCGCGCCGCATTTCGCGGGCGTTGGCGGGAATTCTTCGAGGGCGATCCGAGCCGCTCTACGATTTATCGGGACGTGGGCAATGGGATTGCCGCCGCCGGGATCGAATATTACCTGCCGCTTTTTTTTGAGCGCTGCGCAACCTTGTTTGACTATCTGCCCGTCGACGCGCAAATCGTCACGCACGGCGATGTGGCCGGTGCGACTCGCCGCTTCTGGACCGAGACCGCGGAGCGATACCGCTTTCTTTCGCGCGACACCCAGCGGCCCTGTCTTCGTCCCGACCAACTTTTTCTCAGCGTTGATGAGCTCTTCGGTGCCATCAAACCCTTTGCCCGTCTCGCGGTTACCGCAGCACCCCTTGACTCGTCGCATGCGATGGCCGCCAGCGATGCGCAAGGCGCCCAGCTGATCCAAACCGCAATGCAAGCGCTCCCGGATTTGTCCGTGGACCGACGTGCCGCCGACCCCTTGCATCGCTTGCGCGCTTGGCGCGAGAGTTTCGCAGGCCGAATACTGATCTCGGCCGACACGGCGGGACGGCGCGAAACGATTGCGCAGTTGTTGGCGGAGTTTGAATTCCCGACCATCGATTGCGCCGATTTTGCGTCCTTCGTCCAGGGCGATTTGACCTTTTCGCTCACCGTCTCGCCGCTGCAGCAGGGTTTTTGCGTTCCCGCGGCCGGATTGGCGGTTGTTACCGAAGCCGAGCTGTTTGCCAGCAACCCGCGGCGCGTACGCGGCCGCAACCGGGAGCGCGCCTCCAATGTCGACGCGATGGTGCGGGACTTGGCCGAACTGCGCGTTGGCGATCCGGTGGTGCACGCCGAACACGGTATCGGCCGCTACCGGGGTCTCGAAACACTGGATCTTGGCCAGGGTGCTGCCGAATTCTTGCACCTCGAGTATGCGGGCAACGCAAAGCTGTACGTGCCGGTCGCGCAGTTGCACCTCATCGGACGCTACAGCGGTGCCGATCCGGACGCCGCTCCTTTGCATGAACTGGGGTCGGGCGACTGGGAACGGGCCCGCCGCAAAGCTGCCCGACAGATCCGCGACACCGCGGCGGAACTTCTGAACCTTTACGCAATGCGTGCCTCGCGCAAGGGGCATGCATTTCACTTTTCCGAAGCGGATTATCAGCGCTTTGCCGAGGGTTTCGAGTTTGAGGAGACACCGGATCAGCGAGCGGCTATCGATGCGGTGCTGCGGGACATGCGCGCGGGCTGCCCCATGGACCGGCTGGTCTGCGGCGATGTCGGTTTTGGCAAGACCGAAGTCGCCCTGCGCGCCGCCTTCGCCGCGGTCAGCGACGGCAAGCAAGTTGCAGTTTTGTGTCCCACCACATTGCTTGCGGAGCAGCACAACCAAACCTTTCGTGACCGTTTTGCCGCCTGGCCAATCCGTATTTGTGAGCTGTCGCGATTTCGCTCGGCCCGCGAATCGGCGCAGGTCGTTGCCGGACTACGTGCTGGCAGCGTCGATATCGTGATCGGCACCCATAAGTTATTGACATCCGAGATCCAGTTTGACCGTCTCGGCCTGGTCATCATCGATGAGGAACATCGGTTTGGCGTTCGGCAAAAGGAGCGGCTCAAAGCGCTGCGCACCGAAGTTGACGTGCTGACGCTCACCGCCACGCCGATCCCGCGCACACTGGCAATGTCGCTTGAGGGCATTCGGGAATTTTCCGTGATCGCAACGGCCCCGCAGCGGCGCCTGGCAATCAAGACCTTCGTGCGCCAGGAGAGTTCGACGCTGATCCGCGAGGCATGCTTGCGCGAGCTGCAGCGTGGCGGACAAATCTACTTTCTTTACAACGAGGTCGAGACTATTGAGAACCGTCGTGCTCGCCTTGAGCAGCTGCTGCCCGAAGCCCGCATCGCGGTAGCGCACGGCCAAATGCCCGAGCGGCATCTTGAGCACGTCATGCGCGATTTTCACCAGCAGCGATTTAACCTGCTGCTTTGCTCTACGATCATCGAGACCGGAATTGACGTGCCCAGCGCAAACACGATCTTGATACACCGCGCAGATCGATTCGGTCTGGCGCAGTTACACCAATTGCGCGGACGGGTCGGCCGCTCGCACCATCAGGCATATGCTTACCTGATGATCGAGGAGGGCGCGATCACCAAGACGGCGGAGAAGCGTCTGGAGGCAATCCAGAACCTGGAGGAGCTCGGTAGCGGCTTTTACCTCGCCATGCACGACATGGAGATCCGCGGCGCCGGCGAGATTCTGGGCGATCAGCAGTCCGGTAATCTGCAGGAGGTCGGTTTTGACCTGTACTCGCAGATGCTCAATGCCGCGGTCCGCGCCTTGCGTTCAGGCCGCGAGCCGGACTTGCTACAGCCGCTGGCGGCAACAACGGAAATCAACCTGCATGTACCCGCGCTGCTGCCAAGCGATTATGTACCAGATGTGCATCAGCGCCTGTCGCTGTATAAGAAACTCGCTACGGCAGACAACCTGGAGACGATCATCGGCTTACAGGAAGAACTGGTTGACCGTTTCGGGCGATTGCCTGCAGCGGCACGAGCCCTGATCGACACGCACCGGTTGCGGCTGGACGCGCAGCGCATTGGCGTTCGTCGTATCGATGCGGGCACCGATGCCCTGCTGCTGCATTTCATCCCGCAACCGCCGATCGAACTCTCCCGCATTGTAGGGTTGATAAAGCGCGATCAGCGAGTGCGTCTTGCCGGCCAAGATCGGCTGCGCATCGAGCCGGCCGGCGCCGACTTGGAGCAGCGGCTGCAGTTGCTGCGCACGGTCTTTAAGGAACTCGCCGCTTGAAACCAAGACAGCGCCGCGGGCGCCGACTCGCAAAGCAATGATGGATCTTGTCATTCAGTCGCAGGATCTTCCAACGGCGGCGGTGGACGCGTTTCGGGTCGCTTGCCCGACGCAGCGCCTCGTGCGCCACGTAAACGCTGCGCGCTTTTTCGGCGTTCACGACGATGCCCAAACCACCAAGGTCGCAGCGGCATTGGCGGCCTATTGGCGCTGTGATGTGGCCCTCATCCGGCGAGCGCGTCGGAGCGCGGAGTTTCGCGCCTTGATTCTGGACATGGATTCGACGGTCATAACGATTGAGTGCATCGATGAGGTTGCGCGGCTTGCCGGCAAGGGAGCACAAGTTAGCGCGATCACGGAAGCAGCCATGCGCGGGGAGATCGCCGATTACGCGGAAAGCCTGCGCCAGCGTGTGGCGCTGCTGGCAGGCACCGAAGAAGACGTGCTCGAGCGCGTTCGAACCGAGCGCATGCAACTCACCTCGGGTGCACAAGCACTACTTGCCGCAGCGCGCGCCAATCAGTGGGGCACGCTGCTGGTGTCCGGGGGTTTTACTGCATTTACGGAACCGATTCGCCGCAGCTTGGGGATCGATGCAAGCTGCGCCAACGAGCTCGTAACCCGCGATGGTTATCTGACGGGCGAAGTTCGCGGACCGCCCGAAGACGATGGGCGGATCGTTGACGCCGCCGGCAAAGCGCGCGCATTGCAGCGCCTTTGCAAAAGGTTGCAATGTGGCACCGATCAGGCAATCGCCGTTGGCGACGGAGCAAACGATCTGGAGATGATGGCCGCTGCCGGCCTGTCGGTAGCCTACCGCCCCAAGCCGATCGTCCGGGAACGCGCGACCTTTGTCCTTGAGCACACCGGCCTGGATGGTCTGCTTAATTTCCTGTCCGACACCTGGTAATCACGCTGCCAGCCGCCCGTGCAAGTCATGCACGCTGTGGCTCTCGATAAGAACGTCGTAGAACTCGCCCACCTTCAGGCGTGGGTCGGGTGCGATATGCACGACACCATCGATTTCTGGTGCATCGGCACTGGAGCGCGCAATGGCGCCCTTTTTGGAGCACTCGTCGACCAGCACCCGTTGGACGCTGCCCACTTTGTGCGCCAGTCGCCGTTGCGAAATCGCCTCTTGCAGCTGCATCAGGCGCCCGCGCCGCTCTTCGCGCACTTGTTCGGGAAGCGCTCCGGGCAATTCGTTGGCCGGCGCTCCGTCGACTGGCGAATACGCAAAGCAGCCGACGCGATCGAGCTGCGCCTGCCGTAAAAAATCAAGCAGCGTCTCGAACTCCTCGTCGGTCTCGCCGGGAAAACCGGCAATGAAAGTGCTGCGGATGGTTAACTCGGGACAAATGGCACGCCAGGCACGCACGCGCTCGAGGTTCTTCTGTGCAGCGGCCGGGCGTTTCATGCGCTTGAGGACCGCAGGATGCGCATGCTGAAATGGAACGTCCAGATAAGGCAACACTTTGCCCTGCGCCATTAGCGGCAAAACTTCGTCCACGTGCGGGTACGGATAGACGTAATGTAACCGCACCCAGACTCCAAGCGTGCCGAGCTCTCGCGCCAATTCTGTGATGCGCGTGCGTACCGGTCGGCCGCCGACAAAGTCCATCTTGTAGCGCAAGTCGGTACCGTAGGCACTGGTGTCCTGGGAAATGATGAGCAACTCGCGCACGCCCTGGCGGACAAGTGCCTCGGCCTCGCGCATCACCTCGCCGATCGGGCGCGAAACGAGGTCGCCCCGCATCGCCGGAATGATGCAAAAGCTGCAGCGATGATTGCAGCCTTCGGAAATCTTGACGTAGGCATAGTGCCGTGGCGTGAGCTTCAGACCCGCCGCGGGCACCAAATCAGCATAAGGATCATGCGGCCGGGGTAGATGCTTATGAACCGCCTGCAACACCGCATCGGTCGCGTGCGGGCCGGTAACGGCCAGCACCTTTGGGTGCACGCGCTGGACGAGGTTGCTGCCATCGCGATCGGCGCGCACCCCCAGGCAGCCGGTCACGATAACGCGGCCGTTTTCTTCGAGCGCCTCGCCGATCGCCTCGAGCGACTCATGCACCGCGCTGTCAATGAATCCGCAGGTATTGACCACCACCAGATCCGCATCCTGATAGGAACCCTGGATCAGGTAGCCCTCGGCGCGAAGCCGAGTAAGTATCTGTTCGGAGTCAACGAGCGCCTTGGGGCACCCCAAGGAGACAAAGCCTACCGCCGGTGGGCGCTTGCCTTGGCGGGAGAGCACCTTGCTCAACCGGTCTTCTCGCCCTTTTCGCCCTTCTCGCCCTTTTTCTCCGGCGCTTGCGGCGCAGCGAAAGGAAACGCGGTGAACATGGACCGCGTCTGGTTTTGCATGTTTTCCTGCATTTGGACGAAGAGGTTTTTACTCTGTTCGATGTAACTCGTCAGCATCGACTGGATCATCGGCGACTGCAGATTAACGAACTGCGCCCAAGCCTCTGGGCCGATCTTGTTCGTATCGTAAAAGGCACGACTTTGTTCCTGCAGTTTTTGCTGAATATCGATGAACGCTTGGACGTTTTTTTCCAGGTACGACCCCATGAAGCCCTGCATCGCGTTGCCGTAAAACCGGATGATCTGCGCCAATACCGGCGACGTGAACATGGGCGCTCCGGCTTGCTCTTCTTCCAAGATGATTTGCAGCAGAATCGGTCGTGTCAGATCCTCTCCCGTCTTGGCGTCGACGACCTGAAATTCCTCCTGGTCGATCACCAGCTGCTTGACATCGACAAGCGTGATGTAGGTGCTCGTCTGCGTGTCATACAGGCGGCGGTTCGGATACTTCTTGATCAAGCGCGGCGTGCTCATAGCTTTGGCAACCCCTGGAATTCAATCAACTTGTGCGACGCACCTCTCGCGCCGCACCAAGGCGGGGCGCAATTCTAGCGGTTTGTCCCTGCTTGCGCCCAAGCCCAGCCGCATCCTTTTCTGCGGCAATGCTGCACTGCGGCTATCCCATGTGAAGACCACCATTAATAGAGAACTCCGCCCCTGTTGAGAAGGCCGCGTCGTCGCTAGCGACCCAGGCGACGATGGAAGCTATTTCTTCGGCACGGCCCAGCCGCTTTACAGGAATACTCTGGATGATCTTTTCGCGCACATCCTCGCGCACCGCCATGACCATGTCCGTGGCGATATAGCCGGGGGCAACCGTATTGACAGTGACGCCCTTGTTTGCCACCTCCTGGGCCAGCGCCATGGTAAATCCGTGCATGCCGGCTTTCGCGGCCGAATAGTTGCTTTGTCCGAACTGACCTTTCTCGCCGTTCACCGACGAGATATTGATAATGCGGCCCCAGTTTGCTTCCAGCATGCCGTCGATGACCTGCTTGGTCACGTTAAAGAGACTATTGAGGTTGGTGTCGATCACCATGCGCCAATCCTCCAGGCTCATTTTGCGAAACACGCCATCTCGCGTAATGCCCGCATTATTTACGAGGATGTCGACCCGTCCGTGCTTAGCCTTTACTTGATCAAAGGCTGCCTTGGTCGAATCCCAGTCGGCAACATTGCCGACCGAGGCGAAAAACTGGTACCCGATGGCTTTTTGTTCGGCCAGCCATTTTTCATAATTGCGCGTCGGACCACAGCCGGCAATAACCGTGTCTCCGAGCTCGTGAAACTTGCGGCAAATCGCGGTTCCAATTCCACCCATCCCACCCGTGACGTATACAACTCTGCTCATTTCATGCCCCTTGAGATATTCGGTGCCGGCGATGATGTGGCGGCACCATGCTATGCCCAACCGGCGCACCGAACCGGACCTGCCGCTTCGGCGCCTTGATGCTTCCCAAGCGCTCCGTCAATGCAAGCAGCGTAGTCCGGGCGCCAAATGCCCGCTTGATTTCCGTCAGCCTTAGATTTCGTCAACAGCGCCGATTTACGTCCGCGCGAACCGCTCCGTCCGCAGCCAGGCGCGTTGCCGGCTGCTTTGGCCGACCCAGACTAGACGATACGCTCCTGAAGGCTTCTGTTCACCATAATGCCTCGCCGACTCACCGACCGCTTAGACCCTTTCTTTGACGTACCGCCCAGGCGCCGCCTCGATCTCGGGGAACTGCGCGCTGCCGTAGGACCGCGGGGCGGCCTGCGTGCCGTCACCGAATTGCTCCAACCACCGATCCCAATCCGGCCACCAGCTGCCCGGATGCTCGGTTGCCGCCTCCATCCACTGTTGCGCAGTCGGCAGTTGGGGCGCGGCAACCGCATCGGAGGCATCGGCCTGCCCCTGCGCTGGCTCCTCCATGACCCAGTAACTGCGTCGGTTTTTTGATACCGGGTTGATAGTGCCCGCGATATGGCCGCTGGCGCCCAGTACGAAGCGCAAGGAACCGCGAGGCACGCCGCTTAGAACCGCCGCCGAAGCATAGGCCGCGCGCCAGGGAACGATATGGTCCTCGCGCGCGGCAAAGACGTAGGTCGGAACGCGGATGCGTCGCAAGTCGACGAGTTGGCCGCAGCACTGCAGCCGGTTGGGGATACGAAGATTGTTTTCAAGGTACGTGTTGCGCAAATACCAGACGTACATCGGGCCCGGCAGGTTGGTGCTATCAGAGTTCCAGTACAACAAATCAAACGCCGGCGGGCTCTGTCCCTCCAGATAATTGTTGACGACGTAATTCCAAACGAGGTCATTAGCACGCAAACTCGCAAAGGTATTTCCAAGGTCGCGGCCGGGCATCAACCCACCGGCTCCGAGCGTTGCCTCCCGCATGCGCACATGCGCTTCATCGATGAAAATGTCCAGGATTCCCGTGTCCTCGAAGTCCAGCAGCGACGTGAGCAGCGTCAGACTTGCAATCGGATCATCGCCCCGGGCCAACATAACGGCGATTGCTGTCGCGATGAGCGTACCGCCTACGCAAAAACCCAGCGCGTTGATCTTCTGCGCGCCTGTAATGCGGCGCACGGTATCGATGGCCGCAATTGGGCCTCGCTCCACATAATCGTCCCAACCCAGTTTGCCTTGATCTTCATGCGGGTTGCGCCAAGAAACAACGAACACCGTATTGCCCCGCTCGACGCAATAGCGGATAAAGGAATTCTCGGGCTGCAGATCGAGAATGTAGTACTTGTTGATACACGGCGGTACCAGCAAGAAAGGGCGAACTCGCACCGACGGCGTTAGTGGTTTGTATTGGATCAGCTGGATCAGGTCGTTTTCATAAACCACCGCGCCTTCGGTCGTGGCCACGTTCTTACCAACCTCGAAGGCCTGCTCATCGACCTGTGAGACGCGCCCCTTCGCGATGTCCGAGAGCAGGTTGTGTAGTCCGGCAGTTAGGCTCTGTCCGCGCGTTTCAAGCAATCGCTGCTGCGCGCGGGGATTAAAGGCGAGAAAATTCGACGGCGCGTTTGCATCGATCCATTGCGAAACGGAAAAACACAGGCGCGCCTTGACTTTTGGCTCCGCCTCGACGGCGGCAGCCAGCTCGCGCATGAACTCCGCGTTGAGCAGGTACGCCCTTGCTAAAAACGCAAACAAGGAGCTTTGCTGCCAGGCCTGGTCGGCAAAGCGCCCGTCCTTGATCGGCGCCGTGGTGCGCTCCGGGTGCTGCAAAAAATCCTCCCAGAGCGAGCCGAGCCGCCTCACGTACGACTGCTGCAGCTCGTTTAGCTTTTCCGGTGCGATGCCCAGCGACGGCGCAGCCCCGTTGGCTTCCGACGCCGAGCTCCACCACGCCAGCCAGGGCGCTGGGTAACCCGCGTACTCGGCTCCGGCATTCGATTCGGGCGCACTCGTCTTGTTCACTGCCACGTCTCCTTAGCGAAATGATAGCGACAAAAGTCGCACCGCCCGAGATCGCCCATATGCTGTCGCGGACATCGTGCGCCGAGACAATTAATCCTTCTGCAGCCAAACCAATGCGGCGTGTCGGCCCGTCACCTTGTCGCGGCGGAAGCTGTAATAGCGTGCCGGGTCGCTCGCCGTGCATTGGCCGCCGCCATGGACATCAATCACCTGCACCTGCATTAGGGCCATTCGGGCTAAAGCGAAAAGGTCCGCGTGAAATTTGCCCTCCGTAGCGGTATCAAAGGCCGCTTGCGCGTTTGGAAGGCGCTGCTTCATCGCTTGCAGCACTTCGGGCCCCACCTCAAATTGCGCCGGCCCGATGGCGGGTCCCAGATAGGCAATAACCCGCGCCGCCTCATCGCCAACGGCCCGGCGCAAAGCAGTAACTGTATTTTGAATCACACCGCCGGCCAGTCCGCGCCAGCCCGCATGTGCGACGGCGACACCCCGGCCCTGCGCATCGGCCAGCAAAACCGGTAAGCAGTCGGCCACTAGGACGCAACAAACGACCCCTAGTCGTGTGCTGTAGGCGGCGTCGGCTCGCGCAAGACTGCCCGCAAGTGCAGCGTCCACAACTTCTGTCCCGTGTACCTGCTGCAGCCAGCACGGGGCCTGAGGCAATTCCGCGCGCAGCCGCTCCCGATTACGCTCTACCGCCACGGCATCGTCGCCACCCCAGCCCAGGTTCATTCCCCCGCTGCCATCGGCAGCCGCCCAGGGGCCCAGCGAATAGCCTCCGGGCCGTGTGGTGATCAGCGCGCGGACAGCGCTCGGAACTGTCCATTGCGGAACGATCCAGTGAGGATGCATCAGCGGTCACCCGCGTGGCGGGTCCTGCGTCTAACGGAGCCCAGCGCGCCAACCGTTGGCGAGCGCGCGCCGCTCTCGAAGCAACTTTGCAATGGTGGCAGCAGCTGCTCGTCCGTTGCGCCCAGTAGGCGCATCAGCGTGCGCATGTCCTCGGGTGGAGCGCTCGACCAAGCCATCTCTTCCCGGTCTACCGGATGCAGCAGTTGGAGTCGGCAAGCATGTAACGCCTGGCGTGAAAGCCATTTTTGCGCGAGTAACGCAGACGGCAAATGCTTTCGATACAGTGGGTCGCCGATCAGAGGGTGTCCAATGGATTCGAGGTGCACACGGATCTGATGGGTGCGGCCAGTATCCAGCCGGCAGGCGACCCACGAAATGATCGCGGCAGAATCGGCGACGCGCCACTGCGCAAGGCAGCGCACATGCGTGCGCGCCGGTTTCGCCGATAGCGCTCGACTCACGCGAAAGCGAACCGGATTGCGCGGATCGCGTGCCAAGGCCGCATCAATCGTAACGCGCGGCGCAACCGGGCCGGCGACCAGCGCCCAATACTCCCGCGTCACGGTCCGCGCTTGCAGTTGCCGGATCAGATCGATCTGCGCGGCAACCGTGCGCGCAACGACCATCAGGCCAGAGGTACCCGCGTCAAGTCGGTGAACGATGCCAGCGCGCGGAACAGCTGCCAGACGCGGGTCATATGCAAGCAGGCCGTTGAGTAGTGTTCCACTCCAATTGCCCGCGCCCGGATGAACGACCAGTCCGGGGGGCTTATCGATGACCAGTATTGCCTCGTCCTCCCACACCACGGGAATAGCAATCGGCTCGGGCTCAAAGGCCAAAGCCTGAGGCGCTTCGCTTGGCGTTACATCAATCTGGTCATCACCGCAGACCCGGGCGCGCGCCCGCACCACAACGCCGTTAAGGTGAACTGCGCCTTCTTCAATCCACTTTTGAATCCGAGTGCGCGAAACATTGGGAAGCTGCCCGGCTAGGTACTTGTCGAGGCGAAGACCGTCGCTGTCAGCGCGAACCAAAAAGCGGCGAACCGGCAGTACGTCACCAGAAAGAGGCTCAAAATCATCCGTATCGGGCTCCAACGTCAAGGGCGCCTTAAGTTCGACGGTAGATGGCCTTGGCCCCATTGCTACAATCTCCGCGACTTTGCGTTGTACCAACCAACCTGACCCGTCTCATGTTGTATCTGATTGCCCACGTCGTGCCGCAACACCGCTTCTCTAAACCGCTGTCGAGCTGGCGCCCGCTCGGGCTCGTCGCGGTCACGCTAGTGGCCTTACTGGCAGCGTGCGCCGGCGTTGAGAAGGATCCTACCGCGAAGTGGGATGCAGACCGCCTGTATAACGAAGCCCGCACGCAACTTCAGGCAGGCGCTTGGAGCAAGGCCCGTGAGCTTTACGAAAAGCTCGAGGCTCGCTATCCGTTCGGTCGCTACGCCCAACAGGCCGAGATCGAGATTGCCTACTGCTACTACAAAGAGGGCGAAACAGCCGATGCGATTTCGGCGACGGATCGTTTCTTAAAGCTCAATCCAACCAGTCCCAACGCTGACTATATATATTATCTGCGCGGACTCATAAACTTCATCGAGCCCCCGGTACTGCTTGGCCAGCTCATAGGCTACCGGGTCAGTGAACGTGACCCCAAGGCGCTGCGCGAGTCCTTCGAAGCCTTCAAGGAACTGCTATCGCGGTTTCCATCGAGCCGCTATCGAGACGATGCCCTGCTGCGACTGAGCTTTTTGCGCGACGCCCTCGCCGATCACGAGGTGCGCGTAGCCGACTATTATTATCGCCGCGGCGCGTACCTGGCGGCGATCAACCGCGCCCAAGGCGCGTTGCGCGAGTACCAGGGCGCCCCTAGCCTTGAACACGCGCTCGGCATCATGCTGCACTCCTACGAGCGGCTCGGAATGCTGGATCTGCGTGCCGGCACCGAGCGGGTATTGCGAGCAAATTATCCCAATAGTCCCGAGCTTCGTGCGGGTCTGTGACCGCGCATCGGCACTTAGCCCGGTTGCAGATCTGGCGCGTTGCATTCGTCACGCTGCGCGCCCGCAATAAAGGCGCAGGCGTCGTCTTCGTTTCGGGTGCGGCCAAACGGCGGTAGGCTAGCAAGTATGGTCTTGCCGTAAGAGCGGCTAAGCAGACGCTCATCTAATATCATCAGAACCCCGCGGTCTGTGTCATCTCGAATTAGACGGCCGACTCCTTGCCGCAGCAACGTGATCGCCTGCGGTAACTGATACTCGCGAAAAGCATTTCGTCCTTGCGCCTTCATGTGCTGGATCCGCGCGGCGACCACTGGGTCATCGGGCGGCGCAAACGGCAGCTTGTCGATCACCACGACGGACAGAGCCTCGCCGCGCACGTCAATACCTTCCCAGAAACTCACCGAACCCACGAGTACCGCATTTCCCAGGCGTCGAAATTCGCCCAACATCGTGCGCCGATGCGCCTCCCCCTGAACCATTAGCGGCAGAAAATCCTGCGTCGCTGCCATAAGCGTCTGCAATCGCGCCGCAACACGCGGCACTGCACGCAAGGTCGAACACAAAACAAACGCCCGGCCCCGGCTTGCGCGCAGCACCGGCCACGCGGCGTCGGCGACCAATTCGGCAAAATCTTCCGATTGCGGATTGGGCATTAGCGCTGGCAAGTACAGTAGTGCCTGGCGCGCGAAATCGAACGGACTATCCCAGCGCAGGGCTTGCGAGCCTGACAAACCAAGCTCCTGCAAAAAGGGGGCGAACTGCTGCGCCGTAGTGAGCGTCGCAGAGGTAAAGATCCATGCCTGCTCGCGCTGCCCGCGCACGCGCGCAAAGGCCTCCGCGCAGCTCAGTGGCGTCGTATGAAACTGCGCACCCTGTGCGCTGGTCGATACCCAGCGTACGGTGTCGAGCTGTGCGACTTCATCGATCCGCGGCGCGCACTGGTGCCAAACTTGCATCGTGCGGCGCACACGCACCACCTGCGGCAGCAGCAGGTCGAGTTCGGCGGAGCGGCCTTGATTGCGATCGAGGGCCTCTTGCAGCGACGTAAGGCTGCCGTCGAGGGCAGCAATTGCAGCGAAGGTCGCCTGCGCCGAGCCGAACTGATCGTAAGCCACACGCGTTCGCCGGTCGACGCCATCTTGCGCGAGCGCCAAGCGCACAGCACGCGCGCCCTGATCCAAGGCGCGCGCCAAATCCGGCCATTTGGCACCATCATTGGCAAAGGACAGGCCCAGTTGCAACGAATCGGCGCCAAGCTGCGTGATTTGCTGAAGCGACCACCGCTCGCCAAAGAATTCGGCGGCGATCCGAGCCAGATGGTGTGCCTCGTCAACGATGACAACGTCAGCGTTTGGCAACAGCACCGAATCAATTTCCTCTCGAAGCGCCATATCCGCTAACAAGAGGTGATGGTTGACAATGACGAGGTCGGCGGCCAGCGCTCGGCGACGCGCGCGAAAGACAAAACATTCTTCGAAATGTTCACATTCACTGCCGACACAGTTATCGCGCGTGGAGGTAACTGCCGGCCAGATGGAAGCGTTTTCGGTCACGCGCTCAAGTTCCGACACATCGCCCGTTTGCGATTCACGCACAAACCGCACGATCTGCTGCAGTGCCTGAACGTCCTCGCGCGAACTGAGCATGCCCGCGGCCGCGGTTCGCCCAAGGCGCAAACGGCACACGTAGTTTTGTCGACCCTTCAAAATTGCCGCATCGACGCGAACCCCAAGCGCGCGACAAACTATGGGAAGGTCCTTGTCGAAGATTTGATCCTGAAGCGTTTTGGTGCCCGCGGCGACCAGCACTTTGCCGCCGGCAAGGACCGCGGGAACCAAGTACGCCATCGTCTTGCCCGTGCCCGTACCGGCCTCGGCCGCAAGCGTGGTGCGCCGGGCGATCGTCTCGAAAACCGCCAGCGCCATTTCCCGTTGTGACGTGCGAACCCGGAATCCTTTGATCGCGCCAGCTAACGCTCCGTCAGCGGCAAATGCAGCCGTCAGCTCTCGCCGCCGCAAGGCAATTTGCGTGGAATCGGCTGCACCAGTGCACTCCGCCGTCCAAGGCGAAGGCGTGCTCACGCGGGAATATCTGGAACCAAACCCATCTCCAGCCGGGTTATTGCGTCTTTTATCAGCAGTTTTCGCTTCTTCAGGCGCCGCAGCTGTAATTCGTCGCAGTCGCTTTGCTGGTCCAGCTGGGCAATCGCTCGATCCAGATCACGGTGTTCGATCTGCAGTTCGGTGATGCGGCGGCGAATTTCGTCCGGGTCGTGCGGCAGTTCATTCTCGTTGTCTGCAGATTGCATGCCTCCTCCTTCACTTCCAACACGGACGCACGGCCGAACCACCACGTACCATAAAGATCGTATCAGGATCGAGGCGCTCGGCGGTATCCCAGATGCAGTGGGTGAAAAATGCGCCATCTCTGGTCCCGGGCGGCGTTTTCGCGCTGTTAAACTCGCGGCGCAACGTTCTTGTTAGCGCGCAAGGGCGCTTGCTGGTGTCGGCACTTATGAGGTTCACGGCCCGTAATTGGCGTTAGAAGTCCTGAAAACCGATCTAACAGATTCCCCTTGCCTCCGGCTTGCCTCAAGAATTCATGTCTCGCACTGCTTTAGCTTCGAGCTTCAAGGTGATCGCTTGCGTCGCCGAACACATTGGCGACCGTAGCGATCAACAAGATCGAGTTGCGATCCTCACAAGCCCGCATCACCCTGGAACCCTCATGGCCTTGCTTGCCGATGGAATGGGTGGGCGCAGCGGAGGCCGAATAGCTTCCGATCAGGTGCTCGCAACAGCAAAAAATCTTTTTCAGGAATTGCCCGATCGCAGCAAAACGATGCGTGAAATGCTCGGCCAAATTGCAACCGAAGCGCACGCCGTAATCCGCCTCACAGCGCTGGCCAGCGAGAAGGAGCCGCATAGCACGATCGTTGCGCTCATCGTTCAGCGCGACAGCGCAATTTGGGTCCACGCCGGCGACAGCCGCCTGTATCACTTCCGCGATGGCGCGTTAGCGCACAAAACCATCGATCATTCCTACGGCTCACAATTAAACGCCGAAGGACAGCTGATAGAGGGCGGGCCAGAAACGGAGCGCTATAAGAACATTCTTTTCAGCGCCATCGGCATCGGACACGAATTGCGTCTCGATTACGGCGAAGTACAAGACCTTCGACCCGGAGACAGCTTCGTGCTGGCCAGCGACGGACTTTGGGCATATTTTTCCGAGCGCGAGATGGGTGCGATCGTGCACCAAATGCCCGCGCGCGACGCAGCCGAAGCCTTGGTCTACCAGGCGCGCGAGCGGGCGCGCGGCGGTGGTGACAATCTTTCGGTAGCAATTATCAAACTCGTACCGCCAGACCCCAACGCCAACTCGCGCCCCGATTAGCGTGCAGGCGGCGCTCCTGCGGGCGCGGCATTTTGCTCCTCCCGCGCGGCTTCGCGCTCGGCGCGACGTTTGGCATTGGCCTCGCGGTCGCGCTCTCGCGTCTGCGCATACGCAGCCGCCTGCTCCTGCTTTTGCTGAAATTCGCGCAGGGACTCGGCCTCCTGTTGCGGCCGCAGCGCATCTTTTCGCGCGACCTCGGCTTCCTGATCGCGCTGGCGCTGCTCGCTCGCACGACTTGCTTGTTCTGCGTTTTGCTGTGTGCGCAGGGCATCCTCGGCCCGGGTCTGCGCGCTTTGCTCGCGTGCCTGCGTAGCCTGCATCGCTTGTCGCTCGCGGTCGGGGCGTTGGAGCTCTTCAGTGGTTTCGCGCCGGATTTCCGCCTCCCGAGCTTCGGCTCGATCATGGGCATCGAGGTGCCGTTGCAGATCATGCGCTTCCAGGGTGATGCGCCGAACTTCGGTTTCGCCGGCGCGCTGCACTCGGTGCGCTTCCCCCATGCAGTGGTTAACAAAAAACACGTGTTCGCAATGCAGCCGCTGGGCGGTAAATTCGCGCTGCAATTGACTCTGGACCGACGATGCATCGGAGATCGCGCGGTCGGCCATCTCCCTGGTCGTGATCGATCCGGGCGGATAGTGCTTCGCCAGCTGCTGGGGATCGGTGAGCTCGGTAGCCCACGCGCCCAGTGTGTAAAGGAGGGAAATCAACAGCAAATAACGCACGTGCGGCTCCAGACTTCAGGCAACTTCACCCCGGAAGGCTTGCCAAAGCGCCCGAGCGTGGACGCGTTGGAAAAAACCAGGGAAAGTACAACACTATACCGCTAGATTGGCTGCGCGTCGGGGCAAGGCGGCGAACTCCTGCGATTGCATTTCGATCAGGCGAGACGCGGTGCGTTGGAATTCGTGTGACAGCGCTCCGGCGGTGTACAGCTCCCTTGGTGGCGCCGCGGCGGAGATGATCAGCTTGATGCGGTGGTCGTACAAAATATCAACCAACCAGGTGAAACGGCGTGCTTCCGAGGCCTGGCCTGCGGACATCCGTGGCACGTTGGACAAAAGTACCGTATGGAACTGAGAGGCGATCTCCAGATAATCGTTGTGCGACCGCGGCCCGCCGCAGAGGACGGAAAAATCAAACCAGACAACTCCGCCCGCGCGGCGCCGTGCGGCAATTTCGCGTGCCTCGATACGCAACACCGGATCCTCATCGAGCGTCTCGCGAATTCGCTCAAATGCGCGCTGCATGTGCGTCTCGGCGGCAGCACCCGTGCCCAGAAAATAGGCTTCAATTTTCTCTAACGCACGCAAGCGGTAGTCGATGCCGCTGTCGACCCGGAGCACGTCGAGCTGCGCTTTGAGCAATTCGATTGCCGGAAGAACCCGTTCGCGATGCAGCCCCTCGGGATACAAACCGTCGGGAGGGTAGTTGGACGTCATTACGAACCCGACACGCAGGTCAAAAAGCCTTCGCAGTAGCCGGTGCAATATCATTGCGTCGGCAATATCGGAGACGTGAAACTCGTCAAAGCAGATGAGCCGGTAACGCCGCGCGATCCGGTATCCGACCTCATCGAGCGGATTGACGGCGCCTTTGACCGCCTCGAGTTCCCGGTGCACGCCGCGCATGAATTCGTGAAAGTGAACACGAGTCTTGCGCCGCACCGGGACAACGGCAAAAAAGCAGTCCATCAGCAGACTTTTACCGCGCCCGACTCCGCCCCAAAGATAGACACCACGTGGAATCGGCGGGCGCACCAAAAGACGCGTGACCGCATTGGTACGCTGCGCCTTATAGGCGATCCAGTCGGTGCGGCATTGTTCCAGGCGTCGAGCTGCGGCCAGTTGTACGTCGTCCGGGGCATACCCCCGACGGGCAAGGGCATCGAGGAACATCTGCAGGACGGTCTGGGATTCCGGCACGGCCGCCACTAATGACCCTCACAGGTTAAGGGTGCGGCGGTCCACCGCCAAAGCTGCTTCCCGTACGGCCTCGGCGAGCGTCGGATGCGCGTGGCAAATGCGCGCCAGGTCCTCGGAGGAGGCGCGAAAGGACATCGCCACAACGGCCTCGGAAATGAGTTCGGACACACCCGGGCCGATCATGTGCACGCCTAAGATCTCATCGCTGACGGAATCGGCGAGCATCTTGACGAATCCAACGGTGCGCCCCGCCGCGCGGGCCCGGGCATTGGCCGCAAAGGGAAAACTACCTGCGCGGTATGCGCGACCGGCGCCGCGCAATTGCGCCTCAGTCTGACCGACCCACGCGATCTCCGGATCCGTGTACACCACGCTTGGAATCGTCGCCAGCTCAACGTGCCCCGCAAGGCCGGCGATACGCTCGACTACGGCCACGCCCTCCTCTTCGGCCTTGTGCGCAAGCATCGGACCGCGAACCACATCGCCAATTGCCCAGATGCCGGGCAAATTGGTGGCACAGTGCTCATCGACAGTGATACAGCCGCGCTCGTCCAAGGCAAGTCCAACACGCTGTGCTTCGAGTCCGTCGGTGTTTGGTACTCGGCCGACGGAAACAATCAGCCGGTCGCACTCCAGGGCCTTTTGCTGATCGCCTCCCGCAGCATCGCGGTAGCGAACCTGCACGGCGCGCTCCCCGACCTTGACCTCGTCGATGCGCACACCCAGTTCGATCTTTAGCCCCTGTTTCGTGAAGGCCTTGAGGGCCTCGCGAGCAATCTGCTCATCGGCTACCGCCAGAAAATTCGGCAGCGCTTCGAGCAAAGTGACGTCGGAGCCCAACCGTCGCCACACCGAACCAAGCTCCAGACCAATTACTCCCGCGCCGATCACGCCCAATCGCGGCGGAATCTCATCCAACGCCAGTGCTCCGGCGTTGGAAAGTACGCGGCGCTCGTCAAACGCCACGCCCGCAAGCGCCCTGGGATTGGAGCCGGTGGCAACAATGACATGTTTCGCGCGCACCGCCTCGCCACTGGGTTCGACCATAAGTTCCCATTGCGCATCGGCGCGCGCGCGAAACGAGGCCCTTCCATGCACGAACTGCACTTTGTTTTTTTTAAACAGGTATTGAATACCCTCGTTGTTTTGGCGCACTACCTTGCTCTTGCGTGCCTGCATTCGGGCAAGGTCAAGCGTGGGCTGGGTGCACAGGACCCCGTGCTCGGCCAGCTCGTGCAGTGCTTGCGCGTAGTGCTCGGAAGACTGCAGCAGCGCTTTGGACGGAATACAGCCCACGTTGGTGCAGGTGCCCCCGGGTGCCGGCCCGCCATCGGCCGAGCGCCAGGCGTCGATGCACACCACGCGCAAGCCAAGCTGAGCGCCGCGTATGGCCGCGATATATCCACCCGGTCCCGCGCCGATCACAGCAAGATCAAATTCCTGGATCATAGAGGCCGTCCGGGTATCAGATCTCGAGCAGCAACCGCGCGGGATCTTCCAGCGCCTCCTTGATGGCGACCAGCGCCAACACCGCTTCGCGACCATCGATAATGCGATGGTCGTAGGACAGCGCCAGATAGTTCATCGGGCGCACCACGATCTGACCGTCCTCCACTACGGCGCGATCGCGCGTAGCGTGAATCCCCAAGATCGCCGACTGGGGCGGATTGATGATCGGGGTCGAAAGCATGGAGCCGAAAACGCCCCCGTTGGAAATCGAAAACGTTCCTCCAGTCAGCTCCTCGATCGACAATTTGCCCTCGACAGCACGCTTGCCGAAGTCGGCAATTTGTTTCTCAATCTGCGCAAAGCCCGACACATCGGCGTCGCGCAAGATCGGCACCACCAGTCCGCGCGGAGAGCCCACCGCAACGCCGACGTCGAAGTACCCGTGGTAGACGATGTCCGTGCCATCGACCGACGCGTTGACAATCGGGAAGCGCTTTAATGCGGCAACTGCCGCCTTGACGAAAAAGGACATGAACCCGAGCTTGACACCGTGTTCCTTTTCGAAGCGCTCTTTGTGCCGATTGCGCAATTCGATGACCGGCTGCATGTTCACTTCGTTAAACGTTGTCAGTATTGCCGCCGTCGACTGCGACTGCACAAGCCGCTCTGCAATGCGCTGACGCAGGCGCGACATCGCGACGCGCTGCTCGGGACGATTAGCCAGCCCCTTCAAATCAGTCGGCGCCTTTACCTCGGGTAGCACCGCCGGGGAAGTAACGGGCAGCGTACTTGGGCGCGCAGCAGGTGTCGGCGCTAACACGCTGGCGGTAGACACCGCCTGTGCTGCGAGCACATCACCTTTGGTAACGCGACCGTCGCGTCCCGTACCGGCAATGCCGGTGCCACTTTGGCCCGATTCGGCCAACAGGCGCGCCGCCGCGGGCATCAGCACCGTGGCGCGCCCTTCGCCGCCGGCTGGCGCCGCGATTGGCTTAGGGGGCGCCGCTGCCGAGGACTCTGGTGCAGTGCCTGCTGCCGCGTTGTCGATTCGAGCAATCACCTGTCCGGCAATGACGTTAGAACCGTCGCCAACCAGGATCTCCGATAGCGCACCGCCCGATGGCGCAGGAACCTCAAGCACAACCTTATCGGTCTCAATCTCCACGAGGATTTCATCGGCGCTGACGGCAGCGCCGCGCGGCTTTTTCCATTGCAGGAGCGTTGCCTCCGAAACCGACTCCGAGAGCTGTGGCACTTTGACTTCAACTATCGACATGATCTACCTTGCTTGCGCAGCAGTGTCCACGCGCGATACGCGTGGCGCGTGCGGTTTTATTTATTAAGAACCAACCCCTTGAATTTCCCAAACGCCGCTTCGAGCAGCGCTTTGAGCTGCTCAGCATGCTTGGCGTAGTACCCCACCGCCGGAGACGCCGATGCGGGCCGACCCGCATAGGCAAGCTTTTGTCCATCGGTCATGTTTTCCAACAGGTGATGCTGCACGTACAGCCACGCACCTTGGTTTTGCGCCTCATCCTGGGCCCAAACCACCTCGACCAAGTTGGGGTAGCGCTTAAGTTCTGCTGCCAGGGCTTTGTGGGGAAACGGATATAACTGCTCGACGCGAATGACGGCTACGGACTCCAGATTGCGTTCGGTCCGCGCATTTGCCAAGTCGTAGTACACCCTGCCGCTGCAAGCAATAAGCCGCTTGGTCTTGGTTAAGTCCTGGATCGAGGAATCGCCGACCACGGTGTTGAATTCACCGCGCGCCAGCTCTTCCAGACCGGAAGCTGCCTCGCGATTGCGCAGCAGCGATTTGGGCGTCATGATGACCAGCGGTTTTCGGAACGGACGAATCATCTGACGGCGCAACAAATGAAAGATCTGTGCTGCCGTGGTTGGCTGCACGACCTGCATATTGTTATCGGCCGCGAGCTGTAAAAAGCGCTCTAGGCGTGCCGAAGAGTGTTCCGGTCCCTGCCCCTCGTAGCCGTGTGGCAGCATCAGCACCAAGCCCGACTGTCGCCCCCACTTGACCTCGCCCGAAGAGATGAACTGGTCAATCACCACCTGAGCACCGTTGGCAAAATCGCCAAACTGCGCTTCCCAGATAACGAGCGAGTTGGGTTCCGCGGTCGAATATCCGTATTCAAAGCCCAGTACCGCTTCCTCGGAAAGCACCGAGTCGATCACCACAAACGGTGCCTGCTGCTCGGTCACATTCTGCAAGGGAATGAACGTGCCTTCGTTCCATCGCTCGCGGTTTTGATCATGCAGCACTGCGTGCCGGTGAGAGAAAGTGCCGCGACCGGAGTCCTGACCCGTAATGCGAACCGCGTAGCCACTTGCCACCAAGGATGCAAATGCCAGATGCTCACCCATGCCCCAGTCCAGCGGCATTTTTCCCTCGACCATGGCGCGTCGGTCGGCAATGACTTTCTCCACCAGCGGATGGAGCTTGAAATTTTCGGGTATCTTCGTCAGACGCTGGCCAAGACGTCGCAGTTCGGCCAGTGGAACCGCCGTATCGGCGCTATCAGTCCACTTGCGGTTTAGAAACGGAGTCCAGTCGACTGCGTATTTGCTCTTAAAGTTCGTCAATATCGGCTCAAGCGTTTGGTGGCCTTCATCAAGCGTCTGCCGAAACGTGCGCACCATTTGCTCGGGTTCTTCTGCGGTAACAACGCCTTGCGTAAGAAGCTTGTCCGCATAGAGCTTGCGCGTGCCCGGATGCAATGCGATTTTCTTGTACATCAGGGGCTGCGTCACCGCCGGAGTGTCTTGCTCATTGTGTCCGAGGCGGCGAAAGCACACGATGTCGAGCACCACATCCTTTTTGAATTGCGTGCGGAAATCAAGAGCGATGCGCGTCGCAAGCACGACGGCCTCCGGATCGTCGCCGTTCACATGCAGCACGGGGGCTTCGATCATTTTGACGACATCCGAGCTATACAAACTCGAGCGGGTGTCGCGCGGATCGGAAGTCGTAAAGCCGATCTGATTATTGATGATGATGTGAAGGGTGCCGCCGGTGCCGTAACCGCGCGTCTGCGCCAGCGCCAACGTCTCCATCACAACGCCCTGTCCCGAAAAAGCCGCATCGCCATGCACCTGAATGGCGAGCACTTTGGCGCCGCCGGCGTCCCCGCGTCGCTCCTGCCGAGCCCGTACCGAACCTTCCACCACGGGGTCGACGATCTCCAGGTGCGAAGGATTAAACGCCAGCGAAAGGTGCACGGGACCTCCCCCGGTGGAGACGTCGCTGGAGAAGCCCAGGTGGTACTTTACGTCACCGGCCGGAAGATCCGCCGCGGCTTTACCCTCAAACTCGGCAAACAAATCTTTGGGCATCTTGCCAAGGATATTGACTAGCACATTCAGGCGTCCGCGGTGCGCCATGCCAATGACGATTTCCTCCACGCCCGAAGTGCCAGCGTGCTGCACGAGTGCATCCATCGCCGCGATGAAGCTCTCCCCGCCTTCAAGCGAAAAGCGCTTTTGCCCCACGTACTTCGTGTGCAGATAGCGCTCCAGGGTTTCGGCGGCAGTCAGGCGTTCCAAAATGCGCCGCTTTTGCGGCGCCGGGAAATTGGGCGTGGAACGGATCGACTCGAGCCGCTGCTGCAACCAGCGCTTTTGTGCGTGATCGCCGATGTACATGTACTCGGCCCCGATGGTCCCGCAATACGTCTGGCGCGCGGCGCTAATGATTTCGCGCAACGTTGCCTGTTCCGGGCCGAAGTACGTGTTAGCAGCCGAGAACACGATGTCCATGTCGGCCTCGGTCAGATCGTAAAAAGCGGGCTCGAGCTCCGGTATCGGAACCCGCTCCTGGCGCTTTAAGGGATCCAGGTCCGCCCAGCGGCTTCCGAGAAAACGATAGGCAGCAATGATGGACTGCACATGAACTTGCTTGCGGGCAACCGACAGATCGGTAGCCGCCACCGCGGGACGCAAACTGCCCGCCTTGGCGCGCATTGCAAAGGATTCAACGATCGGTGCGTGGGCAACGTCGTGGGTCGACGCCTTCCCATCAGCGGCCGGCACGAGCTGCATGCGGTCGAAGTACTCGCGCCACTTCTCCGGGACCGAACCCGGGTTATCCAGGTAGCGCTCGTAAAGTTCCTCGACGTACGGGCTATTGCCGCCAAACAGGTACGAGTTGGCCTCAAACTGTCGCATCATCATGGTGTTGCCTGCCCTTTCGAACGAGCTTCTCGTCAAAATTGCTCGACCGGCAGCTGCCGACCGAATCACGCGCCTCCGGATTCCGGGGGCCCGGATTGCCTCACCGTAGTCGCACTACCATTGGCCGAACACCTCGATGCCTCGAGCCGATCGAAACTGGCAGCGCAAGTTGCATCCTAGCACCGGCTTGCGATTCGCCCGCGCGGCACGATCGGAAGAAAAGAAGGTTCATTGTTGAAGTTTCGCAAACTCATCGTTGCTCGATTGGCCGCACGTCCCGGCGGGTTGGACCGACGTAAAGCTGTCGCGGCCGCCCGATCTTGTACTCCGGATCCGAGATCATTTCATTGAGCTGGGCAATCCAGCCTACGGTACGCGCCAGCGCGAAAATCGCGGTGAACAACGAAACCGGGATGCCGATCGCCTTTTGCACGATCCCCGAATAAAAGTCGACGTTGGGATATAGCTTGCGGCTGACAAAATACTCGTCCTCGAGCGCGATTTTTTCCAGCGCCATGGCTAGCTTAAAGAGCGGATCCTCGTGCAAGCCGAGTTCGTTCAGGACCTCGTGACAAGTCTCGCGCATGAGCCGCGCGCGCGGATCATAGTTCTTATATACGCGGTGTCCAAAACCCATAAGTCGGACATTGGAATTTTTGTCCTTGACTTGTGCGATGAATTCGCCGATCTTGGCAACACCACCCTGGCGCTGGACGTCGTAGAGCATGTTCAGCGCCGCTTCATTGGCGCCGCCGTGGGCCGGGCCCCACAGGCACGCGACACCCGCCGCAATGGCCGCAAACGGATTGGTGCCCGAAGAAGCGCACATGCGCACGGTTGAAGTCGAGGCGTTTTGTTCATGATCGGCGTGCAAGATCAAAATGCGATCCAGCGCGCGGACGAGCACCTCGTTGCCTTTGTACTCCTCGCACGGCGTCGCAAACATCATGCGCATAAGATTGCCCGCGTAGGACAGCTCGTTGCGTGGATACATGAACGGCTGACCGATCGTGTATTTGTACGCCATCGCCACGAGGGTGGGCATCTTGGCGATTAGACGAATCGCGGAGATCTGCCGTTGCGCCGGATCGTGAAGATTCATCGAGTCGGGGTAAAACGCCGACAATGCCCCCACCAGGCCCGTCATGACGGCCATCGGATGCGCATCGCGGCGAAACCCACGCAAGAAAAACTGCATCTGCTCATGGGCCATCGTGTGCTTGGTCACCGTCGCCACAAAATTCGCGCGTTGCTGCGCATTGGGCAGCTCACCGTACAAAATTAAGTGGCAGACCTCGAGGAAGTCGCACTGCGTGGCCAGCTGCTCAATCGGGTAGCCGCGATACAGCAGCTCGCCTTTGTCGCCATCTATGTAGGTGATCGACGAATTGCAGGAGGCGGTCGACAGGAAACCCGGGTCGTAGGTGAATTTGCCGGTACGCGCGTACAGCGAGCGAATATCGATGACGTCCGGGCCGATCGCGCCGCTGTACAGCGGCAATTCGAGCGATGGCGTGCCATCACTAAAGCTCAACGTGGCTTTGTGGGTCGAGGGTTTCAATGCCATGTAAATTTCCCCAGGGTGCAAGCGACTTCATCAATGAGTCAAACTCCGTGCCAGCTGCGGTCATCGTGATCCTAGGCCGAGCGCAGCATCGTCAGCAGCTCGCGCACCGTCGCGCAGTCCAGTGCGCCTTGCGGTTCAGCGCGTCCCAATACTAGATCGAGCAGCTGGCCATCGGGCAGATCGAGCAAGCCGGCAAGCGCATCGAGCGCGCTCGAACTTAACGTCGCCATGTGCCGGTCAAAAAATCGCCCGAGCAGCAAATCGTTCTCGAGCAGGCCCCGGCGAGCACGCCAGCGCAGGCGCCGCAGCGCAACGCTCACCGGCGCGTCCGGATCGGCCACGCCCAGATCGTCGTTGCAGCGAAAATCTTCTGCCACCGGCATCAGATCTCCCGTCGAACCATCATTTCCTTGATCTTGCCGATCGCCCGCGTCGGATTCAAACCCTTGGGGCAAACGTCGACACAGTTCATGATCGTGTGGCAGCGAAATAACCGGTACGGGTCCATGAGATTGTCGAGCCGCTCGGCGCCGGCCTCATCACGGCTATCAGCAAGAAATCGGTACGCCTGCAGCAATCCGGCGGGACCCACGAATTTGTCGGGGTTCCACCAAAAGCTCGGGCACGAGGTGGAGCAGCAAGCGCACAAGATGCACTCGTACAGCCCATCGAGTTCGTCGCGCTGCTTGGGCGATTGCAAGCGCTCGCGTTCGGGCGGCGCGGTGTTGTTTACGAGGTATGGCTTAATGGAGTGGTACTGCTGGAAAAAGTCGGTCATATCGACAATAAGATCGCGCACGACCGGCAAACCGGGTAGCGGCCGCAGCACAATGGGCTGGTGCAAGTCGCGCAAATTCGTAACACAAGCCAGCCCGTTGCGTCCGTTGATGTTCATGGCGTCAGATCCACACACGCCTTCGCGACAGGAGCGACGAAACGAAAGGCTGTCGTCCACCTCTGCCTTGATGCGCATGAGCGCATCGAGCAGCATCTTATCGTGCGCATGTAACCGCACCTCGAAATCTTGCATTCGCGGTTTGCGGTCCTGATCGGGGTTGTAGCGATAGATGCGAAAGCGCGCCGTGCCCCCTTGCACCGAAGGTGCCGGCGCAGAAACAGGAGTTTCGGCGGTCATTCTTCGTCGTCCTTCAAAAGGTTCGCTTCTTGGGCTCGAAGGTCGCAACGCTGAGCGGTTTGAGGTGCACCGGTTTGTATTGCAGGGGCCGACCACCCGAATACCATAACGTGTGCTTGATCCAGTTCGCGTCGTCGCGCAGCGGAAAATCGTCGCGAGCGTGGGCGCCTCGGCTCTCGGTTCGCGCCAGTGCCGATTCGATCGTTGCCTGCGCTGCCGCGACCAGATTGGTGAGTTCGATTGCTTCGACGCGAGCGGTATTGAAAATGCGTGACTTGTCATTGATCGACACCCGCGCGGCGCGCTCAACAAGCACCGCGACTTTGCGCACGCCCTCGGCTAGTAACGCTTCCGTGCGAAAGACGCCGCAATGCGCCTGCATGGTTCGACGCAAATCCGCGGCCACTTCGTGCGTGCGCTCGCCGCTAGAGCGCGAATCGAACTGCGCCAAGCGCGACAGCGTGGCGTCGGCTGCATCGCGCGGCAAGGGTTTGTGGGTCGATCCTGGCTGCACAGTACTCGCGATATGGTTTCCGGCGGCTCGCCCAAAGACAATCAGGTCCAGCAGCGAATTTGTACCCAATCGATTGGCGCCATGCACTGACACGCAGGAGCATTCGCCGATCGCATAGAGGCCGCCTACGGCCGCCTCGGGATTCCCGTCGAGGGGCACGATAACCTGCCCATGGTAGTTGGCGGGGATTCCGCCCATTTGATAATGGATGGTGGGGATGACCGGAATCGGTTCGCGGATTGGATCGACGTTGGCGAACTTCATGGCGATTTCCCGGATCGAGGGTAGTCGCTTCATGATGGTCTCGGCGCCCAAGTGATCGAGCTTAAGCATGACGTGGTCGCGTTCGGGCCCGCAGCCACGCCCTTCTTTGATTTCCTGGTCCATCGAGCGCGAGACAAAATCTCTGGGCGCCAGATCCTTTAGCGTGGGCGCGTATCGTTCCATGAACCGTTCGCCGCGCGAATTCAGCAAGATGCCACCCTCGCCGCGTACGCCCTCGGTGATGAGTACACCGGCGCCCGCAACGCCGGTCGGGTGAAACTGCCAAAACTCCATGTCTTGTAACGGCAGCCCCGCACGCGCCACCATCCCAAGTCCGTCACCCGTATTGATGTAGGCATTGGTTGAGGCAGCAAAGATGCGGCCTGCGCCGCCGGTCGCAAGCACGGTAACTTTGCTCTGGAGCAACACGGGTTGGCCGCTTTCCATTTCCAGTGCCACCACACCGAGGCAGTCACCGTCCGCATCGCGAAGCAGGTCAAGCGCCATGTATTCCACAAAAAACTGGGTCTTGGCGGCCACGTTGCACTGGTACAGCGTGTGAAGCAGCGCATGGCCGGTTCGGTCCGCCGCGGCGCAGGCGCGTGGCACCGGCTTTTCGCCAAAATTTGCCGAGTGCCCTCCGAACGGCCGCTGGTAGATCGTCCCGTCGGGGTTGCGATCAAAGGGCATGCCCAGATGCTCAAGCTCATAAACGGCGCCCGATGCTTCGCGACACATGAATTCGATAGCGTCCTGATCGCCCAGGTAGTCCGACCCCTTGACCGTGTCGAACATATGCCACAGCCATTGATCCTCGGTCATATTGCCCAATGAGGCGCCGATGCCGCCCTGCGCCGCAACGGTGTGCGAGCGGGTCGGAAATACCTTGCTGAGCACTGCCACGCTCAAGCCGGCACGTGCCAGCTGCAGCGAACAGCGCATGCCGGCGCCACCGGCACCGACGATGACCGCGTCAAACCGGCGCTGCGTCAATGCCATGGTCGTCAAACGCTCCAAAGAATTTCAATGGACCAAAGCAGGCAATACGCCAGCCAAAGGACCGTCACGACGTGCAGTGCAAGGCGCACCGCCACCGGTTTGACGTAGTCCATCCAGATATCGCGCACACCGATCCAGGCGTGGTAGCACAGCGCCACGATGGCCAGCATGGTGAGCAGCTTCATCGGAAGAGGGGCAAAGATTGCCGACCACGCCCCGTAGTCAAGTTCGCCGGCAACAGCCACGCCAAATACCACCACGGCGACAAATACGGTCAGAACGAGCGCGGTGATGCGCTGGACCAGCCAGTCGCGCAATCCATAGTGCGCGCCGACGAGCACGCGCCGCGATCCGAAGGCCATCAGAGGACTCCGAAAACATGCAGTGCAAACAGCAGCGTCAAAGATCCGCTGACGGCCAAAACGGCGATCGAGCTCCTTTGCGCTGCGATGCGGTCCACTCCTAGGTGCAAGTCCAGCAGCAAAAAACGCACGCCCGCACAAAGGTGATGCAGCAGCGCCCAGCCCAATGCGAGCAAAACGATACGCGTCACCCAGCTTTGGGAGATCTGCACAAAATGATCAAAGCTGCGCTCCGAGGCCAGACTCAGATCAAACAACCATAACAGCAAGGGCAAGCACAAGAACAGCAGCAATCCGCTGATTCGATGCAAGATCGAGACGATGCCCGCAAGTGGCAGGCGGTAGTTGCGCAGTTGATCAAAGCGGATGTTGCGGATCTGCGATCGGGGGCTGCGGCGAGTGGGATTCGAGTTCGTCATGTTCGGTTCGGAGCCATTGGTACGACGATCGGATCGCGAGGTCGCCCCGCTATTCTGACGCAATTCACGCGTGGGGGGAAAGCGCCGCTTGGCCGCATCGAATCGTTCACGCCAGTACGTTGTGGTAGTAGTGCTCGCGCGTAACGCAAAGTCCGCGTCGCACTTCCACCGGCCGATCGCCATAGGTATAGGAGACACGCTCAACGAGAAGCAGGGGGCTGCCCGCCGGCACTTGCAGCAGTTCGGCGCTTCGTTCGTCGGCTGCCACTGCGCGCAATCGTTCGTCGGCGCGCGTCATGGGCACGCCAAACTCCGACTCGAATAGGCCGTACAGTGGGCCCGTATAGGCCGCGAGCCGCTCGAAGTTCAGACCGCGAAACAAGCGCGCCGGCAGCCATATGTCGTCGAGCACGACGGGCGCCGTAGCAAAGCGCAGCAATCGCCGGATAAAGACGACGCCCGCGCTTGCCTTTAAGCCCAGACGTGCGGCAATTTCCGCTGGGGCACGCATTCGCCGACATTCGATGAACCGGCTCTGTGCGGCCGGCACTTGGCCGTCGTCGGCTAGCAGGCGCAAGAAGCGATATTGCGAGCGCGGCTCCAGATGGGTCGCAACATACGTGCCCTTGCCTTGCCGGCGCACGAGCAAATTCTCGGCCGCCAACTCGTCAATTGCCTTGCGAACGGTGCCCTGGCTGACCTGAAAGCGGGAGGCAAGCTCCAGCTCACTTGGTATCGCCGCGCCCGGCTTCCAATCTCCACGGCGTAGCCCTTCCAGAAGCAAGCGTTTGATTTGCTTGTATAAAGGCGAATACAAAGCCGCCCGCTTGTTGCGGCTAGGTGCCGTGCCGGCGGAGGCCGAATCGGAGCTCATGGGCAAATCCGGTACCGTTTCCCATAGTGAACCAGAACGCGCTGCCAAGTGCAAGATGATCTTATGTCTTATATATGAGTGGGCGTATACTAACCAGATCGACGCAGCCTGCGGGGGCGCGTATTGGGGATGCGGCTGCCCAAGCAGACGGCGGGATTAGACTTTTCAGCGGCAGCGCGCCGTTGATCGAGCGAAAAGCGATCTGCAATTAGCTACGCCACTAGGAGAACCGTGATGAGTCCACCGTCCGCCGCACCCGTACGCGTTGCAGTCACCGGCGCCGCCGGCCAGATCGGATACTCACTGCTGTTTCGCATTGCCTCGGGCGAAATGCTCGGTCCCGATCAGCCCGTTGCCTTGCGCCTGCTCGAGATTGCGGATGAAAA
>DASPWJ010000031.1:0-3526 GCA_035621895.1 Burkholderiaceae bacterium | reverse complement strand
GCGTACATCGGCTGAAGCAACTGATGGTCTTCCTTGCGGAACATCACCTTGCCCTTGGGCGAATCAAACGACATGCCCTCCATGGCGGAAATCAACTTTTCGGTGTCGGTTGAACCTTGGGTCTTATTTAGCGCCGCCACTACGGCCTGCGCGGCGGTGAACCCGCCGCAGGTGAAAAAGTCGGGCGGGGCTCCGTTAAAGCGTTTCTTGTTTTCTGCGACAAGCCAGTCATTGACCTTGTTCTTTGGGTTCTCGTAATAGTAGTAGCCGGCCCCCTCCAATCCGGGGAATTCCTTGTAGGCCACGAGTGCCGGCAAGATGTTGCTACCCGTCGCCATGGTGATACCCAAGCGTTCCGGATTTAGCGCCTTGAGGGCCGACATTGGATTGCCCGCCCCGGCCCAGTTCATGAAAATGATTTTCTTGCCCTTTTCTTTGGCAAGTGCATCAAAGATGCGCTGATACGAGGCCGTGAAATCCGTCGTCGCGGGCGGCGCATATTCCTCAAACACGAGCTTTGCGCCGGTGGGAGCAAGGGCCGTGCGGAAAGCGGCCACGAAATCGCGGCCAAAAGCGTAGTCCTGAGCAATGGTCGCCACCACCGTGCCGGGCTTTCCGATGGCGATCGCATTGGAGATCGCATCTTGGTCGGAGTTACGTCCCGTGCGGAAAATGTAGCGATTCCACTTATCGCCCGTGATGGAGTTTGCTACCGCGGGTTCAACGATGAAGATCTTTTTGTTGTCCTGCGCGACGGGCAACATGGCCAGTGCCACTGCCGAATTCGTTCCCCCGACCGCGATATCGGCACCGTCGTCGTTGTACGCTTCGTTTAGAAGATTGCGGCCAACATCGGGCTTCGTTTGGCTGTCCTTTTCAATGACTACCAATTTGCGGCCTGCGACTGTCATGGTGCCGCCCGTTGCGTACTCTAGCCCCATCGCGAACCCGGCCGATGTCTGCTTGGCGTAGGCTTCCAACGGCCCCGTCTTGTCGGTGACAAGTGCAATCTTGACGGGCTTTTCCTCCGCGAACGAGGAGGCGGTCAACGCCCCTGCGATGGTTAATGCCAGTGCAATCGAGCGCAGCTTCATGACTCCCCCTTGTGCTTGTCGTCCTTATCGAGAGTGCGATAGCGTATCGTTGATTTAGCGCAAACGTCAACCGAACGCGCAGGCTCTGTCATAGAAGGAGACGCTGCATCGGTTAAAAATAGCTTTTCCAGTTGATTTGCCGGTTTATCAGCGAGCGGAGAAAAATCATGGCACGCATAGCGCTTGTCACAGGAGGCATTCGCGGCATTGGTGCCGCAACATGCAAGGCACTAAAGAGCGCCGGTTACAGCGTCGTTGCAAACTATGCGGCCAATGCCGCGGCCGCAGAGAAGTTTCGCAGCGAAACGGCGATTCCGACCTATCAGTGGGATGTGGCCGACTTCGATGCCTGCCAGCGCGGCGTCGCGCAGGTCACAAAAGAAGTTGGCCCCATCGATGTTCTGGTCAACAACGCGGGGATCACGCGCGATGGGACGCTGCATAAGATGACCAAGGAACAATGGCGCTCGGTCATCGACGTGGACCTAACGGGCTGCTTTAATATGTGCCGCGCCGTCATCGAAGGGATGCGCGAGCGTCGCTACGGGCGCATCATCAGTTTGAGTTCGATCAATGGGTTGGCAGGGCAATTCGGACAGACCAACTATGCTGCGGCCAAAGCCGGAATCATCGGCTTTACCAAGTCGTTAGCGCTGGAGGGTGCTGCACGCAACGTCACGGCCAACGTGATCGCTCCGGGGTACACCGACACGGACATGGTCGCTGCCGTTCCACCCGACGTGCTCAAGCAGATCCTGGCGTCGGTGCCAACCGGCCGACTTTGTAAGCCCGAGGAAATCGCACGAGCCGTGGTATTTCTTGCCAGTGAAGATGCCGGATCTATCACGGGGGCGACACTGTCAATTAACGGTGGAAAGTACATGCCTTAGTTCGGTGAAGGGCGTGGCATCGCGTTACAACTCGTCGTGGAGTGAGTTTCGAGCAAATTTTGAAGTGCGAGTTTTGTTAGTGCCCAGAATCCGCGCGAAGTTTGAATGATTGATGGCGGAGGTCGTGATGCCGGCAGTTCAAGACCCTGAGCAATTGGCGGTCGTACGAAAGACGCAGTTTGGGCCGATTGAAGGCGTGGACGACTGCGCACGCTCAAGGACTCTGTATTGGCTGGGCGTGCCATTTGCGAAACCGCCAGTCGGGGCGCTGCGTTGGAAGGCCCCGCAAGATCCGGAACCCTGGACGTCCGTGCGACCGGCCAAGACCTTCGCTAGTGCCTGCGTGCAATGGGGAGTACTTGGTGGACCCGGGGCAAACAATACCTATGACGCCACGATTGGGACTACGCTCAATCAGGTAGTGGGTAGCGAAGACTGCCTGTACCTCAACATTTGGCGTCCCGCGACCCGTGATGCGGGCCTTCCCGTTATCGTTTTCATCCACGGCGGCTATGGCGTCTCCGGTTACACCGCGGACCCGATGTACAACGGAACAAATCTCTCTAAGGCCGCCAACGCGATCGTGGTCACGGTGAACTATCGCCTTGGGGTTTTCGGCAGCCTTTACCTGCAGCAGCTAAAAACCGGCAGCGCCGATGAGGACTCGGGCAACTTCGGACTGCTCGACAACATCAAGGCGCTGCAATGGCTCCGCCAGAACATTAGCGAGTTCGGTGGTAATGCAAACAACGTGACCCTTATGGGCCAGTCCTCGGGTGCAATCAATGTTTGGGCGTTAATGGTCGCTGCGCCAACTCGAAGAATGGGGCTCTTTAACCGAGTCATAGCTCTTAGCAGCGGCGTATCGCTGGCCAGCAACCTACCCACTGGCTCGATACCGGCTTTGCAGCCCGCGTCGTACTATGCGGCGCAAGGTAAAGCCTTGCTCCATAGTCTGCTCATTGCGGAGGGCAAAGCTGCGGACGATGCAGCCGCCACAGCGTTGGTCGTCAAACAGGCGAGTGCACAGATTGCCGATTACCTGCGTGGTAAAAGCGGATCAACCATCCTCACGACCATGGTCAGCAAGCTAGTACCGCTGGGATTGGGCGCGTCGGGGCCGATCCCAGATGGTGCGCTACTACCAGCGGACCCGATTGCAGCTTTTGCTGCAGGTGAGTACACGAGCGTACCAGTGCTGGCAAGCAATACCGGTGAAGAAGGTAAATTGGTTGCGCAGATGCTCGCGCTGTCGCCGGCGTTGGGCGGGGCGTCTGGCTTTAGGGCAAGCGACGCAGAGCGTTTCAAGACTCTTTATGGGTTCGACCCGAACAGCACGAAGCTGACCGTCGGGTCACTGGTAAATGAACAGTATCTGCCGGTCGATAGCCCGCAGACCGGGTACAACGCAAGGACGGCGCTACTGGCGCAAATACTATTTATCGCTAACCGCGATAACGTTCTGAACACACTCAAGGCTCGACAGTCGAATGTCTGGTATTACCGGTTCGACTGGGCGAAGGAGCCGCCGCCTTGGAACGA
>DASPWJ010000030.1:0-7064 GCA_035621895.1 Burkholderiaceae bacterium | reverse complement strand
TCTTTTACAGCCAGCTGATGGCGGTCGCCTTTGGCATGGCGGCAAACAAGGAGGCGGCGCTGCAGCGAAACACCATCGCCCCCACCGCGTTGGCGGCGCTGGCCCGCCCAGAGGGCGCGAAATGAACGCACCCGCCAAAGCGGAATCGAACGCATTCCCAATATCGCAGGAGCACAACTCATGAGTTCCAATAAGCTCAGTATTTTGGTCGTCAGCGGCAGCCTGGAGCGCTTGCAGATGGCGGCCATGGTCGCATCAGTCGGTGCGGTAAGCGGCACCCAGGTCCAGGTTCTGCTCTCGATGAATTCCTTGCAATATTTCGTGCGCGCCAACACTCAAGAGCCGGGGGCCGAGGGCAACTTCGGGCGTACGATGGCAGGCAAAAAGGTTCCGCCCTTTAAGCAGTTGCTGCAGCAGGCAATGGAGTTGGGCGATGCCAAGATTCACCCGTGTTCCATGGCGATGGACGTGCTGGGAACCAAGGCCGAGGATCTGGAACCGTTCCTCGCGCGTCCGCTGGGTCTGACCCGATTTTTGACCGACAGCGTCGGTGGCCAGTTGCTCACGTTCTGAAGGAGGAGGGAGTTCGATGACATCAAAGCAGGTGATCGATGCCCGCGGAACATTTTGTCCCGGGCCGCTGATGGAGTTAATTGCCGCAATCAAGCTGGCCGCGGTCGGTGATGAAATCGAGGTGCTCTCCACCGACGAAGGCTCCGCTTCAGACATACCGGAGTGGATTCACAAAGTGGGACACGATCTGGTTTCCACGGCCAGCGACGCCGGTGTTTGGCACGTTGTGGTACGCAAAGCAAAATAGCTCTAGCAAACGCAAGGAGACAGAAAATGAGAATTCTGATTGTCGGCGGTGGCATGGGGGGGACGATCTTGGCCAATAACCTGGCTAGGCGTCTTTGCGGAGAGCTCAAGGCAAAGAAGGTCCGATTGACGATGCTGTCGGCTTCGGACAAGCACATGTACCAACCCGGGCTGCTGTACGTAGCACTCGGGCGGGCGGCGACCGACGAACTGTATCGCGATCAGGCCAGTTTGCTTGAGCCCGGCATCGAGTTTCACGTCGACCCGGTAGAGGAATTTAATCTGGACAAGAACCAGGTCAAAACCAAGAGCGGGCGCACGTTTGGCTATGACCTAATTGCGATCGCCACCGGATCGCGCCCGGTGCCCGAGGAGATACCGGGGTTTGCCGACAATTCGATCAACGTTTACACGGAAGAAGCGGCGCTGAAGTTCTGGAAGACCATCAACGCCTTTCGCGGTGGGCGAGTCGTCGTTGCTGTGGGCGTGCCGCACAAGTGTCCGATGATTCCACCTGAGGTGACGTTCTGCCTGTACGACTTTTTCCGCGATCGCGGCTTGGGCGACAAAGTGTCGTTTCACTACACGTACCCGATTGGCCGGCTGCACAGTCTGGAGCCCGTGAGCAAGTGGATGCAAGGCGAGTTCGATCAGCGCGGAATCACGTACGAGACGCTGTTTAACATCAAGAGTATCGATGGGGCCAAGAAGGTGGTGCACAGCGAGGAAGGATCAGAGGTCAATTACGATCTGCTGGTAGCCGTCCCGGCTCACCGCGGAATGGAGGTCATCGAGAAGAATAATCTAGGCAAGGGAGGCTGGATTCCCGTCGACCGCAACCGCCTGTCGATCGAAGGTCGGCAGAATGCTTTTGCGCTTGGCGACACGACCAATATCCCGATCAGCAAAGCCGGCTCAACGGCGCACTTTGAAGCCGAGGCGCTGGCCGAAAACCTTGCATCCATCGTCAAGATCGGCTCGCCAGTTCGCGATTACGACGGCAAGGTCTTTTGCTTTATCGAGGCGGGCAAGGACAAGGCCACGTACGCAATGTTTAACTACAACAATCCGCCCGACCCCAAGCCGGCCACCAAGTCGATCCACTGGTTCAAGATGGCGTACAACCAGCTGTACTGGGCCAGCGCGCGCGGCTTGCTCTAAGGAGGCGACCATGAGTGAGCAAAAAGGTAATGGCGGCGACTTGGCAGCCTCGGTAGCACTTGTCGAGGTCGAGCGGGTGATTGCCGGGGCCCGCGACGCGCTCACGGATGACACCGTAACGCGGCTCGCGGCAACGGTGGGCAACTCCATGGACTTGCTCGACCGCGCCAACCGCAGCGGCTTAGGCGACGCACTTCCGACGCTCGCGGCGATGGTACGCAGCGGCGACCTGCAGCGCGTCGCTGACTTTGCGCGCTTGGCTGGTGCGGCCGAAGACAGTTTGTCCGACGATATCGTCGCGCGCGTGTCGGCGGCGGCAGCAGGAGGCCTGGACCTGGTCGACCGCATCAACCGTAGCGGCATTACGCGGGCCTTGCCGACGATTACGCGCTTGGTCGAAAGTGGAGACCTGGAGCGTCTGGCCGGTCT
Source organism: Burkholderiaceae bacterium (assembly GCA_035621895.1). GTDB lineage: Bacteria > Pseudomonadota > Gammaproteobacteria > Burkholderiales > Burkholderiaceae_F > GJ-E10. The sequence goes on along the minus strand of DASPWJ010000030.1, from coordinate 4,655 downwards.
GGCGCGCCTAGTGGGCGCGATGGAAGATTCGCTTTCTGACGACATTGTCAACCGGCTCTCAACGGTAGCGACCGAACTGGCGGCGCTAGTTGACAAACTCGCGCGCAGTTCGGGCTTTTTGCGCTTGGTTGAAGTGCTCGGGCGCGAAGAAGTTCAGAACGCGCTGATCGATCTGGCCGAATCGGCGTGTACGGCCAAGCGCGAGCTAGCCCAGCAGCCGGCGCCATCAGGTGGTGTTTTCAGCCTGCTCAGAATCGCCAGTGATCCTGGGACACAAAGCGCCTTGCGCTTTGTCTCCGTGGTTGCCAACCAGATGCGCAAGCCTCCAAGCAGTACGGGTTAGCGATCGCCGATTCACACGATCATGTCCTGTCCGTTTTGCACCCTAACCGAATCCCGAGTCCGATTCCAATCCCCCTTAGCGGTAGGCGTCGATGACGCCTACCCCGTTGCGCCGGGTCACACCTTGATCGTCCCGCGGCGCCACATTGGCTCGTACTTTCAGCTCAACAGTGAGGAACGGGCGGCCATAAATGAGTTGCTCGACCAAGCGCAAAGTGACCTGCGTGAGCGACTGCGCCCGGACGCGTACACGATCGGAATCAACGACGGGCCGGCTGCGGGACAGTCGATTGCGCACGTTCATATTCACCTGATACCGCGCTTTTATGGCGACCGGGAAAATCCCCGTGGCGGTGTTCGCTGGGTTTTGCCGGAAAAAGCCGACTATTGGAGCGGGCGCTAGGATCGGGGCGCTATGAGCGCTCGGCTGAGCTTGGCACGCGCAGCCCGCCTGGTCGGCGTGCCGCGCGGCGCCCTGCAGCGCAAGATCGCAAATGGAGAGCTGACCTCCTTCGATGGTTTGGTCAGCCTCGAGGAGCTGCGGCGCAACTTTCCCGATGTCGAATTGGTCGACGACGGCGCCTTGGAGAAGACCGTTCGCATCCGCGAAACAGCCTTCGCGCGCCGGATGGCCGAGTTCGTGCTTCCCTCGCAAGAAGTGCTGGCCCAACGGTTATTTGCCAAAAGCATCGAATTGGCCGAGATACGCCGGCACCTTCAGGCCTATCACGAGATGCTGCTGGCGATGCGCGCAGGCATCGCCGCCGGGCAGACCGCGAGCGCACTGCTGGACTTTCTTGACAGCGGGTTGCGTCGAATTTTGGGCAGCGAGCCCGAACAACTTGAAGCGGGAGTTAGCATGCTTGAAGCCGTCACGGCGCACGTCACGGTCCGCCCAAGTGGTCACCAGTATCTCGTCGAAGGCAACGACTCGCTGTTGCAGGCCGGGCTGAAGGCCGGAATTCAGTTCGGTTACGGTTGCGGCAATGGCGCCTGCGGCCTGTGCAAGGCCCGCCTCGTTGCCGGCGAGCTGCGAGCCCTGATTAAGGGCGACTACCGGCTGACGGAGCAAGAGACCGAGCAAGGCTACGTGTTGCTTTGCACGCACACTGCCGTGAGCGACGCGATCATCGAAATCCTTGAGGCTGCCGGACCGCAAGATATCCCGCATCAGCAAATCGTTGCGCGCGTTCGCTCCATCACGCCACTGGCAGCCAACACATTGCTGCTGCATTTGCAAACCCCACGCTCGCATCGTCTGCGTTTTCTCGCCGGGCAGTCGGTCACTTTGGGGGCTAGCAGCAGTACCGGGGATCTGTCCGAGTCCGTGCCCCTGGCAAGTTGCCCCTGCGACGAGCGCAACCTGCACTTTCACTTTGCACGAGAAGCCGACGGCGCGCTGGGGCGCGCGTTGTTCGAAGGCGCCGTTCGAGTCGGCGACCCAATCGATATTCATGGGCCGGCCGGCAAATTCGTGCTCGATGCCAGCGCCCAGCGGCCACCAATTTTCATCGCCTGTGACACGGCTTTTGGCCCAATCAAGAGCCTGGTCGAGCACGCCATTGCCATCGACGCTTTCGAATCAATCGCACTTTACTGGCATGCAACGCGCACGGACGGACACTATCTGGCAAACCAGTGCCGTTCATGGGCGACGAGCCTGGATCATTTCCGCTTTCAACCGAGCACTGATCCGAGCGCCATCTCGGGTGCAAGGACGATTGCCTCATCCGTGCTTTCGGATAACGCCGCTTACGGCACGAGCGCCGTCTACGTGGCCGGGCCCGTGGAATTCGTCGATACGCTGGTACAAACGCTCACGGCCGGTGGCATGCGTGGCGAGCAGATCTGCACCCTTCCGCTTTAGTCGGCAAGATGCTTTCCCCAGCGCACCGGGCTCATTAATCCGGCGTGGTGCCACGCGTTTCGCATCTGCCGGCTGCCAGCCTGCCCGTGATCCATCGCTGATCAGGGCAAGGACGCAAAGCCCTTACCCGCGCTTGCCTCACAACCTATGAAGATAAAACTGTCGCAAAGCGGGGTGCACGCCATGTGTGCAATCAGCTTGGTGAGAAAACATAAGAGCGTCGTCGATGCGTCCCGTTGGCGACTCTAAGCATTTTCGCGTCCTCAGGCCGGACAAAGCGCGGTAGCGCGCGCCGTTACGGCCTGCCGGCCACCCGCGCGCCAGCGTGAAAGCAACTCAAGCGCAATCAGGTTCCATCGCTCGCGTCCTTGGGTGACAGCATCCTGCAATACGTCAACGTCAATGGCGTGGTGGCTACTGCTCCGAGCAGCGAGAAATTGGGGCGCGAGAGCCCGGCGCATGCCATCAAAATTGGAAAACCAAAAATGCAAGGACGCTTCTGCGCGACGCTCGAGCAGCACAGGCAAGGTCACCATGCAGTCCGCGAGCAGATCCCGCACCGCCCGCACGACCAACTCGGCCCGGCGATCACTCAGTTGCTCAAGCATCGGCTCCCAGTCGGGACCTAGGAGCTGGCCGGCGCGTAACTCGCCGAGCTCATGCAGAATTAGGGATTCGAGCTCGCCGCTGGCCATACTCTCAATCGTCTGCTGCAGACTGCCTCCCCGGTCGTAAGCGCCAAGGGCAAGGCGAAACGCGTCGGTCGGCTCGCGCGTTACTGCAGTCTCAGCGCGAGTCCAAAGCCAACGCCGTAGGGCGTCCACACGCACGATGATCAATGATCCGCGGCTAACGGCAGGTGGCGCAACAAACCCACGCGCAAGCTCCTCGCCTGCAACCACGATTTGCACGCTGTCGCGCTGCCACTTGGACTCACATCGCGCAAGAAAAAACAGGGGAATGCCAAATCGCCCGAGTCCGGCACCGTAGATCAGCTCATGCTCGGCGATCAGTCGATTTACCGCCTCGTCCTCGTAGGCGCCCGGCCCCCCGTGCAGGGGTAGCGCGACCAACTCGTCCGAACTTTGATCAAGCAGCCACTCCCAATGCTGCTCTTGTTTCGCGATCCAGGATCTGACGGCGCTAACCTCAACGGTCGCACCCAGATCCATTTTCGAAAACCACCGGAAGTATTCGCGCATTCCCAAGAGGTAAGTGCACAGTCCGCTGTCGCGCGCGTGTCGGGCGTCAACCAGGTCACAATTTTGCTGGACCGCGGCGACCAAATCAGCAAGCAGACCCTGCGCGTGCGCCATGTGCACTCTCACGCCCAATAGTGTCGCGTTGCGCTTCGACACCCCGGTTTGGATTTCTGGATGACAACGCCCCGAATCAGCGCGAGGTCCGCGATTTCGACGCTTGCACTGCGATCATTTAGAGGGCATAGCCACCAACCCTGTTCGTGACTTCGCAATTGTCGAAAGATGTACTGTCCGTCCGACTGCGCAAGGACGAAGGATCCGTCTTTCGCCGGTGCTGCCGGTTCGACGATGATGTCATCGCCGTCCTCAAACTCCGGTGTCATCGATTCACCCACCACGAGCAGGGCAAAGGGCTCCGCGTCCATGCAGGAGCCACCTGTGTGGACGCAGTCTGACTCAAAGCGTCGATCATCGGGCAAATCGCAGGTCACACCGTTCGCTTTCATTGCCTGTTGCGTAAGTTCGCGTTGCGCTGTGCTCCATCGCCTTGCATTGTGTGGATGGCGGTTTGTCCCCTGAATCACCCATCGGAGTGATGCTGCCTACGCCCTGGCGGGACTCGCCGCGTTGCTCGACCATCGGCTGAATACGAAAAGACAAAGTCTCGACCTTCCGAATGCTGCGATACGGCCACGGCGAAATGCCTTCGCACCCGCAGACCCACAGCAAGCCTTTTGAGAAGTTCCCACCCACCTGCACGCGCAAAGGGATGCGGTCATGGAACATTTAGTCGACGGAAAAATCTTCGCTGCAGACGACGAAGGCTACCTTCTTGAGCCAAATTAGTCGGACTTAGTCTGAGAAACAATTGCCGCGGCCGAGGGCGTGAGTCTAGATGAGGATCACTGAACCGTTATCAATTACTTGCAGGACCAGTACCGCGAGTATGGCCACACGCCAAATTTCCATGCCATCCTGAAGGACGTCAACGAAAAAATTTCGAGTTGCGACAGCAAACTGCTCTACGACCTTTTTTCACTGGGAACGGCCAAGAAAGGCGCGCGCAGTGCCGCTTTACCCAAACCCTTTGGTAATGGAGGGTTTTGATCGGTGCTTGGAGACTCGCTGCGCCTCAGGTTGGTGGGCGCACGGCCGAACGGTCGCCATGCTCCACCGCGAAAACAGCCGCTTCGACGCGCGAAGTCAGATTGAGCTTAGCGAGAATATGGCGCACATGAAGCTTG
>DASPWJ010000029.1:0-3533 GCA_035621895.1 Burkholderiaceae bacterium | reverse complement strand
ATAGGGAAGAAGCAAATGAACGCATTACAAAGTTGGGCCCAGGAGCGGGCCGATTTGGTCGAGCAGGTAGCAGCCGGCGTCGTGGCGATACAAACCCCCAAGGGGCGGTCGCTTTCGGGCATTGTCTGGGACGCCGAAACCATCGTGACTGCCGCAGAAAACTTGACCGCCGATCAAGTGGTGGTGCGCTCGGCTTCGGAGCGGCTGGACGCGGAGGTCGTCGCACTCGATTTGGCCACTGATGTTGCCGTGCTTCGCGTGCACTCGGGCCTACCGGCTGCGGCCCGGGGTACATCCGAGCGTTTGCGTGCAGGTCAACCGGTAGCGTTGCTTGGCCGGGAGGCCACCCAAGTGCTGGCACAGTGGGCCGATATCCAACTTGTCGGACCGTCATGGCGCTCGCGACGCGGTGGCGACATTGCCCGCACGATTCGCTTTGCGACGCGCCTGGATGAGGCGCTGGAAGGCGCAGGAATCTTCGACGCAACGGGAGCGCTGTGTGCGATGGCAGTTCCCAACCCGCGGGGGCGCGCGTTGGGAATTCCCGTTGAAACGCTCACCGCCGTGCAGGCGCGCGTTGCGCAGCATGGGTATTTGCCCCAGCCCTACCTTGGGGTGCGCCTGCAGCCGGTATGGCTCGATGAGACACAACGAACTGAACTTGGCCGAGATCGTGAAACGGCGGTAATCGTTACCGGCGTCGATCCAAACTCGCCGGCGCAGACCGCAGGACTGGTTTTCGGAGATCTGTTGCTTGGCGTTTGCGGCCACGCAGTCCACAGTCCTGGGGCGGTGGCACGCGAAATCGGCGCAACCGCAATCGGCTCGACGCTGGAGCTGGACATCCTGCGAGCGGGAGAAAAAAGACAGCTATCGATGACGGTCGGTGAACGACCGCGACGCTAACGCGGTTGCATTTGCTGACCGCTACCCAAACTTAGCGGATGTGAAAGCAATTGTCGCGGCAGCGACGCCAGCTCTGCGCCAGGAACTTGCGCTGCGCCTAAGCGCCGGCGGCTTTACTTTGGCCGCCCTCGCCCAAGACCCTGAAGAGCTACGCAGCTCACTGTTCGCCCAAACCGAAAGCTGGGTGCTAACGGGAGGAGCGGCTGAAATTGCGCGGCCATTTTTCCTCACCGCCCTTCAAGCCGAAGCGCCCGTGCTTGGTCTGATCAGCGGCGATCGCTCGAGCTTGCGCGCCATTCTGAGCCGGGGCGCGGCTGGCGTGTTGGGGTTTTCCTCCAACCCCGAGGCAATGCGCGCCGCCGCCGCAGCGATCGGCGAAGGACTGGCAGTCTGGGAGCCTGACGAGGAGCACGAGGAGGAGCCCGGCGCTGCACCCACCCCGCTGTCGCCTCGCGAACTCGAAATTCTCCAACGCGTCGCAGCCGGACTGCCCAACAAAGTCATTGCGCGGCAGCTTTCGCTGTCGCCCAACACGGTGAAGTTCCATCTGCAAGAGGCCTTCGACAAACTCGGGGTCAACTCTCGGGCCGAGGCAGTCGCAACGGCAATTCGCCGCGGTGAACTCGCGGTGTAACGTAAGGACGTAACAGTCATGGACGAAGAACCGCTTGATGCCTACTCGCGCGTAATTACGCGCGTCGCGGAACTCGCCAGTCCGGCGGTTGTGACGATCCATCCGCAACGGGCGGATCGCGCAGCAGGCACCGGTTCTGGCGTTGCGTTCACGCCCGACGGCTTGATTCTCACCAACAGCCACGTCGTCCACGGCGCACGCCAGATCCGCGTCGAGACGACGCAAGGATCACACAGCAGTGCAGCGTTGATTGGTGCCGATCCGCACACGGACCTGGCACTTATTCGCGCGGACCTCCAGCTGCAGCCGCTCGAACTTGGCAGTTCCAAGAATCTTCGCGTGGGCCAGCTCGCGATTGCGATCGGCAACCCCTATGGCTTTGAATGTTCCGTAACCGCCGGCGTGGTAAGCGCCTTGGGCCGCAGCTTGCGCTCGAGCACCGGGCGTTTGATCGACGATGTAATTCAAACGGACGCGGCGCTAAATCCCGGCAATTCCGGTGGACCTTTGTGCGATAGTGCCGGCCGTGTCATCGGCATCAACACAGCAATCATTGCTGCTGCCCAAGGCATCTGTTTTGCGACGGCCGTGGACACCGTGCGCTGGGTTGCTCTTCAGCTGCTACAGCACGGGCGCGTGCGGCGCGGGCATTTGGGTATCAGTGCACACACGATTGCAGTGCCGCAAAGGCTGCGGCATCAGGCGCAACTAACGCAAAACACCGCCGTGCGTGTGGAGCAGATCGAACCGCGCGGTCCCGCAGCGCGCGCCGGGATCGAGGCCGGCGATCTGCTCTTTGGTTTTGCGGATCAACCAGTTGCCGGTATCGATGATTTGCACCGCCTGCTGAGCGCCGAGCACATCAATAGCGAAGTTGCAATCGACGTACTGCGTCGCGGCGCTCGCGTTCGCGTCGCGGTCATCCCGGTTGAATCGTCTCTCAGCTGAGGTAATCGCCTTCTTTGCGTCTGCTTTTGGCGTTCTCAGCAAGGCCGTAGTGGGCTGCACCCCTTGCGATCGTAATATTGTCGGTGCGCGATTTCTCGCGTACCGAATCTGCGCTGTCCATACGCAGTCTTGCTGCTAGCAGTTGGGCGGTTTGCTCACACAAGCGTCTTGATGCCTGTCCAAATCACGAGGCGATGCAGCCTCACTGTGCCACGTGGCAGAGGACCTCGTTGCGCGAGCCGTTTGGTCAAATTCTGCGCAAATAAAGATTCGAACAACCTCGCGCGGCGCGTTAAGATGAAACTTAATATACAAGCACAACAATGGGGGGAGGCAACATGCGTTCGATTGGCACAATTGCAGCGCTTAGTCTTTTCATCGCGGCAGTGGCGCCAGCAGTTGCGGCAGACACCGATGTTGCAGGAAGCAAGGACCATCCGCTCATCTCGCGGTACCCCGGCGCCGTCATTACGGAATACTCGACGACTGAATTTGATGAATACACCCTGCCGCTGGGAAAACTCGACCAGGACCACTGGGCCAAAAGTCAGCACCTGGAAGGCAAGCTCACGCGCATCCACTACGAGGTTCCGCACACACGCTCAACGCTTGAGGTCTTCCGCAATTATCAGCAGGCGCTTGCGCGCGCCGGTTTTCAGGCGCTATTTACCTGCTCGGGCGCCGAGTGCGGAGGTGGAATCGTCGGTGCAGTTGGCTGGTGCGGTGGCTGCTCTCCGCGTCAGTTATCGACCAAGCTTTCGCGTCCCGAGGGCGATGCCTACGTAAGTGTGCACCTTGAGCAGGACAACTCCGGCACCCCGATCGCCACGCAGGTCGATGTGATCGAGATCAAGCCCATGGAGTCCGGATTGGTCGCAGTCAATGCGGAGAGTCTGGCCGGAGATATAACGCGCACGGGACACGCTTCCGTATACGGCATCCTCTTTGATACGGGCAAGGCGGACGTTAAACCCGAATCGGATGCCACCTTAAAGGAGATCGCGAAGCTTCTTTCCCAAAATGCCCAGCTTAAGCTTTACGTGGT
>DASPWJ010000028.1:0-4938 GCA_035621895.1 Burkholderiaceae bacterium | reverse complement strand
TCGAACTCACTTACCCATTGCAGCTCACGGCTTGCCTTACGCCGCCAGTGGAGTCCTGCCATGGACGCTGGCCCCGGGATCGGTGAGTGTGAGCAGGATGTCGGCATACCACGCGCAATTGAGTCCGAGCGACTCGTCCAGTTCCTGATCCCTGCTGGCTATGTCCATGCGCGACGAATGGACGCCGAGCAACTTCCAGGGCAGGTTGCCGGCTTCTGCGCTGCGCAACACGACCGGTGCACCGCTGGTGCCGCGGTGGGTTCGCGCATCGGTCAGAAAGTAGCCTTGCCCCTGAAAGCGAAGTCCGAACGACGAGGCGATCGTCGCCTGGCGCACGACAGGTAGATGGTGGAGTGTGTCGTGGAAGCCGAGCGGGAAGCCGACCACCAGCACCGAGTTTCCGACTTCCACCTCGTCCAGCGAGCGTTGCAGATGAGCCGGGGTGAAGCACTCCATGGCGATGTCGGCGGGGAGGACTGCCGGATCGAGTTCGATCACTGCGACGTCGATCTCGCCGCCGTCATCCTTGCCTTGGCGCCAGACGCTCTTGCCGTCCCGGTAGAGCAGCACTGAAAGGCTGACCGAGCGGGTGAGATTCGACGCATCGCTGTGAAGCTCCATCTCGATGCGGTTCGGGAAATGGTTCGTCGGCTTGTCAAAGACGACGTGCCTGCTCGTGACAAGAAACAGGTGGTCTTCACGCTTGAAGAAGAAGCCGGTTGCGCCGGTGAGAGCGCGGCTGTCCTCGAACGTCGAAACCCTCGTCGTGGTGAGAAGCAGAGGTTCGATCACTTGAGGTCCGATGCCATCCCATCGGGAGTTGAGATCGAGGACAGTATAACGATCCGGATGACGAAGCGACTCCCTGGCGCAGACCCGTGGCATCACGTGAGCCGCTCGATCATCTGCTTGCAGATGTCGTTTCCCGTCGCGGTGAGGCGCAAGCCGCCGCAGTTCCACTCCAGCCAGTGCAGCGCCACCTAGTCATCAATGTAGCTTTCGGCAATCTCCTCCGCGCGGCGCCGCACGATCAAGTCGGCCGTACTGCGCAAGGCATCGCGCAGCGCTTCGCGACGCAGTGCAAGCGGTGGGGGGAACGCGGCTGTCATGATGCAGACTCCTGTGGCGGGCATTCGCGATACACCCGGCATGCCTGCATACTTGTGCTACTCCGATTGACATTCGAGGCGCGCCAATGGTGCGTAGGAAAAGCGCGGCCTCGCCTCTGAACAAACACTCGAAATGCTGCGTGTTCGATCCGACCGGCCGCGTTGCGGCGATGAACTCGGGGCGGTGAAGGACCCCATTGGGTCGGTTGTGCTGGAACGCGGCCGCTATATACGAGAGGTCGTTTGCGACCGCTATCAGAGGGATTTCGAGCGTCGCGCTTCGGAATTGCTGCCTGCTGATCTGGACCGGACGCGTGGCCCTGGCTTAAGCTGAAGCTGGTGAAGCGACCTGGCGGCCGGAAACCAACAAATTGAGCCGCAGTTCAATTTTCCTGGCGCGGACGTGGCTACACGCGCCCGTTATCTGGCAGACATGAATGCACGAAGTGGAAAATTCGTAAAAATCTAGTAAGACAATCTTTTCATCTTTCGCCCGATGCCCTCTGATCAATTCTTTCACGCGCTCTCGACTGGACACGGACTGCGCCGCTTGGTAGGAGGAGCTTTGGTTGTCGTGGCAGGGGTCGCGTCTTCGGCGTGGGCGGAAGCTCCACAGTCGGGAGATGAACTGGAAGCTATTTTAGGTATTAGCTGGCCGGAACTGAGGGCCTGTAAAGCGGACAGCGATTGCGTGGTGATCAACAGCTTTGTGCATTGCTGCGAACGGATGTCTATAGGCAAGAGATATCAAGATGCCGTCGATAAGAAGCAAAAGGAGCTGTGGCAGAAACTCGCGCCGCCTGACGTCAAGCGTTTTTGCAGCTTAGTCGAATGTGCGGCGCCAGAGGTCCAGGCGCGCTGCCAACAGGATCAATGCACTTCAGTCGCGCTTCCAAAGCGCTGAAAACGACGCAAGCGCGCGGTGAATTGGCGGCCACCGACCCTATGATGTCCAAGCCGATGATTTGAGACAAGGGCCTAGTGGGCCAACCTGCGCGGGCGTTCTCAAACTCTATCGTCATATCCGCTTGTGCAGCATGCTGACGTGCGCTTCCGGTAGCACCAGATGACCGGAGACGGTCGATAGTTCGCCTCCGGTAATTCCGGTTTGGAGCAGGTCGCTATCGTCGCTGAACGGCCATTAGCTGCGTCCCGGACATGCCTGTGCTTGGGGCGGACGGCCTACTGCTTGATAACTGTCTCTAGAACGAACTCTGATTCACCTCGTCGACGCTGCGCGCCCACAGTTCCAGCGGATCACCGACCTGGAGGCGGAGGTATTCCCGCGCCTCAGCCGCCGTCACAGGACGATCGAATGACACGGTCTGCGCGTACGGTTGCCCAGGCAACCGGTACATCCAGATTCGGCGGAGCACGATCATCGGTCTGCCCGAACGATCCTGAGGCCCCACACCGCCAACGCGTAATCTCCAAGGGTATCTTGACCCGACAAGCGCTCGTTTCGCCTCATGGCGCATCCCGATTGCTGGCTTGGAACACGCCGTCAATGATCGCGAGCTTCGCCACTTGTTTGCGGCGCTTGGTGGAGTTCTGGCCCGTCAGCAGCGACGTGATCCGAGGCTCGAGCGCTGCCGCAACGGCTTCCGGGATACGACCGATGACTCGCTGGTGATCGAGGTTCTCGAGCAGATTGAGCAACTGCTCCTGACTCAGCGTCCGAAGCTTCTCTTCGGTCCAGTCGAAGCGCATCGGCGTATGGGGACCGGGTTTGACGGGAGGCGCCGGGCTTCGCATTGCGAACCTTTCAGAGAATCGCTTTTAGCTCGTCGTCGCGGCGCCACTCGACGACGCGCGCTCGGCTCGCTGCTTCAGCGCGATGTTCATCGCATCAAATCCTGCTTCGCCGCGCAGCCGACGGCGCTTGGTCAGCAGCGGGACCAAGATCCCCTGCGCGCGCTCGCCATGGTACAAGCGGACACGTCCGTGCGGCAATTGTTCGAACCGGAAGCGGCGCTCCGACGAAAACAAACCCGGCAGCGCCCATCGATCGCGCCAGCGCAGTTCGCGCTCTTCGCGCACGTATACGATCGTCGCGCGTACCCGGACCTCTTCGCCGCCGGGCAAATTGAGTCGGATCTCGATTTGGGCGCCGGTCCTGATATGGCCGAGGATGCCGCGTATCAACGGATTCCAGCGTTGGTAGCGGCCAACGTCCGCGAGAATGGCCCAGATGAGCGACGCGGGTGCCTCGATATCGATATGCGTTTGAACCTGTTGCACTAGGCGCAGTATGGACCTCGGAGGCTCGCGAAAACGCCTGCCGGGCAGCACGGATGATCGGGCGACGGCAATGCGGTACCCGCGGATTTCAAGGGCGCGGAGAAAAAATATAGTCCTGGACTTGCGGCGCGGCTGTGTGTAGTGTGTCGACGCTTTCATTAAGGTTCGCTCTTCCTTCGGTCCGTCCTGAACCGTTTGCGGCCCCTCTCGGGCTGCCTTCCTCAGTTCTCCCCAGGTTCACGTTTCTTGATTGTTAGCTCGGCGCGAGGCGTTCTCGCGGCCGATTACCTCTGTTTACCTTTCAAGGAACGAGAAAATGGCAAACGGCACCGTAAAGTGGTTCAACGACGCCAAAGGGTTTGGATTCATCACGCCCGAAGACGGCGGCAAGGACTTATTCGCGCACTTTTCCGAAATCCAAGCTGGCGGCTTCAAGACGCTGAGCGAGGGTCAGCGCGTGCAATTCGTCGTCAAGCAAGGCCCTAAGGGGGAGCAGGCGTCCGAGATCCGGACCGTCTGACGAATCCTGCAACGGGAGGAGCGCAGCCTGCTGCCGCGCTCCGACCGCTCTCCGTGCGCCGCGCATCGCGCGCGGCCCAATCATTTTTCTCGGTCGGGCGCCGGCACCGCCGGGGCTGTTGATTCCAATTCCCCGGAGGACCCGACGTGGCGAAAGAAGAGCACATCGAGATGAATGGAGTCGTGCAGGAGGTGCTGCCCGACTCGCGGTTCCGTGTCACGCTGGACAACGGACACGAGTTGGTCGCCTATTCGGCCGGCAAGATGCGAAAGCACCACATCCGCATCCTGGCCGGCGACAAGGTATCGCTGGAGCTGTCGCCCTATGATTTGAGCAAGGGGCGCATCACGTTCCGTCACCTTGAGTCTCGATCAGCGGGCGGGCCCCCGCGGCGCAGACACTGACGCAAGAACTTACGCCCGGTCTCAAAGCGCGGTGGCCTCACCGAGCGGTTGCAATCCCACGGGAGTCGCCTCGGGCGGCCCTTTTCCCGCGCCTCCTGCCATTATCGCGTCACCGACCCCGACCCCGAACCAGATGACGTGACCCGACGTCGACGATGACCAAAACCGCCGCAGCGCTCTCCAAGGACGGCCCTTCCATCTGGGTCGATGCCGATGCCTGCCCCGGGGTGCTGCGCGAGGTACTGTTCCGTGCTGCCGAGCGGACCCGGACCCGCTTGACGATGGTAGCCAACAAGGCCCTGCGCACCCCGCCCTCCCAGTTCATCCGCGCCCTCCAGGTGGCGCGCGGCTTCGACGTGGCCGACGATGAGATCGTTGCCGCGCTTGCCCCGGGCGACCTTGTCGTTACCAGCGACATTCCGCTGGCCGCACAGGCGATCGCGCGCGGGGCCAGGGTGCTTGACACGCGCGGTTCCTGGATCAACGACAACACAATCGGCGACCGGCTCGCCACGCGCGACCTGCTGGCGGAACTGCGCGATCTGGGCCAGGCGAGCGGCGGACCCGCGCCGCTGTCCCGAGCGGATCGCCAGGCTTTTGCCAACCGGCTCGACCAGTTTCTGGCTGCGGCGCGCCGCTGACTTCCAGCGAACCGAACGAGGAC
>DASPWJ010000027.1:0-43162 GCA_035621895.1 Burkholderiaceae bacterium | reverse complement strand
GCGAAACCTTGCTTGCCAATCTTCGGTTTGCCGCGCCCATGCTCAAAGCGGCAGGTATCCGACTGCTTCTTGAAGCCATCAACACCCGCGACGTCCCAGGCTTTTACCTGTGCGGAACGCAACAAACTTTGGATCTGATCGAGGCCAGCGGCAGCGACAATATCTACGTGCAGTACGACGTTTATCACATGCAGCGCATGGAGGGTGATCTGGCAGCGACTCTTGAGAAACATCTGCCGCGCATCGCCCACATTCAAATTGCCGACAACCCGGGCCGCAACGAGCCCGGGACCGGGGAGATCAACTACCCGTTTTTGTTTGCATTGCTCGATCGCGCTGGCTACGCGGGCTGGATCGGCTGCGAATACAAGCCCCGCACGACCACCGCCGAGTCTCTGGGCTGGTACGCCAAGTGGCGCAGCTAGCGCATGCTGCGCCCCAATGGGAAAGGCGAGCAAAGCAACGAACAAGACACGTGGGAGGAAAAAATGAGCAAAGTCGGATTTGTCGGGCTGGGCATCATGGGGGCACCGATGTCGGGGCACTTGATTAAAGCAGGCCACGAGGTGCACCTGTACAGCCGATCGTCGATTCCGCAGTACCTGACGCAAGCCGGTGGCAAGCCGTGCACCAATGGAAAAGAGCTTGCGCAACGCGCCGACATCATATTCACCATGGTGCCGGACACCCCGCATGTTCAGTCCGCACTGTTTGACGTCAACGGCATCGCCGAAGGCCTGAGCCGCGGCAAGATTGTGGTCGACATGAGCTCGATCTCACCCGTTGCGACCAAGGAGTTTGCCAAGCGGATCAACGATCTGGAATGCCAGTACCTGGACGCCCCGGTTTCGGGCGGCGAGGTGGGTGCCAGAAACGCAACGCTATCGATCATGGTTGGCGGCCCGCAGAGCACCTTTGAAAAGGTCAAGCCCTTGTTTGAGCTGATGGGCAAGAACATCACGCTGGTGGGAAAAAACGGAGATGGGCAAACCGCGAAAGTTGCCAACCAAATCGTTGTCGCCCTGACAATCGAGGCCGTGGGCGAGGCACTGCTGTTTGCCGCCAAGGCTGGGGCCGATCCGGCGAAGGTGCGCACGGCGCTGCTGGGCGGATTTGCTTCCTCCAGGATCTTGGAAGTGCACGGAGAGCGCATGATCAATCGAAGCTTTGATCCGGGTTTTCGAATTGAGCTGCATCAGAAGGATTTGAACATCGCTTTGTCGAGCGCGCGCTCGCTGGGGATCTCGCTGCCTGGCACGGCAACCGCGCAGGAACTATTTAACGCGTGCTTCGCTCATGGCGGCAGAGCCTGGGACCATTCGGCGATGGTGCGGGCGCTTGAGATGCTTGCCGACTTTCAGATTGGCTCCAAGAGCAACTAAGTCAAAGCAATGCAACCGGCCGATCCCATGGCCCAGGCGGTGAAAAATGATGCCGATGCGCCGCTCAAGATGAAGGCGCCCATACAGTGGTTTTTGCGCCGATTGTTTGATGCCGCCGTCGACTCGGCGCAGCCGGCCTTGTGCGTCCCTGCGCATCTGCCGCCGCCACCTCGTGGCCGAACGATCGTAGTTGGCGCTGGCAAAGCTTCGGCTGCAATGGCACTAGCGGTCGAGCGGGCTTGGCAAGGGCCTCTAAGCGGCCTCGTGGTCACGCGCTACGGGTACCAGGCGCCGTGCTCGCGGATCGAGATCGTGCAAGCGGCGCATCCGGTCCCCGACGAGCGCGGGTTGGCCGCCGCCCAAAAGGTGCTTGAAATGGTGCGAGGCTTGGGCCCCGAGGACCTGGTTCTTTGCTTGATTTCGGGAGGTGGCTCTGCCTTGCTGCCGGCACCGCTAGCTCCGCTAACACTGGCACATAAGCAACAAGTCAATCAAGCCTTGCTGCGCTCGGGTGCCAGCATTGGCGAGGTAAATTGCGTGCGCCGACACCTCTCCGCAATCAAGGGGGGCCGTCTGGCAGTGGCGTGCCATCCAGCACGGGTCGTCACGCTTCTCATATCGGATGTTCCGGGGGACAAGGCGACGGATATTGCCTCAGGGCCAACAGCGGCCGATACGACAAGCTGCGCCGATGCCCTTGCGATCCTCGAGCGCTACCGAATCGTCGTTCCCGGCGCAGTGCGCGAGCTCTTACAAAGCGGTCGCGGAGAATCGATCAAACCAGGAGATCCTCGCTTGTCCAACTCCGAACTACACCTGATCGCAACCCCACAGTTAGCACTTGAGGCGGCCGCGCGATGCGCACGGCAGGCGGGCGTCGCCGCGCACATTCTGGGCGACTCGGTTGAAGGCGAAGCGCGCGAGGTTGGCAAGGTGCTGGCGGCAATCGCCTTACAGGTGGCACGGCACGCGCAGCCATTTGCACCGCCGTGCGTCCTGTTGTCGGGCGGTGAGACGACGGTCAAGGTCGTCGGCAAGGGGCGTGGCGGGCGCAATGTGGAGTTTCTCCTGGCGCTAGCCATCGCCCTGCACCGCGAGCAGCTCGTCCACGCGATCGCCGCCGATACCGATGGCGTCGATGGCGTCGAGGAGATCGCTGGCGCCTACGTGGCGCCCGATTCGCTTTCGCGCGCCTGGGCGCTGGGACGAAGACCCCTAGAGGATCTTGCCAATAACGACGCGCACAGCTTCTTTCAGGCGCTGGGCGACTCGATCGTTACCGGGCCAACACAAACCAACGTCAACGACTTTCGCGCCATTCTTGTACTGGATGCAAAAAGCTCTGCATCCATCGGCGATGAGTTTGCACCGACGGTCGCTTAAGCGTCTTGCATGGCGTTCACGCGCGACCTGCGAGCAATAATGGTCCCCGGCACGTCGGCGGGACAACGACCATGACGCAGCCACTCCAGCACAATTGGCCACAGGCTCGCTTGGTGGCAGTCGTTAAAGAAGGCAAAGTGCCCGATTCGGGATTGCGCTATGGATTCAGGCGAGATGCGCAAATGCGTGGAAGGACTGTGCGGAAAGTAGCGCAGTAGCCGTTCGATTGCCGGCACGGTGCCGAATTCATCGTCGGTCGTGCTCAAGGCCAAGGTGACGGCGGTAACGCCGGAAAAATGCCGCATCACCTCCTTGCTGTCGATGTGCGCCGTCGGGCCGCGGCGGCGTGCACTCTCAAAGCGTTTGCCCGCTTTGCTCCAGTCACGCACTACACCCCGGGGCGTATCCTCGAGCCAACCGAGTCTTCGTCCCGGAAAGTAACCGAACAGCGCCGTGACCGCCGGCATGAACACATGCCATTTGACCAGCATCTTGTAGCGCACCGTTGGCGCGTAGTCGCGCCAGTACGCATGCTGCGCGCCCACCGTGACGATACGACGGATATGGTGAGCCGATGGCGCAAAGCCTATGAGAAAGCCACCGATGCTGTGGGCGACCACATCGATCGGCCGACTGGCAAAGGTGCGCAAAGCGAACTGCAGCATGGCCTCAAAATCGAGTCGTCCCCAGTCCACCCACGATGCCTCGAAGTCTCGCAGCGAGTGCGGGCGCGAGGACCCGATACCTCGATAGTCGTACGTGATGACATCAAAGCCCTGGTCGAACAAGTATTTCGCAAAGCGTGCGTAGTAGTCGCACCGCACGGACGTTGCCGCATTGATGATCACGACCGAGCGCTCATCGGCACCGCGCGCGGGCTGGCGCCAAAGCTGGGCGCCGAGCGCGTAGCCGTCGGCCGCGCGCACGGACAAGATCTCGGGGGCGCGAATTTGCGCGCTCAGCTGCGCACCTTGCCCAGCCGGCATTGAAGGCCGCAGCCAGAAGCTACAGTTTGCCGAGGAAGTCGCGCTTGCCGATTTCCAGGCCGTTATGCCGCAGTATGTCGTACGCCGTGACGACGTGAAAGTAAAAATTGGGCAGCGCAAAGCCCGTAAGATAAAGCAAACCGCTGAACGTCACCTCTTCGCCTCGCAGCGTCAGGACGATCTTGCGCTCTTCCGATCCGTTGATGCGCTCGGCCGGCACCGATTCGATATAGGTCGTTGTTTTCGCGATGCGCTGTTGCAATTCGGCAAAGCTTTGTTCGGTGTCCTCATACTTGGGAACCTCCTGGCCCGCCAGGCGGGCAGCAGCCCCTTTGGCGGTGTCGCACGCAATTTGAACTTGACGCGTGAGTGCAAACATGTCGGGGAAAAGCCGCGCTCCGAGCAGCGCCATCGGATCGATCTTGCGCGCCGCGGCGTGGCTCTCGGCCTTCGTCAAAATTGCCGAAAGGCTTCTGAGGGTATGGGCAAACCGCGGCACGCTCGCACTGTGCATGGTGATGGACATCGCAAACTCCTCTTGAGGATCAACGGTGATCATTTTGCCAAAGACGCCGTCAAGCGGCGCATTGGGCCGCGGCACGGTGCAGGAGTTTTCTTACAACGTCAATGGGCGATCGGGCAGTTCATTGATGCGCGCTTGACCGGGCGCAAGCGGAAACTCGCGCTGCAACAACGCGCCAACTGCGCGCACGGCATCAACGGCGCCGGCCTCGAACTGGGCCGCTTTGCATTTCTCCTTCAGATCGTGACAGATTCGATACCAAACTTCGGTATCGACGCGCTGGGCAATTCCCCGATCGGCGACGATTTCCACGCCGCGATCGGCTAGCTCGACATAAATCAAAATGCCATTGTTATGCTCGGTATCCCAAATTCGCAGCTCTGAAAACAGTGCGAGCGCTCGGTGCCGCACCGCGGCGTTGCGCCGCAGGAATACCCAGGGCAGGCTGCCCTCAACGACAAAGCGGATTTCTCCCGTGTGGCCGGCCTCAGCTAGTTCGATCGCAGCTCCGATCGATTTGAGCACACGCGGCGGAAATGCGCGCCGCACCGCCAGCGGCGTAGTGGCAGCGTGCAACAGCCAACGTTGCAATCGGGCCCAGATTTTTTTGTGCGAACCGGCCGGGTGCGTCATTTGTGCTTCACCAGTTCCCTGATGCCCCGCCACCGGAAAAGTCGCCGCCACCGCCACTGCTAAAGCCACCGCCGCCGCCACCCATACCACCCGGGAAAAAGCCCCCGCCTCGGCCACCGAGCACTTGGGTCGCCGCCATCATCGGTCCTCCAAAGCTCGCAAGCACGAAAACCAGCAGACCGACAACGGCAGCAAGCACAAACGAGGAAAACACGTACGCGACGATGGCAGCGATACCCCCTGCGGCCAGCAACGTTCCCACCACGCCCAGCACGCGGCGCAAAACGGCCCCAAATAACAAGCCACCGATAAAAAAGGGGATCAGCGAGCGTATCGTGTCCTCGCCTGGCGCGCCGCCACCTGTTGGCCCGCCGCCGCCCGCTCCCGCGGGCAATCCTTCCGCGGTGATCAGCGCGAACATGGCATCGAGCGTTGCCGTCAACCCGCCCGCATAGTCTTTGGCCCGAAAGCGCGGCGCCATTTGCTCCTGGATCAATCGGTGTGCGAGGGCATCAGGAATTGCGCCCTCCAAGCGCCGAGCAACATCGATGCGCGCGGCGCGGTCCTGGACCGCGACAATGATGAGAACCCCGTCGCCGATGCCCTTGCGACCGATCTTCCACGCCTCTCCGACACGGTGAGCAAAATCCTCGATGGGCTCGGGCTTCGTTGAGGCCACGAGCAAAATTGCGATTTGGGAGCCATGAGCGGCTTCAAATGCGGCAAGCTTGCTTTCGAGCATGGCGCGATCGCGCGCGGCGAGATAACCCTCGGGGTCATAGACCCGCGCTAGTGGCGGAACCACGAGCAAGCCATCGGCCCCGCGCGGGGCCTGCGCGGCCGCCCCCAAGGGCAGCACGAGCGCGCACAACACAGCCCAACTAGCGATCCAACGACGCATCAGCCCTGCCTCGTCGTGCGCTGGGGTAGCGCGTCATTTCTTCGTGGTGCCAAAATCGACTGTCGGCGGCTTCTTAAGCTCCTGCTCGTTTTCCACCGCAAACTGCGGCTTTTCCTTATATCCGAAGGCCATTGCCGTGAAATTCTGGGGCACCTGGCGAATAAAGACGTTGTAGTCCTGCACCGCTTTGATGTAGCGGTTGCGCGCAATCGCGATTCGGTTTTCGGTTCCTTCCAGTTCCACGCGCAGATCTTGAAATCCCTGGTTGGACTTCAAATTCGGATAGTTTTCCGAAACGGCCAAAAGCCGTGAGAGTGCCGAGGAAAGTTCGCCCTGCGCTTGCTGAAATTTTTGCAAGGCTACCGGGTCGTTGGCCAATTCCGGCGTCACTTGGATCGATGTCGCGCGCGCGCGCGCCTCGACTACCCGCGTAAGGGTCTCTTGCTCAAAATTGGTCTCCCCTTTTACCGAGTTCACAATGTTCGGTATCAAGTCGGCGCGGCGCTGGTACTGCGATAGCACCTCTGCCCAGGCCGCGCTCACGGCTTGGTCCCTGGATTGAATTCCGTTGTACCCGCATCCGGCCAACAAGATAGCCATCGTCACCGCCGCAAAGCGCCACAACCCTCGCATCCGATCCTCCGATAATGGTGTATTGAAGCGACGCGCAGCATGGCCCAAAGCCGGCGCAACGGCAATAGCCTCGGTCCAACGCAAATCGGGGCCCGGCATGCGCGCCTCTTAGGCCAGAAGAACGATTTTTCCGATGTGCTCGCTGCGCTCCATCAAGGCGTGGGCCGCAGCGGCCTCGGTGAAGGGAAAAGTGCGAAACACGACTGCCTTGACTTTGCCGACCTCGAGCAGGGGCCAGACGTGCTGGTGCAAGCGGCGCGCAATTTCCGCCTTTACCGAAACCGGCCGAGAACGCAGGGTCGATCCCGTGATCGTCAGCCGCTTGACCATGACCTCCAACAAATTGATCGTCGTGCGTGCCCCACCCATTGTGTTGATGAGCACAAGACGCCCGTCTTCGGCCAAAGCGGCCGTCTGTCGCACCAAATACTCCCCGCCAATCATGTCGAGAATCACATCGACCCCGCGACCAGCGCTCTCGGCCTTGACGACGGCAACAAAATCTTCGGTGCGGTAGTTAATCGCGCGCTGCGCGCCAAGACGCACGCAGGCGGCGCATTTTTCCTCCGTCCCCGCGGTTGCGAAGACACGGCTGCCCAGTGCGGCGGCGATCTGGATCGCGGCAACGCCAATTCCGCTTGATCCGCCCTGCACCAGCAAACTCTCCCCGGGGCGCAGACCGCCGCGGTCAAAAACGTTGCTCCAAACCGTGAAGAAGGTCTCGGGCAAAGAGGCGGCCTCCAAGTCGGTTAACCCGGCGGGGACCGGAAGACACTGCGCCTGTGGAGCGACGCAATATTGGGCGTAGCCGCCACCGGTCACCAGGGCACAAACGTGGTCGCCAAGAGCAAATGCGTCCGCACTGGGGCCACGTTCCACGACCTTGCCCGCGACTTCGAGCCCCGGGATATCGGACGCGCCCGGCGGGGGCGGATACTTGCCTTGGCGCTGCATCACGTCAGGGCGGTTCACACCTGCGGCCGCAACCTCGATGAGCACTTCGCCTTGCCCGGGGCGCGGACGCGGGCGCTCGCCAAGCCGCAATACCTCCGGGCCCCCCGGAGCGGAGATTTCCACAACTCGCATGATCGGCGTTCTCCCTTGAGGACTCCCCACGCGGCATTCGATACCGCCGCGCCGACGGTCACTAGCAACGCGCCGGTACTTTAGCCCGTATTGCGCAGTCCCGCCGCAATGCCGTTGATCGAGATGTGGATCGCACGACGGGCCCGCTCGTCCAGCCCGGCGACATCGGCACGGTAGCGCCGGATCAATTCGACCTGCAAGTGGTTGAGCGGATCGATATATGGAAACCGCGCACGGATGGAGTTGGCCAGCATTGGGTTGCGCTGCAGGTTCGCCGATTGCCCAAGGATCGAAAGCAGATGCCGCGACGCCAGCGCGTGCTCGGCTTCGATGGCTCCGAACACGGTCTTGCGCAAGCGGGCATTGGAGACGAGCCCAGCGTAGCGCGATCCAACCCCCAGATCGGCCTTGGCAAGCACCATCTCCATGTTCGAAAGCAAGGTGGCAAAGAAGGGCCATTCGCGCGCCATGCGACGAAGCAGCGCAAGGCGCTCGGACGCCTGCTCGGGATTTTCCCCGAGCCAAGTCTCTACCGCGCTGCCAAAACCGAACCAGCCGGGCAACAAGAGCCGGCATTGCCCCCAGGAAAATCCCCACGGTATGGCACGCAGATCCTCGATGCGCCGGCTGGACTTATCCGTTCGCGGGCGACTCGCAGGCCGGCTGCCAATATTGAGCTCGGCGATCTCGGCGATCGGCGTTGCCGAGAAAAAATACTCGGCAAAGCCCGGGGTCTCGTAGACCAGACCCCGGTAGGCGCGAAACGCCAGGGCACTTAAGGCATCCATCGTCGATTCGAACTGGCGCTTTAAGGCCACGGCCGTCGGGTTGTGGCGCAACAGTGGCGCAAAGGATGCCTCAAGCGTCGCGGCGACCAGTGTTTCTAGATTGCGTCGACCCGTCTGCGGGCTGGAGAACTTATTGGCGATGATCTCGCCTTGCTCGGTTACGCGGATCTGGCCGTCGACCGTACCTGGCGGCTGAGCAAGAATGGCGTCGTACGTGGGACCGCCGCCGCGCCCCACGGTGCCACCACGGCCGTGAAAAAGGCGCAAAGGGATTTGCGCCTTGTCGAACAGCGCAACCAGATCGACTTCCGCCTTGTACAGTTCCCAGTTTGAGGTCAAAAAACCGCCGTCTTTGTTGCTGTCCGAGTATCCCAACATGATCTCTTGTGCGGCATTGGCGCCCATGGGATAAAACCGCACGAGGTCGCGCAAAGCGAGCGCCGACTGCATGATCTGTGGGGCGTTGCGCAGGTCGCCTATCGTCTCGAACAGTGGGATCACATGTAAATCGACCTCTGCCGGTGCACCGCGCTGCAAGAGTCTGGCCAAGCCGGCCTCTTTGAGCAGAACCACGACTTCGAGCAGATCGGAGAGCGTCTCGGTATGCGAGATAATGGTGTTGCGAACGCAAGGCTTACCGTAGCGCTCACGTGCCCTGCGCGCGGCAGCGAAGACCTCCATCTCCTTGCGCGTTTCCTCCGAGTATTGAACATAGGGTGAGTGCAGCAGACGCGGATGGCGCATCTCGGCCGTGAGCAGTGCAACCCGCGCCTGTTCATCGAGCGCGATGTAGTCCTCGCAAACGCCCGCGCCCCGCAAAAGCTCCGCAATCGTTCGCTCATGCACATCGGAACTTTGGCGCAGATCGACGGAAGCCAGATGAAAGCCGAAAGCGTCCACTGCGCGTCGCACCCAACCCAGGCGCGGCTTGATGAGCGATGCGCTGCGATGTCCTGCCAGCGACTGCACCACGATATCCAGATCCGCGGCAAATTCCTGCGGTGAGAGGTAGGGCTCGGCGCGGCCGATCTCCCGGCGCAGGACCGTCGTGTGCCCCAAGGAGCGCGCACTGGCCGCAAGACGCGCGTAGACGCCGACAAGTGCGCGGCGATAGGGCTCACCGGCGCGGTGCGGCGAGCGGTCCGGTGATTTGTCCGCCAGCGCGAGCAACGATTCGCTCACCGGCGCCAACAAGGAGGAAACCGACAATTCGCCGCCCAACGTATGCACTTCCTCCAGATAAAACTGAAACGCGACCGCAGCTTGGCGGTCCAATGCGTGTTCCAGCGTCGCGGCATCCACGTTGGGATTGCCGTCCCGATCCCCTCCAATCCACGACCCCATCTGCAAAAATGGCGGCAGGCATACGGCGCTTTTTCGGCGCCGCCTGCCTGCGCTGCCGGGGCCCGCACACATCAGCTGCTCTTCCAGGTCCGCGTACAAACGCGGAATCTCGCGCAAGAACGTGAGGCGATAGTAGGACAGAACGTTTTCGATTTCGTCGGCAACGCTCAAGCGCGAGTCGCGCAGCATCCGGGTTTGCCATAGCGTCGTTACACAGGCCCGGATCAACTCTTCGTTGTCTACGCGCTCGCGCTGCGTAAGCGGAGTGTTGCGTTCGGCGAGCAGCCGCTCAATCTCTCGCTCCGTATCAAGAATGCTTTTGCGCTGCACTTCCGTGGGGTGGGCGGTGAGTACCGGAACGACCAGTGCCCGGTTAAAGAACTGGATGATGCGATCCGTCGACACCTTGGCCGATTGCAGGCGCGCAAGGGCAAAAGGCAACGTACCAGGTTCTGGAGCCGCGCCCGCTAACTCCTGCGCCCGGCGCGTGCGAATTTGGTGTTGGTCCTCGGCGATATTGGCCAAATGCGAAAAGTAGCTAAACGCGCGTATGACCGAGTTGGTCTGTGTCGGAGTCAGGCGATTGAGCAGGCGGTACATTTTGGCGCCCGCATCTGGATCCGTGCCCCGGCGGAACTGGACCGCCAGGCGCCGCACCGTTTCGACCAGGTCAAAGATCTTTTGACCGGCCTGTTCGCGGATCACATCGCCAAGAATGCGCCCGAGGAAGCGAATATCCTCGCGCAGCGGATCGTGTCGGCTGGAGACGGGAATCGGTGCGGTGTCACTCATCGGCGGCAGCCCGGCAAATAAGGAGGAGCGCCGCAGTCGATTGCCATCCCGTGCGGGAACGTGAACAGGGCGGACGCGCACGCAGCCGGTGGCTGCGCGCGGTCCGAAGAATATCAGTCGATCGGCTTAGCCGCTGGCGTCCTTACGCGCGCCGGTGCCCGTTTCGTTGCGCGTAGCCGACGCTTCAGGCGGTAGCGGCAGTCTTCGCACCGCCTCGGCGACCTCGTCGAGCAACCCCGCGCCACCGGCGGCTACGTGCCGGCTAATCGCAAGCCGCATCCGCGGCTCCCAAAACCGCCGCAAATGGTCCGCGATGGCACTGATTGCCTCCTCGCGATCGCCCTGAGAGGCGAAGAAGGCTCCAATTTGGTTTGCCATCGTGACCAAACGCTCGGCGTTCATGTATGCACCGGTTTGCGCGCTTCAGCCAGGCGGATTTGTTGTTCGGAAAAACGACGAAAGCGCTCTTGCCACTCCGAAGGGTGCGAGACCAGCGTTACCTGAACGGCGGTGACCTTGTATTCCGGACAGTTGGTTGCCCAATCGGAATTTTCCGTCGTTATCACGTTGGCCCCCGATCCAGGGAAGTGAAATGTGGTGTACACGACCCCGGGTTGCATGCGTTCGCTCAGGCGCGCACGCAATACCGTTTCGCCAGCGCGGCTGGCAATGCCCACCCAGTCGCCGTCGCCGATACCACGCTCCTGGGCGTCGTGTGGATGGATCTCCAGACGATCCTCGTCGTGCCACGCCAAGTTGGCGGTTCGCCGGGTCTGGGCGCCGACGTTATATTGCGACAGGATGCGGCCGGTTGTCAGAATCAGCGGATACCGCGGGCTGACCTTTTCATCGGTCGCGATGAACTCGGTGACAACAAAGCGGCCCTTGCCGCGAACGAACTGGTCCACATGCATCACGGGCGTCCCCTCGGGCGCGCTGCTGTTGCATGGCCACTGAATGCTGCCGAGTCGATCGATGGCTTCGAAGCTGACGCCGGCAAACGTCGGGGTCAGCCGCGCAATCTCATCCATGACCTGCGCTGGACTGTCGTAGTGCATCGGGTAGCCGAGCGCCTTGGACAGTTCGACCGTGATCTCCCAGTCCGCCATGCCGGCCAGCGGTGGCATGACCTTGCGCACTCGCGAGACGCGCCGCTCGGCATTCGTAAAGGTACCGTCCTTCTCCAGAAACGACGAGCCCGGCAAAAAAACGTGCGCAAACTTTGCCGTTTCGTTGAGAAACAGATCCTGCACCACCAGGCATTCGAGCGACGTAAGCGCCTGCGTGACGTGCTGCGTGTTCGGATCGGACTGCGCGATGTCTTCGCCTTGGACGTACAGACCCTTAAAACTGCCATCAAGAGCAGCGTCGAACATGTTAGGGATCCGCAGACCGGGTTCACTGACCAGCGTAACTTTCCAATCGAACTCAAAAAGCGAGCGGGTCTTTGCATCGGCGATATGCCGGTAGCCCGGCAGTTCGTGCGGAAACGATCCCATGTCGCACGATCCCTGCACGTTGTTTTGCCCACGCAAGGGATTGACTCCAACGCCACTGCGACCGATGTTGCCCGTTGCCATAGCAAGGTTCGCAATTCCCATCACCATCGTGGAGCCCTGACTGTGTTCGGTCACTCCCAGTCCGTAATAGATCGCAGCATTGCCCCCCGTCGCATACAGCCGAGCGGCCGCGCGCACCGTAGCCGCGGGCACCCCGGTTATTGGCTCCATCGCCTCCGGGGAGTTGTGCGGCTGAAGAATGAATTTCTTCCACGTTTCGTACGCCTTGGGGTCACAGCGTTGGGCGATGAAGTCTTCGCGCAACAGTCCTTCGGCCGCGACCACATGCGCAAGAGAATTGATTACCGCCACGTTAGTGCCTGGCCGCAGCTGCAGGTGGTAATCGGCCTGCACATGGGGGCCGTTGACCATGTCGATAACGCGCGGGTCGACCACGATGAGCTTTGCGCCTTCTCGCAAGCGGCGCTTCATCGCCGAGGCGAATACCGGGTGACCGTCTGTAGGATTGGCGCCGATGATCATCATGACATCGGTGGCCTGGATCGAGTCGAAGTCCTGGGTGCCCGCAGACTCGCCCAGCGTCGCTTTTAAACCGTAACCTGTGGGCGAGTGGCACACCCGCGCGCAGGTGTCCACGTTGTTGTTACCAAAGGCCGCGCGCACGAGCTTTTGCACCAGATAGGTCTCTTCGTTGGTGCAGCGCGAGGACGTTATTCCGCCGATCGAGTCACGACCGTATTTGCCCTGGATCCGTCGAAACTCGCCGGCCGTGTACACGATGGCCTCCTGCCACGACACTTCTTGCCAAGGATCGGTGATTTTCTTGCGGATCATCGGCGAGCGAATGCGGTCCTTGTGGGTCGCGTAACCCCAGGCAAATCGTCCCTTGACACAGGAGTGGCCGTGGTTGGCGCGGCCGTCCTTATGCGGCACCATGCGGATGACCTGCGTGCCCCTCATCTCGGCACGGAACGAGCAGCCCACACCACAGTACGCGCAAGTCGTCACGTGCACGTGCTCGGGCTGGCCAAGATCGATTACCGAGTTCTCTATCAGGGCGGCCGTCGGACACGCCTGTACGCATGCGCCGCACGATACGCACTCGGAGTCCATAAAGCGGCCCGCTTGGCCAGCTGTTACGACCGAGGCAAAACCGCGTGCATCGATCGTCAGTGCGTAGGTGCCCTGTATTTCCTCGCACGCACGCACGCAACGTGAGCAGACGATGCATTTGGCAGGGTCGAAGCTGAAATAAGGGTTGGAGAGCTCCTTTTTTGCCGCGAGGTGATTGGCGCCGTCGTAGCCATAGCGCACCTCGCGCAGGCCCACCGCGCCGGCCATGTCTTGTAACTCGCAATCGCCGTTAGCGCTGCAGGTGAGGCAATCGAGCGGGTGGTCCGAGATGTACAGCTCCATTACCCCGCGCCGGATTCGCGCCAGCGCATCGCTTTGGGTGCGAACCTTCATCCCGGCTTCGACTGCCGTGGTGCAAGAGGCCGGATACCCTTTGCGGCCGTCAATCTCAACCAGGCACAAACGGCACGACCCGAACGCTTCAAGGCTGTCGGTTGCGCACAGTTTGGGCACGTTGCTGCCGGCGGCAATACTCGCACGCAAGACCGAAGTGCCCGACGGCACGGTGACTTGCACGCCGTCGACCTGCAGCGTGACGGCCATTTCCGATCGGCTTTGCGGCGTACCGAAGTCAACAGACTCCAACAAGGACATGGTGCAATCTCCTTACAGCGGGCGCGGCCGTGAACTTCTCGATGTGTCGACCCGCTAGGCCGAAGTTATCGTGGAGGGCGCGGTCAAGCCGAAATCCTCCGGAAAATGGTTCAGCACGCTTAACACCGGGGCCGGCGCCATCCCTCCTAGCGCACACAGCGAGCCAGCGGTCATCGTTTCGCATAAATCCCGCAGTAACGCTACGTTAGCCGGTACGTTGTGCTGCGCCCGTATCCGATCGATCACCTCGACGGCACGGGTCGAGCCAATTCGGCACGGGGTGCACTTACCACAGGACTCGA
The DNA here is from genome assembly GCA_035621895.1 of Burkholderiaceae bacterium. GTDB lineage: Bacteria > Pseudomonadota > Gammaproteobacteria > Burkholderiales > Burkholderiaceae_F > GJ-E10. The sequence continues at coordinate 29,161 of DASPWJ010000027.1, read as the reverse complement.
TAGCGCAAAATTCCATCGCGAAGCGCGCCATCTGCGCCAGATCCGTCGTGTCGTCGAACGCGACAATCCCACCATGGCCAATCATCGCGCCCATCGCGGCGAAAGCCTCGTAGTCCAGTGCGGTGTCAAATTGGGACTCGGGAACGTAGGCACCCAAGGGACCGCCAACTTGGACGGCACGGATCGGGCGACCAGACGCCGAGCCACCGCCAAAGTCGTACAACAGCTCGCGCAGCGTCAGGCCAAAAGCGATTTCCACCAAGCCTCCATGGCGGATATTGCCGGCCAGCTGAAATGGCAGCGTGCCCCGCGAACGCCCCAACCCGAAGTCCCGATACGCCCGAGCGCCGTTTGCGAAGATTGTTGGAACACTGGCAAGCGTGATGACGTTGTTAACCACCGTAGGCTTACCAAAGAGGCCCTGCACCGCCGGCAGCGGTGGGCGAAAACGCACCATTCCGCGCTTGCCCTCCAAGCTTTCGAGCAAGGAAGTCTCCTCGCCGCAAATGTAGGCGCCGGCGCCGCGCCGCACTTCGAGATGAAAACTCAAACCCGAGCCGGCGACATCGGCGCCCAGATAGCCGGCGGCGCGCGCCGTTTCGATGGCGCTGGCAAGCGTGGCCTCGGCGCAGGGGTACTCCGAACGCACGTAGATGTAGCCTTGGCTCGCACCGGTGCTAACGCCAGCGATCGTCATGCCCTCGATGAGCAAAAACGGATCTCCCTCCATAATCATGCGATCGGAGAATGTTCCCGAATCACCCTCATCTGCGTTGCAAACTACGTACTTCGTCGCCGATTGCTGCTCGAGCACGGTTTTCCATTTAATGCCGGTAGGAAATGCTGCCCCGCCGCGGCCACGTAGGCCCGAGTCCACTAGCGCCTGCACTGCCGCGCCCGGCCCCATTGCCAAGGCCTGGCGCAGACCGCGATAGCCGTCGTGCTGCACGTAATCGTCCAGGCGCAGCGGATCAATCAGCCCCATGCGCGCAAACGTGCGCCGCTGTTGACGAGCCAAATAGGGAATTTGCTCCGTCAGGCCGTGGCCCAGGCGATGTCGTCCGCCACGCAGAAAGTCACTTGCAAACAGCTCCGCCACGTCCCGCTGCGCCACAGGACCATAGGCAACGCGACCGTCGGGCGTCTCGACCTCGACCAGGGGTTCGAGCCACAGCAGGCCGCGCGAGCCCGTGCGGACGATTTCAATCGCTTGCCCACGGAGCGCGGCTTCGGCACAAATGGCCTGGGCAACCGAATCGGCGCCAACGGAAAGGGCGCACGAATCACGTGCGACAAAGACGCGGGCCATCATGCGCCAACCCGGCAGTGCTCGATGATGTCAGCTAAGCGCTGCGCATCGACCCGACCGACAAGTTGCTTATCAAGCATTACCGCCGGCGAACACGCGCAGTTGCCCAGGCAATAGACCGGCTCCAACGTCACAGCGCCATCGGTGCTTGTGCCGTGCAAATCCGTGCCCGTCATCTTGCGGGCATGATCCAAGAGCTCTCGCGAGCCCATGGACTGGCACGCTTCGGCCAAGCAGATTCGAAGCACATGCCGACCTGGTGGGCTGCGGCGAAAGTGATGGTAAAAGCCGACGACCCCGTGTACCTCGGCGATTGACAGGCGCATCGCCTTGGCAACGTTAGGCACGCAATGTGGCGGTACGTAGCCCAAGCGATCTTGAATCTCATGAAGCAAGGGAAGTAAGCCACCGGGCCGATCGGCGTGCAACGCTATGGCCTGGGCAACAGCATCATCGGGCGCCACGTCGATAGACTCCTTTTGCCTGCTCGGGGTAGAGCAACTTTGCGCTTGCCGCCGCAACATATGAGCTATATTGCATATGAGGCGAAAACATCGCGCGTTTGGCAGACAAAGGTAGCATTCTTCCCGAAGAGCCGAAATATGCACTTTGCTGCCTATGACGTAGTGCACAAGCCCATGCAATCGCTGCCGTGAGCAAGATTCTCATTAAGCCGTCGTGGACGTTTTCGAGCGAAAGTGGCGAGACGGTCGATCCGCAGCTCTTTCGGCTGCTGCGTGCGGTACACGAAGCGGGCAAGCTTACGCTCGCGGCGACGCAAACCGGCATTTCCTATCGCTACGCCTGGGACCTTTTGCTCAAATGGGGGAGGTTTTTCGGCACTCCTTTGGTGAAGATGGCGCGCGGCAAGGGGGCGCAGCTCACGTTTCTTGGTGAAAAGCTCCTGTGGGCCGAACAGCGCAGTGGCGCAAGTCTTTTTCCGCAGCTCGAGAACATCGCCTCGGAGCTGAATTTGGAGATCAGTCGGGCACAAAAAGCGTCGCAAACCGTGCTGCGCATCCACGCGAGCTACGGCTACGCCGTGGAAAAGCTTCCGACCTTGATGCGCCAGCACGGGCATGCCAATGTTGATCTGCAATACATGGCGAGCGTGGCGGCACTTGCTTCCCTGTGCCGATCAGAGTGCGAGTTAGCGGGTTTTCACGTCCCGCTGGGCGACCTGGGGCCGACCTTGTGGGAGCACTACGCGAAATGGCTCAAGCCACGTTATCAGCGCATCATCCGGCTGGTCATCCGCACCCAGGGGCTGATCATCCCCAAGGGTAACCCCCGCGCAATTGCTTCCTTGCAGGATCTGAAGCAGCCTGGCCTGCGCTTTGTGAATCGCCAGTTCGGATCGGGCACGCGGATACTGCTTGACGGACTGTTGCGCCGTAACGGCATCGATACACGCGCTATCCAGGGCTACGACAGCGGCGAGTTCACGCACGCCGCCGTGGCTGCCTTCGTCGCCAGTGGCATGGCCGACATCGGATTTGGCATTGAGCCGGCAGCGCGGCAGTTCCGACTGGACTTCGTACCGATCGTCCAGGAGCGCTACATGCTCGCCTGCCACAAGGACAACCTGGGCCTGGCGCCAATTCGCGAACTGATCTCGCTGTTACAGCGACCACAGTTTCTGGCATTGATTGCGTCCGTGCCTGGCTATTCGCCCGACCAGCCGGGGCAAATTGCCACGCTACGGGAAGTGTTCCCGTGGGCCACTCAGGGCTAGGGCTGCAATTGCCTGCGGCGCTTTGCTAGCGCAGGTGCCCTCGGGTGCGCTGGCGCCGCCCCACTAGCAGAGCCTTCCCACGGCCTATGCCAACGAAGCGTTGGATCAAACGAGCGCCATCGGTTAACAAAAATTGCTTAAAGGCCTGCGCGACGGCCGGCAAGTGCTTGTTGCGCCGATGCACGACAAACCAGTCGAACCACGCCGGAAATCCTACGACGTCCAGCACCACCAGTTGCCCGAGCCGTTGCTCCAAGGCAATCGTATGCGCCGACAAAAATGCAATCCCCATGCCGGCCATGACCGCCTGTTTGATTGTTTCCGTGCTGCGGATTTCCATCGCGATGCGAAGCTTCGCAAAATCGCGGCCAAAGGCCTCGCGCATCGAATTCCACGTGTCGGAGCCGCGCTCGCGAATCACAAAAGGCTCCGGCACCAGGGCGGAGACGGCAATGCGTCGTTTGGCCGCCAGCGGATGCTGGGGCGAGGCAACGATTACGTACGGGTGGGGGGCGAAAGATTCGTTGACGGTGTCGATTTCCTCGGGCGGACGCACCATCACCGCCAGGTCCGTGAGGTTGTTGGCCAACTGCTGCAGCAGCTCGGCACGGTTATAGACCGCCAAATTGACGTTCACGCCGCCGTTGCGGCGCAAGAACTCGGCAAGCAGACGGGGAAAAAAGTAATCGCCAGCACTGATAACGGCAACGTTGAGCGTGCCACCCGTGATGCCCTTGAGTTGCGCCATCGCATCTTGCGCCTCGCGCAGCTCGGCGATGATCGCGCGTGCGTGGCGCAGCATCCGCTCACCGGCCGATGTAAGGTAAATTTTTTTCCCCAGCTGCTCCAGAAGCGCGAGCCCGGCATGGCCCTCAAGCTGCTTCACCAGGGTCGAGACCGCCGGCTGCGTGAGGTGCAACTCCTGTGCGGCCCGGGAAAAACTCAGATGCCGTGCAACCGCCTCAAAGGCCCGCAGTTGGCGCTGGGTCGCGTGCTGCATGCGCTTACACCATATCCTTTTCTTTATGCTGTCTATCAGTAAGTTTAATTATCTTTTATTGCTGCGCACGCGTAACCTATCTTCACAAGACCGCCATGCGAAGGATCAGCCAGGAGTCGCCATGCAAAGCCAGAGCACACGCCAGGAGCTCGCCGCGGATCGGCAAGAGCTGGACCGCAACGCGTACAACATCGCATTTCGTGAGCTCGACCTATGCTGGCAGTGGGACGAACAGACATACCTGCAGCTGCAGGCCATCTGCGCCGAGACGGATCGGCTACGCGCCTACCTTCAGGCACAGCACGAATATTTGCTCAAGGCCTACGATGCGGATTTTCTCGTCGATGCGATCCGAATTACCAAGGAGCGCTGCTACGACGACCTGCTGAACTCGCGCCGCGAACGCTAAGAGCGTCTCGCCGCGCGCTGCCGTTGGGCACAAATCAGAGAAACAGATCTGGCAGCAGTTCTTTGCTGCCCGGAACGACCGAATAGGCCGAAAAATCGCGTACCCCAGCAGCCGCAAGGACTTCTTCATCGATGAAGAAGTTTCCCGTCGTGCTTGCCGCGTCGCGCTCGAGAATGACCATCGCCGCCTCGGCCATGATCCTCGGCGAACGGCAGTGTTCGGGGCGCACCCCGGGAATCATTTGCAGGGCCACCGTCTGAATCACCGTGCGCGGCCAAAGCGCGTTGACCGCGATCCCATAGGGTCGAAACTCCTCGGCGTGTCCGAGCACGCACATGCTCATGCCGTACTTGGCCATCGTGTACGCAACATGCGGCGCAAACCAGCGCGCCTGCATGTTCAGCGGTGGCGAGAGGGTCAAAACATGCGGATTGCGATGCAACTCGGCGGAGCGCCTCAGATGGGGCAGGCATGCTTGGGTGCACAAAAACGTGCCGCGCACGTTCACGCCGAACATCAAGTCAAAGCGCTTGATCGGTGTCGCCTCGGTCGAAGTCAGGTTGATCGCACTGGCGTTATTTACCAGCACGTCGATACCGCCGAAGCGTTCCACGGCCTTTTGCACCGCCGCCAGCACCTGCTGCTCGTCGCGAATATCCGCTTGCAGCGGCAGGCACTCGGATCCCTGGGCCTGAATTTCGGCGGCCGCGGTATAAATCGTTCCAGGCAATTTCGGGTTGGGGTCGGTGGTCTTGGCCGCGATCACGACGTTGGCGCCGGCACGCGCCGCGTGCTTTGCGATTTCCAGGCCAATACCGCGCGATGCGCCCGACACAAACATCGTCTTGCCACGCAGCGAGGACATCGTTCCTCCCTTTTCGGTCAACTGATCTTTGTTGCGCCTTGGCCGGCGCGCGCAAAATCGGGTTTGCGCCTTTCTAAAAAGGCGCTCAGCGCCTCGCGCGACTCGGCGCTGCCCAGCAGCCGCCGCAGACTGCGCAATTCCTCATCCATCGCGAGCTGCAACGCGGTGCGCCAGCCCGCCTTAAGCAAACGCTTAGTCTCGTAAACGGCCCCTGGAGGCAAGGCCCGAAAGCGCCGCGCCTGGTGCATGGCGTACTCCACTACCTCACTTGGTGGCAACAAGCGGTTTACCAGACCCATCTCGAGCGCGTCTTCGGCCGAGATGGGTTCGCCAAAGAGCAGCTTCTCCGCGGCCTTGTGGTAGCCGGCAGTCAGCGGCACAAGCAACGAGGAGCCAAATTCCGGGCATATCCCCAGACTCACAAAAGGCATGGAGAACATCGCGTCATCGGCCGCATACACCAAATCGCAATGCATCAGCATTGTCGTGCCAATACCAACAGCCGCACCATTGACCGCCGCGACGACCGGCTTTTGCACCTCGATCAGGGTCTTCATGAACCGTTGTGCGAATTCCCCCGCCGAGTCGGGCCGTTGCAAAAAATCGTGGATATCGTTGCCGGCGCAAAACACGGTCGGTGCCCCGCGCAGGACCACCGCGCGCACGGCATCGTCACTTCCCGCGGCCGTAAACGACTCGGCCAGTTGCGCGTACATCTCTGCCGTAATCGCGTTCTTGCGCTCAGGACGTGCGATTTCGATGCACGCCACGTCCTCCTCGACCTGCATGCGTATGGTCATTGCCGCTCCTCCCCAACGATCTTGCGCAACCCGTCCGGGCTGCAGCCCCGCTCCATTCAGACGCGCTCGAAGATGCCGGCCGCACCCATTCCGGTTCCCACGCACATGGTGACCATGCCGTAGCGCTGCTGGCGTCGTCGCAAGCCGTGCACCAGCGTCGCGGTGCGAATCGCGCCGGTCGCCCCCAGCGGGTGTCCTAGCGCGATAGCGCCTCCCATGGGGTTGACCTTGGCGGGATTTAGTTCCAACGACCCAATCACCGCAAGGGCCTGGGCGGCAAAGGCCTCGTTTAGTTCAATCCACTCCATATCCTCTTGCTGCAGTCCGGCAGCACGCAACGCGGCCGGTATGGCCTCCTTGGGTCCGATGCCCATGATTTCCGGTGGCACGCCGCGAACCGCGAAAGAAACGAACCGGGCCAAGGGGGTTAGATGAAAACGGCGCAGCGCGGCTTCGCTAACGAGTATTACGGCCCCAGCTCCATCAGAGGTCTGCGAACTGTTGCCGGCCGTCACGCTGCCTTTGGCCGCAAAAGCCGGCTTAAGCTTCGCGAGCGCTACCAGGTTCGTGTCGGCCCGCGGCCCCTCGTCCAGTTCCATACGCCGGCGCTTTACTTCGACCTCGTGAGTTGCGAGGTTCGGGATGTGCTCGAGAACATCGACGGGTGTGATCTCGTCGCGAAATTCGCCTTTACCCTGTGCCGCAAGCGCGCGCTGGTGCGAAGTCAGGGCAAACTCATCTTGTGCTTCGCGACTTACCTTCCACTGCGCGGCCACCCGCTCGGCCGTGAGGCCCATGCCAAACGCGATTCCCAGATGCTCGTTGTTCTCGAACAGTCGCGGATTAATCGATGGCTTGTTGCCCATCATTGGCACCATGCTCATTGATTCGGTGCCGCCCGCGAGCATGACATCGGCCTCGCCCACGCGAATGCGGTCGGCCGCCATCGCGACGGCATTTAGGCCCGAGGAGCAATAGCGGTTGACCGTGCAGCCGCCGACCGAATCGGGCAAACCGGCGTACAGCACCGCGTTGCGCGCAACGTTTGTGCCCTGCTCGCCCTCCGGGAAGGCGCAGCCAATAATGGCATCCTCGATCGCCGCCGGATCAAGATCCGGCACGGCCGCCAAGGCGCCTTGGATTGCCGTGACGAGCAAATCGTCCGGCCGAGTGTTGCGCAGGCTGCCGCGCGGGGCCTTACCAACCGGCGTGCGTGTCGCCGCTACGATGTACGCATCTTGAATCTGACGGCTCATGCCAAACTCCTAGTTTTTTTCATCAAAAATCGACTAATTGCGCACGGGTTTACCCGTCTGCAGTAGCCCCATCATCCGCTCCTGCGATTTGGGGTGCCCCACCAGCTGAACAAAGTGCTTGCGCTCCAGATCCAAGAACCACTGTTCGTCGACCAACGAACCGGGGTCGAGGTCGCCGCCGCACAGCACATCGGCAATGCAGGAAGCCAAAAACTGGTCGTGCGCGCTTGCATATCCGCCCTCGCGCAAGTTGGCGAGTTGCCCCTTCATGGTGGCAAGGACCGATCGTCCCGCGGCAGGCACCTGGCGCGCACGCAGCGGTGGCCGATAACCGGTGACATGCATGGCAAAGGTTTGCCCAATTGCGGTCCATAGCAGTTCGTGCCGATTCGTGACGATGGTGTCCGAATCGAGCAGGTAGCCCATCTGCTGGGCCTCCAGCGCAGACCCCGAAACCTTCGCCATCGCGGCATTTTGCATCCAGTTACGAAGAAACGGCAGCAAGTCGTTTGCGCCGATCGCGCTGGCCGCCGCGGCAGCCCGCAGTGCGCCTTCCTTTAAGCCACCGCCGCCGGGGATCAAGCCCACGCCCACTTCCACCAGTCCGATATAGGACTCGAGCGCAGCGACTCTTTTGGCGCAGTGCAGGGCCAACTCGCAGCCACCACCCAGCGCCATACCGCTGATTGCGGCAACTACGGGCACCTGGGCGTACTTCACACGCAGTAAGGCATCTTGCAACTGACGCTCTGCTTCTCCGATTGCCTTTGCGCCCCCGCTCATGAACACGGGCAACATGGCCTGTAAGTCGGCACCCGCGGAAAATGGATCATCTGGCGACCAGACGACCAGACCTCGGTAGCCCGCCTCGGCAGTCTCGATCGCTTTGAGCAAACCGGCGCCAACCGCCGGACCGATCGCGTGCATCTTGGTCTTGAGCGAGAAGATCAACACCTCGGCCGCCATTCCCGAATCCAGATGCCAGATGCGGCATGCTTCATCCTCGTGCACCGTGGTGCCGGCCTTGTAGGCGCTTGGGGCATCTTCGCCGGCCAGCGATACCCGAAAAAGCTGGCGCCCGTACACGGGCAGTTCGGTGCGGGCAACGAAAGTCCGCTTGGTCGGGCTCCAAGAGCCTTTCGCCGTATGAACTGCTCCGGCGGCCGCCACCGGACCTTGAAAAACCCATTTGGGAAGCGGCGCTTTGCAAAGTGCCTCGCCCGCATCGATGTCCGCCTGCACCCACTCGGCAACTTGTTTCCACCCGGAGCCTTGCCAAGTTTCAAACGGTCCGCTGTCCCAGCCAAATCCCCAGCGCAACGCCAAATCGACATCGCGTGCGGTCTCGGCAATCGACGCCAGGTGGATGGCGGCGTAGTGAAACCCGTTGCGGGCTATCGCCCACAAAAACTTGGCCTGCGGATGGTCGGTCGTGCGTAGCAGCGCAAGTCGCTCGGCAGCTGGCTTTTTAAGAATGCGCGTGACCAGCTCGTCGGCCTTGCCGCCGCTATCGACGTAGCCACCGCTGCGCGAATCGAGCACCTTGATCGCGCGCCCTTCCTTGCGATAAAAGCCCGCGCCGGACTTTTGCCCGAGCGCGCCTTTATCCACCAGCATCTTGAGCACAGGCGGCAGGGCGAAGTGCTCGGCAAAAGGATCCTGCTCGGGTCCCAAGCTGTCTTGCATGGTCTTAACGACGTGCGCCAGGGTGTCGAGTCCGACAACATCCATGGTGCGAAAAGTCGCGCTTTTGGCTCGGCCCAAGCGCGTGCCGGTTAGGTCGTCAACCACATCGTAGGGCAAGGTGTATTTTTCCGCTTCTTTGATGGTGGCCAGCATGCCGAAGACGCCGAGGCGGTTGGCAATGAAGTTGGGCGTGTCCTTGGCTCGTACCACGCCCTTTCCAAGGGTGCTGGTCAAAAACCCTTCCAGATCATCGAGCACAGCAGGCCGCGTAGCAGGTGTTGGTATGAGTTCGACCAGATGCATGTAGCGCGGAGGATTAAAAAAGTGCACGCCACAAAAGCGCGCCCGCAGCGCTTCGGGCAGACCCTCCGAGAGCTGCGTGATCGAAAGCCCCGACGTATTGGATGCGAAGATGGCATCGGGTCCGATGTAGGGGCCCACTTTGCCGTACAAATCGAGCTTCCAATCCACGCGCTCGGCGATCGCCTCGATCACCAGGTCGCATTCGCGTAAGCGCTCCAAGTGTTGCTCGTAGTTGGCCGCATCGATGTAGCGAGCTTCGTCGATGCGACCCAGGGGCGCGGGGCTGAGTTTTTTTAGTCCCTCGATGCCTCGTTGGGCGATTGCGCTTTTGTCGCCCGACTTTCCATCGGGCAAGTCAAAGAGCGTAACCGGTACCCGTGCGTTGATGCAGTGCGCCGCAATTTGCGCGCCCATTACGCCGGCGCCGAGTACCGCGACCTTTCTGACCACGAAATTTTTCATTTTCTTTCCCTAAGAGCGCTTCAAGCCAATGGTCAAGCACCTGAGCGTTCGCGTTGTCGTGCTAGAACCAATCGTTGTGAAACGCCGTCACATTCGCCGCTCCCGAGCGCGCGGCCCGAATATGAAACGCCGTCTCTGGCAGCAGCCGCTGAAAATAAAAGCGGGCGGTCGCAAGCTTGCCACGATAAAAGTCATCGACCTTATCTCCATCGGCTGCGCAGCGCGACAGGGCAACTTGCGCCATTCGCGCCCAGAAATAGGCGAAGACCAGGTGCCCGATCACACGCAAATAGTCCACGGCGGCCGCGCCCGCCTCGTCCTGGTTGCCCATTGCCTTCATCCCCAGTTCCATGGTGAGTTTCTGGACCTTCTCGCCCAGATCTGCGAGCGGGGTCACAAATTCATTCATCGTCGCCGAAGTGCCTTGTTGCTCGATGAACTGCTGCAACAGCGCGCCGAATTTGCGCAGTTTGGCGCCGTTGTCCATCAGCACTTTGCGCCCGATCAGATCGAGCGACTGAATGGTATTGGTACCCTCATAGATCATGTTGATGCGCGCATCGCGCAGCAACTGCTCCATTCCCGTTTCACGGATATACCCGTGGCCACCGAAAACCTGCAGGCATTCCGATGCCCGCAAAAAGCCGTTGTCGGTTAAAAACGCTTTTACGATCGGCGTCATCAAGGCCATCATGTCCGCGCCGAACTTGCGCTGCTCTTCCTCGGGGTGATGCAACTGGTAATCCGCCATCAGTGCGATCCAATAGGCAAAGGCCCGCCCGCCCTCGGCGTAGGCCCGCGCGGTGAGCAGCATGCGCCGCACATCGGGATGAAAAATGATCGGGTCGGCAGCGCGCTCTGGGGCTTTTGGCCCACTTAGCGATCGCCCCTGGATGCGGTCCTTGGCGTAGGCGACCGCATTTTGGTAGGCCATTTCGTTTTGACCCAGGCCTTGCACGCCCACTTCCAGCCGCGCGCTGTTCATCATTATGAACATCGCGTTCAGCCCCTTGTTAGGCTCACCTACCAACCAGCCGACGGCATCTTCAAAGATCATCTGGCAGGTCGAATTGCCATGGATCCCCATCTTGTGTTCGATGCCGCCGCAATACACGCCATTGCGGCGCCCCACGCGCGCGTCCGCGCCGCTGCCCTCGGGCAGAAACTTGGGCACAACAAACAGCGAAATGCCACGGGTTCCGCTTGGCGCATCCGGAAGACGTGCGAGCACCAGATGCACGATGTTCGAGGCTAGGTCGTGCTCTCCTGCGGAGATGAAAATCTTCGCACCGGTAAGTAGATAACTGCCGTCGGCCTGCGGAAGCGCTTTGCTGCGCAGCATGCCCAGATCGGTGCCGCAATGCGCCTCAGTCAAGCACATTGTTCCGGTCCACTCGCCTGAAGCCAGTTTCGGCAGGTACAGCGCCTTTTGCGAGGCGCTGCCGTTGTGGGAGATGCATTCGTAGGCCCCTTGCGTGAGGCCCGAGTACATGGTCCAGGCCTGGTTGGTTGCGCAACGCATCTCGTCAAAGCCAATCTGCAATATATGCGGCAGCGCCTGTCCGCCGTATTCCTGCTCGGCCGTCAGGCCCTGCCAACCGGCCTCCCGAAATTGCGCAAAGGCCTTGGCAAACCCGTCCGGGGCGCGCACTGCGTGCGTTTGCGGATCGAAGCTGCAGCCCTGCTCATCGCCCGTGCGGTTTAGCGGCAACAGCACCTCCTCGCAAAAGCGGCCGGCCTCCTCAAGGACTTGGTTGACCGTATCGGTGTCCAGTTCGGCGTATCGCGGCATTGTGCGCAATGCATCAACCGCGCCAAGCACTTCATGGATCACGAATTGCTGGTCCCGCAATGGCGCCTTGTATATGGGCATAGCTTTCTCCGATCGTTTCAGTTGACCTTGTTTGTCTTGCCGGGCTTTCGCCTCGGCACGATTTTGCGCCGACCCGAAGCGTTCCGGGAATCGGCGCGCGCATCGTCAAGGATCCGCTGCAGCCCCCAGCGAGCGCGCCGAACGCTGTCCTTGCCGTGCAGCAGTCGCGCATCCTGATGCAACATCAGCATCAAACCATAGATCTCAAAGACCATTTGTTCTAGGTCCACCTCCGCCCGCAGATGTCCGCAAGCTTTGGCCTGCTCCAGCGCCCGCACCAGTTCGACCTTCCATGAAGTAATGATCGCCGCCAACGCGTCATGCAGCGGACCGGGGCGGTCGTCGTACTCCGATGCACCCCCGATCAGAATGCAGCCGGCCTCGATCTCCTCTGCCAACAAGGCCAGCCAGCGATCAACGATCGCACGCACCCGCGGCAACCCACGCACATTGCGCACCGCGGGCCTAAGTACGCGCTCGATAAAGCGCGCGGCGTACTCCTCGAGAACGGCAAGTTGCAGGTCCTCGCGCGAACCAAAATGCGCAAAGACCCCGCTTTTGCTCATGCCCAGCCGCTCGGCCAGTAAGCCAATCGTTAATCCCTCCATGCCATCGCGGCGGGCGATCGCCAGCGCGGCCTCCAAGATTGCCGCGCGCGTGAGCTCGCCCTTGCGCGCGCGCGCAGGAATTCGACTGGAGGCGACGGTGGCAAGCGAAAGCGGTTCGGGCACGGTCTGCGGTATTAAAAAAAAGCGAACGTTCGTACTAATTTTGCCGTTTGTCAAGCCCCTAAGATGGGAGCCAGGAGCAGGCGACGGGCAAAGGCTCAAAGCCCGTTCAAAAGCCAGAGCCGCCTTGGGGGTTTTGGGAATTGCACAAATCGCGTCGCGTAAAGACCAGCGCAACGGCCCGCCGAGGCCAACAGAGTTGGAGCGAGAAAACAGACGGGCAGTCAGTCCGGTGTATGACAGGCCTGTAAAGGTCTGCGAGGATTTGTGTCACCTTGCCCTCACTTTTTCGGAAGGCGGTAACACGCAGTCAGCCCCTGGCTACCAACCTCGCTTTGATATCAATGGACCAAAAGCGCGCCGCTACGGCAGTCGGCATCGCAAGCGCGCCGCAGGCCAGCGCGTCAAGTGCGGCTCTCCGCATCTGGCGTCTCCTCCTCGGGCCAGGGATGCTCGGACTTGCGGCTGAAGATCGCATCTTTCTCGGCCGTGGAAATGGTCCAATCGCCGCGTGCGATCTCGGTCTCCAACTGACCCGGCCCCCAGGCCGAGTGGCCGACGAAGATTCGTAGACCGTCCATGGGTTTGTCTCGGCTAAGCAACCTGCGCAACAATTCCTGGTCCCCGCTGATGTAGACGCCCTCAAGGACCCGGATCGCGTGTTCGGTCGGTTTATCGCCACGAAAGAGGAACCACACGGATCCAATTTCGACCGGCCCGCCGAAGTAAAGCTTCTCATGGAGTTGCGCGAGCCGTTCCAGATCGGGGAAAAGGAGCGAAACACTGATCCTTGTCGGTCTGTTTAAGATGACGCCGGCTGGAACAGGACCGAGGTTGTTTAGCACAAGCACGATCGAGTCCTTGAAATTAGGATCGGGTAGCTCGTCGCGAGCGGCCAGGAGAACGGCCGTTAAAGGCTTCGGCGTGTCGGCTAACGTCGACCACGACAATCCAAGCAACAGCGAGCATGCGAGCAAGGCTCGGAACACCTTACGGAAGAGCCGTAGCCAAAGACCGCTTTTCACTGGTGGACGCTCGCCTGCGCATTGGTTAGTGCGGCGCATCGACCATTTTTGGGCTCGTTTTTTTGCTTCAGCGGGTGATCGAAAGCGACCGCACAGCAACGGTACGCGCTTTTGCGCACTTTGGCACCTTATCGACCCCGGTTAAAGGAGCGTTGCGCCGCGAAAAAGGCGCCGGAGCGCAAAACGGACATTTGCGTTTTCGCTCGCGCTGAGCGGCCGTGGCCCACCCGGCAGCGAGTCTTGATTAATAACTGACCTGGTTCTCCCGTCGCCCCCTTTGGTTGCGCGCGCATTGCCGACGCCATCACCGGCGGCGCCTCGGGCGGGCCCGAACATCTCGTAGCCCGACCGAGGCGCATCAGCGGCAGACCTGCAAGACCGCTTCTCCGCGGTCACGCGAGGTCGAAGCGATCAAGGTTCATGACCTTGGTCCAGGCGGCGACAAAATCGTGGACGAACTTCTCCTTGGCGTCGGCGCAGCCATAGACTTCCGCGACGGCGCGCAGCTGAGAGTTCGAACCGAAGACAAGATCGACTCTCGTGCCTGTCCACTTGACTTTGCCGGCGGCGCGGTCGCGCCCCTCGAAAACATCCGCATCCTTCGAAGCCGCCTTCCATACCGTGGACATGTCGAGCAAATTCACGAAAAAGTCGTTGGTCAACGCCTCCGGACGCTGTGTGAAGACACCGTGCTGGGTGCCGCCCACGTTCGTATTCAGCACGCGCATACCGCCCAGGAGCACCGTCATCTGCGGAGCGGTCAGCGTCAAGAGTTGCGCCTTGTCGACCAGCAGCTCCTCGGCCAAGACACTGTATTTGCCCTTGAGGTAGTTGCGGAAACCGTCGGCGACGGGCTCGAGCACCGCAAACGACTCCACATCGGTCTGCTGCGCGGACGCGTCCATGCGGCCCGGCGTGAAGGGCACCTTCACCACGTGGCCGGCATTCTTCGCGGCCTGCTCGACAGCGGCGCAGCCGCCCAGCACGATCAAGTCGGCCAGCGAAACCTTCTTGCCGCCCGATGCGGTGCTGTTGAACGCCCGCTGGATGCCTTCGAGCGTTTCGAGGACCTGGCGCAACTGGGCCGGCTGGTTCACTTCCCAGTCCTTCTGCGGCGCCAGGCGGATGCGGGCGCCGTTGGCGCCGCCACGCTTGTCGGAACCGCGAAAGGTTGAGGCCGACGCCCAGGCCGTCGAGACCAACTGCGACACGCTCAGACCCGACGCCAGGATCTTCGCTTTCAGATCGGCAACGTCCTTCTCGTCGATCAGCTTGTGGTTGACCGCGGGGATGGGGTCTTGCCAGATCAAGTCTTCGGCCGGCACCTCAGGCCCAAGATAGCGCGCGCGAGGCCCCATGTCCCGGTGCGTCAGCTTGAACCATGCGCGGGCAAAGGCGTCGGCAAACTGCTCAGGATGTGCAAGGAAGCGGCGCGAGATTTTTTCGTAGGCCGGATCGAAACGCAGCGACAGGTCCGTCGTTAGCATGGTCGGCACATGCTTCTTCGACGGGTCGAACGCGTCGGGAATGATCGTGGCTGTGCCCTTGGCCACCCACTGATGCGCGCCCGCCGGGCTTTTCGTCAGCTCCCATTCGTACTTGAATAGGTTCTCGAAAAAGTTGTTGCTCCACTTCGTCGGTGTGGTGGTCCAGGTCACTTCCAGGCCGCTCGTGATGGCGTCAGCAGCTTTGCCGCTGCCGTAGCTGCTCATCCAGCCCAAGCCCTGTTCCTCGATGCTGGCAGCCTCCGGCTCGGGACCCACGTGCGAGGCCGGGCCCGCGCCATGGGTCTTGCCGAAGCTGTGGCCGCCGGCGATGAGCGCCACGGTCTCTTCGTCGTTCATCGCCATACGCGCGAAGGTCTCGCGGATGTCCCTGGCTGCCGCGACCGGATCGGGATTGCCGTTCGGACCTTCTGGGTTCACGTAGATCAGGCCCATCTGCACGGCTGCAAGCGGATCTTCGAGGTCGCGGTTACCGGAGTAGCGTTTGTCGTCCAACCATTTCGTTTCGCTACCCCAATAGATGTCTTTCTCAGGTTCCCAGACATCCTCGCGGCCGCCGCCAAAACCAAACGTCTTGAAGCCCATCGACTCCAGCGCGACGTTGCCCGCGAGGATCATGAGGTCAGCCCAGGAGATCTTGCGGCCGTACTTTTGCTTGACCGGCCACAGGAGCCGACGTGCCTTGTCGAGGTTGGCGTTGTCGGGCCAGCTATTTAGGGGTGCAAAGCGCTGGCTGCCGTTGCCGGCGCCACCGCGTCCGTCCCCCGTGCGGTAGGTGCCGGCGCTGTGCCAGGCCATGCGGACCATCAAGCCACCATAGTGACCGAAGTCCGCCGGCCACCACGGCTGCGACTTAGTCATCACCGCCTCGAGATCTTTCTTCACGGCCTTCAGGTCCAGGCTCTTGAACTCCTTGGCATAGTCGAAACCCTCGCCCATCGGGTTGGGCTTGGACGTGTGCTGATGCAGGATGTCGAGTTTTAACTGGTTGGGCCACCAGTCCCGGTTTGCGGTGCCGCTACCGGCAGTTTGATGCAACGGGCACTTTGCTTCAGGCATGGATTTCTCCTCGTTTTCGTGACGCTGGCGTTTCAATGCAATAACCGAAGGGACAGTCGCAATGACGATTCCGACCAACCGCATCGTGACCCAGCAGATGCTAATCGCGCCAATGAAAGATATCGCTGAGTATTATCGGTTCTTTCAATAACGCGCCTTTCGTGACTATCTTGGCACCTCTGAAGGAACCTGCAACCGTCGGCTGAAAAATACGGTTCTGCCTATTTTTCGTCGCCTCTGGAGGGACGAAAGCGCCCGGATCGCAAATACCCGTGCTTCTGCTATGCGGCCACGGTGAGGGCCGGCGACCAAAGACGGCCGGCTACCGTACCGAGAAGCGAGCAAGCGCGCGAAGCCCACCACCTTGTGGCAGATTCTCATCGCCATTGACGTCCTTCTCGCTCGGCAAAGGGCATGACGTTTCATTCCGATCGGCCGCCAGTTGCCCACCGCCAGCCTCAGGGGTAGTCCTTTTGCGAAAGCAAGTCGCGGTTGGCACTTTCAAGCGACAACAAGGCGCCGCGCCGACCCTCCGTGCATCCATACGGTTTGGGTTTGGCCGCGCATTGGCCTTAAGCGTTTGCCGCACGTTGCCTGCGGCGCTGCCGCCTGACAATGGCGGGTCGTTTAGGAGTGCGCATCGCGTAACGCCGCGATCGCGACGCCATCGCGCTCGAGTTCGGCTCGAATACGCTTTACGAACCCCAGTGCGCCAGGCTGGTCGCCATGGATGCAGAGCGTGTCGGCGCGCACGCGCACGTCCTTGCCCTTGATCGACCGCACCTGGCCTTCGATCACCAAGCGCTTCGCTTGGCTTACCGCGGCCTCCACGTCCTGGATCAAAGCATCAGGGCAGTTTCGCGGCGTAAGCGATCCGTCGTCCTGGTAAGTGCGGTCCGCAAAAACTTCGGCCGCGGCACGCAGGCCAATGCTTTCGGCGGCCCGTATCGTTTCGCTGCCGGCAAGACCGAACAGCACCAGCTCGCGGTCGACGTCACGCACCGCCCTGGCAATGGCTTGCGAGAGGTCAAAGTCCTTCGCCGCCATGTTGTAGAGCGCGCCGTGCGCCTTGACGTGCGAGAGCTTTGCGCCCAAAGCCTGCGCGAAGCCGGCGAGGGCACCTACTTGGTAGACGACGATGTCATACGCTTCGGCCGGCGCGAGCGCCATTGTGCGACGCCCGAAGCCTTGCAGGTCAGGTAACCCCGGATGCGCGCCGACGGCCACACCCTTGGCAAGCGCGGCCTCGACCGTTTTGTGCATGGTCGCGGGATCGCCGGCATGAAATCCACACGCGATGTTCGCCGACGTGACATAGTCGAGAATCTCAAGGTCGCTGCCCGTCTGCCAAGCCCCGAAGCTTTCGCCCATATCGCAATTCAGGTCGATCCGCGCCATCGTCAACTCCGTCGAAGCTGTTGCACTTGCGCTGCAAAGTTTGCCATCGTGCGCTCGTACGCGAGATACAGTTGCTGCGCCTGCTCGAGCGAAATTAGCGCGAAGCGCGCGCTCTGAGGAGCCATTCGTTGCGCGAGCACCGGCAGATCGACGCTAGCCACGCTCGCGATCTTCGGATAGCCGCCGGTGGTCTGCCGATCGGCCATCAGTACGATCGGATTGCCGTCCGGAGGTACTTGAACCGTGCCAAATGCGACTGCTTCGGAAATCATCTCGAGCGGCTCGCGCAGCGCAAGCCTGGGTCCCTCCAGCCGAAATCCCATGCGATCCGAATGCGGGCTCAGGCGAAACTCGGCTTGCTGAAACTGTCGCTGCGCGTCCGCGGAAAACGCCTGCCATTGCTGGCCCACGATCGCCCGCAGCGCCGTCGCCGAAGCCTCGGACAGCGCCCCTGGCAGTCGGGGTCGGTCCTCGAGCGAAGAAAAGGGCAGCGGGCTCGCGCGCAACTTGGTTGCAAGCCGGGGATAAACGCGCTCTGCGTCGGCCGGCATAAGCTCGAGCGCATCGCCCTTTTGCAACGCGCGGCCCTGAAAGCCGCCGAACTTTCCTCGCACGTAGGTCGACTTGCTCTGCATAACTGCCGGGACCGCGAAACCGCCGTGAACGGCAAGATACGTGCGCACACCAAAGACTCGACGCCCGAAATTAAGCTGGCTGCCCGCGCGCACCAGCACGGGCGCCTCCAGCGGCACCGCGTGTTCGCCAATGCACGCTGACAGATCGGCGCCCGCGATCGCGATCAACGTAGCCTGCTGGAACCTAAGACTCGGGCCCAGCAGCGTGATTTCCAGAGTTGCTTCGTGCTCGGAATTGCCAACAAGCAGGTTGGCAACACGATGTGAGCGCTCGTCCATGACGCCACCTACCGGCACCCCCAAGTGCTGAAACCCCCTTCGGCCAAGATCCTGCAGAGTTGTGAGCGCGCCGGGCTTAATGACCTCGATCGTCATTCGTGAGCCTCCAGGGCTTGATATTCGGCGGCCGAAATCGGCACAAAGCGCACCTCGTCCCCGGGCGCCAGTAGGCACGGCGGCTGCGCCGTCGGATCAAATAAGCGCAACGGCGTGCGCCCGATCAGGTTCCAGCCACCCGGCGTTTCCAGCGGGTAGATGGCGCATTGATCGCGCGCAATCGCCACGCTGCCCGCCGGCACCGCGCTGCGCGGCGTCGCGCGCCGCGGCACGGCGAGCCGTGGGTCGAGTCCCGCAAGATAGGGAAATCCCGGGGCAAAGCCCAGCATGCACACGACGTGGACCGAGGCCGCGTGCCGCGCGATCACCTCGTCTGCGGTGAGCTTGCACGCGGCGGCGACACCCTCGAGGTCGGGCCCCATTTCGCCGCCATAGCTGACGGGTATCTCGACGATGCGCGCCGCAGTTTTGTGTGCGGCGATACCGCGGGCCAGAAGTGCTTCGACCTGCTGCCTCAAGGCTTCGTAGGGCGAAGCGCCGTCGAACGACTCGGGCCGATAGTGCAGGCCAAGCGTCGTGAACGCGGGCACTACGTCGGTCACGCTCGGCAAGCGGGCGAGCAAAATGGCTTGTGCAGCCGCGCGGACGCGCGCGTTGATTTCGGCATCGACACGATGGCCAAACTCAATGATCATTGCGCGATCGCCGAGCGGCGCGATTCGCCATGCGCCGGCTTTGACGCGCATCACGAACTTGGCGCTGAACGCCCGCCCGCTTCAATGGGGTCCGCGTGCAGGTCAATGCGCGAGGTCTCCGGCGCGGCAAACACGCACAGCGTAGTGACCGCGAGCATGGCCAGCACGTAAAGCGATACCGCGAGCGAAGAACCGTAGCGGCCGAGCAGCGCGACCGAGATGATCGGAGCGAGCGCGCCGCCGACAATGCCCGCAAGCTGGTAGCCCATTGACGCGCCGCTGTAGCGTACCCGGGTGGGGAACATCTCGGCGATGAAAGAAGCTTGCGGGCCGTACATCGCGGCATGTAGGAGCAGCGCGATCACCGTCGCTACTACGATCAGTGCGAAGCTGCCCGTATCGACCAGCGCGAAAAAGACAAAGACCCAGAGCGCTGCGCCGACGGCACCGAGCAAGTAGATTGGCCGGCGCCCGTACCGGTCCGACAACACGCCAAAGCATGGAATCGCCCCCACTTGGCAGGCCGCCGCGATCAGCACCGCATTAAGCGCGTAGCTGCGAGGCAGCTTCAGGAACGTCGCTATGTAGGTGGCGATGAAAAGGACAAAAGTGTAGAAGGCGACGTCGACACCCACGCGCGCGCCGATGGCCAACAACACGCGCTTGGGATACTGCAGCAAGACTTCCAGCGCCGGTGCGCGCACCCCGGTGCGCCGTAACGCGAGCTCGCGAAACAGCGGGCTCTCCGCGATTGTCGTCCGGATCCAGATCCCGAAGAACACAAGCACGATGCTCAGCAAAAATGGCACCCGCCAGCCCCAGGACTTGAAGTCGGCCTCCGACATAACGGCGTTCGTCAGCGACAAAACGCCATTTGCCAGGAGCAGCCCAATTGGCACGCCGACCTGCGGCCAACTGGCGTTCACGCCGCGACGCTCTCGCTTGCCCGACTCGAGTGTCATCAGCACGGCCCCGCCCCATTCGCCGCCCAGCCCGAGCCCCTGGAGGAAGCGCAGCACGACGAGCAAGATGGGCGCCCAGAGCCCGAGTGTCGAATACGTCGGAAGCAGCCCGATCACGAAGGTTGCGATACCCATCAGCAGCAGCGTGACCACAAGGACATTTTTGCGTCCCAGCCGGTCGCCATAGTGCCCGAAGATAATTCCGCCCAGCGGCCGTGAGACAAATCCGACAGCGTACGTTGTAAAGGCGAGCAGCGTTCCGACCAGTGGCTCGAAACGCGGGAAGAACAGTTGGTTGAAGACCAGCGCAGCGGCAGTGCCGTAGATGAAAAAGTCGTACCACTCGAGCGAGGTGCCTACCAAGCTTGCGACAACGACGCGGCGCAGTGACGAGGCCTCAGGGGTTGCGGGCAAATCGGCCATGGGCATGGATCACTCCTCCTGGACGCCATAACGGGCGGAACACGGCTGCGGCGATCTGGCCCGGTCGCGCAGCGGCCCCTGTACCTTGGACCGTTGCGCGGCTTTTTGTTCCTGGGACCGGAGCAAACGTTCCAGACGACATGCGTGCCGACACAAAATCGCGGCCTTCCCGGCTCCGGAACACGATAGCTCCCAACGACGAAGGCGCAATAAGAACTTCGTTGCCAACGCGCGCGTTCGCACATTCCTCGGTACTCGTGGCAAAGTCACGAGCAACATTATCGCTCTGGCGTCCGCAATGGGTTGCAAGCGCCTCGCTTACCGTTACCGCCAGCGACTTTGGAGCGTCATGCTGCGCCCACCGCTTCCGGTCTCAAAACGACCATCGGAAGATCTGGTTTGCTTTTTTCACGACCAGTTTGTTGCAAATTCAAAAGCGATCATGGCGGTCGGCGCTTGTACACCCGTGCACTACGCCCATCAATCGACACAGGCGGTCGTCCAAAGAGCCACCCCTTTGCGCCTGCTGGACGATTGCCCCTACCTGCGACACGTGCGTTAGTGGGCGGTAGTTCGCATTGACGATTCCCTTATTTTCGGCATGCTAAATGGTGTACCAAGCTGCGTGACATGCAGCCGCCAGCCAGACTACTTCCAGGAGTATTGAGCAAGTGCCGGATCCTTCTGATCAAGTTTGGACTCCGGCAGCTCCTTTAAGTGGCGGTTGAAAAACGCGATTCCGGAGTCGGCGCAGAGCCTCGCGTTGGTTACTCGCTGAAGACATGATTGCGCGGTGTTCCTCGCCGCAGTTGACCCAAGCAAAATGCCCCGCTCCTTGCAGCACAACGAAATATGCAGGCGAGTGCGCGGCCGCGTAAGCCCCTTTGGTTCCCTGAAGAAAGGCAGTGATGCCCACGTCCAGAGTCCCTCCCTGATACATGAACATGACGGGAATCTGTATGTCACGGAGAGTTTGCTTCACTTGGAATGGCATGACATAGGGCGACAGAGCGAGAACGGCGCGCACGCGCGCGTCTCGCCAGCTCGGCCACCCACCGGAGATTCCAATAACGGTGTAACCGCCGAGCGAGTGTCCCGCTAGACCGACGCGCTGTGGGTCGATGACGCTAGGGAACTCGGCATCGGCAAGCAATGCGTCCAGAATTGCCTCGATGTCTTCTTGCCGGTCGCGACGCGAATTATCACTTCACGCCTCCGGAGCGAGTATGCCTGGCTGCGACGGCTGCACGGTGTTCGCAGAACCCGGCACCGGTGTAATGGTGTGGCACAGTGTGGCGTCCGCATGGTCGGGAGCAGCAACGACGTAACCATTGCGCGCCAGCTCTTCGGTCAACGTCACCGACTGCAAAGCGCATCCCAAATCTCCGTGAGAGAAGACGACCAGCGGTACGGCGGCGCCACAGGCTCTTGTCGCAGGCGCATCGTGTGCCAGCACACCAGAAAATTCGGTCCGTGCGCGAACCGCGGGGCCGGTGCCGTGGTCGGGTACCAAAGGGCTACGATTCGACCACCGATAAACACCGTGCGGTAGCCTACCGAGGTTTTGCGGGGCGAAAGCTCTTGGGATCGCGCGACGCCGGCTGCCACAAAAAGCATCAGCGCTAGCACTACGAAACCGCGCACTGTAACAGAGCAATTGTTCACTAAGCCACCACGATCCCGCAGTTTTCGCCTACAAAAAGATTTCATCGGCTCATTGCGGGTTGCGGCGCTTATTCGCGCCGCAAGGCTCTTGATACGTTCCTTCTCGATCCGAACTCGACTTGAGCCGCTAAAGGTCTATCCAACCTCGAGGTCTTCCAGGTAATTGACCTTCATCGGCGAGCCTCCACGTCGTCGAAACTGCCGGCGCGCGCAAATCTACCGAAGTGTCAATCGTGTTCCGCAAAACCGCTTTCCGTATCCCCGAGGCGTTTAACGCAATCGTCGATCAGTGCGTGCAATTCGGCCACCCGCTTTGCGCCTAGCCGCGCATTGATGGCAAGTTGTGCCTGTTTCCAGCTCTGCTGGGCTTGCGCGCGCTTTGCGCGTCCCGCGTCGGTTGCCTCTACCAGGCGCGAGCGCGCGTCATCGCCTGGCCCTAGCCGCACCCAGCCTTGCGCGATCAGTGGCTGCAGATTGCGCGACAGCGTCGAGGTGTCCATCCGCAGATGCCGCGCCAGATCGCAAGGGCGAATCGGGCCAAGCGCCAGCACCTGGGAGAGAAGCGCGTACTGCGTGTTTTTTAATCCGCTCGGTGTCATGTACGCGTCGTAGTGGCGGGTCACCACGCGACTTAACTGACGCAGTTTCAAATTGGTGCAGCCCCGTGGCTTGACAGACTCGTTCATGCTGAACTATTGTACCTACAATAGTTGCATATGCAAGCAGGAGCCCAGCAATGAATTTCGAAGAAACGGTTGCCCGCTGGCAGGCGGAGGAGGACGCTGTGCGCGCGCGGCTTGCCTCGCGCAGCGGCTTCGTGGTCCCGAGCCAACTCGACGGGCGCACCGGATTGCAGATGTTCGAATCAATGTTTGCTGGTGAGCTGCCCCCTCCTCCGATCGGCGAGACGATGGACTTTGTGCCGATTCGCATCGAACCGGGATTTGCGCTTTTTCAGGGGCGACCCAAATTTCGCCACTACAACCCGCTGGGGACCGTGCACGGCGGTTGGTTCGCTACGCTGCTTGATTCCGCCGTGGGCTGTGCCGTGCACTCGACCTTGCCGGTCGGCAAGGGATACACGACCTTGGAACTGAAGCTAAACATCGTGCGTGCGCTCACCGAGGCCGTACCGCTAGTGCGCGCCGAGGGCAAGCTGCTGCACGCGGGCCGACAAGTAGCCACCGCCGAGGGCCGCCTGGTAGGCCCTGACGGAAAGCTATACGCTCATGCGACGACAACCTGCCTGATCTTCGACCGACCCGCGGCTGGCGCAACACCGCGGCCGCCCTCCACATTGGCCCAAGGGCGAACGTAAGATTTCGCATCGCAAGCTTAAGTTGGGTACGCTGCCAGACGGGACTTTTTGACCGTCACCGTACCGACCTGCGCATTTTGCTTGGCGCAAGAGTGGGGGAGCGTCCGCTGCGGCAAGCGGCGCTTGTGGCGTAACTTGCGCGTTTTTATCCCCGGGGTCGAACGCGCGCTCGACGTTTCGCCCCGAAGGCTCACCGCCCTTACGAGACCGTTGCCGGGATCGATTGGCTATCGGCTCGCGCTTGCTCGGCCAGTGGCAGATGAAAACGAATTACTCCGGTTTCGCCAGCCTGGCGCTGTGCGCGGTAGCCGCGCGCGACCATCATTCCGCGCATCGACTCGTTATCGGCCAGCACGTAGCCGAACAGTTCCGCGATTTGCCGTTCCCGCGCGCATGATTCAAGCGCCGCCATCATCGCAAAACCGAGCCCGCGCCCCTGCCAGCTATCTTCAACCGCAATTCCGAATTCCGCCTGGTCGCTGCCCACTACCCGGTTGTACTGAGCAAATCCGCGTATCTCTTCTTGTTCCCCCGAAGCGTCAATCGCAACGAAGGCCATCTCCCGGTCGTAGTCGATCTGCGTAAAGCGCACCAGGCGGTCGAGCGTTAATTCGCGCACCGGCGCATGAAAGCGCCGATACAGCGTCAGATCGGACAAGCGTGCAACAAAGCGCCGCTGTGCTTCCGCGTCTTCCGGCCGAACCGGCCGCAACAGCACCAAAGTGCCATCGCCCAGATGCAGCTGCGCCTCGAGCGCTTTGGGGTACGGATGGATGGCCAGATGCGAGTAGACAGGGTCTGGAACCAAGGGACCTGCGTCAATACGCACGCGGGCATCGAGCGCGATGACCCCGTTTTCATCGGCCAACAAGGGGTTAATGTCGAGTTCGGCCAGGCACGGAAACTCGCATGCCAACTCGGAAACTCGCAGTAGCGTGTCGATCAGACTATCCATGTCGACGCTGGGCATGCCCCGAAAAGCTTTGAGCATGCTCGAGACGCGCGTTCTGTCGATAAGGTCACCGGCCAGCATGCGATTCAGTGGCGGCAGCGCAAGGGCCGAGTCGCGCACCACTTCCACCGCAATGCCGCCCATGCCAAAGCTGATCACCGGCCCGAAGGCAGGGTCGCGAGAGATACCGACAATTAATTCCCGGCCGGAAGGCCGGCTAACCATTCTTTGCACCAAGACCCCGCGAAATTGCGCCTCGGTGGCGCGCTTGAGTACGCGCTCGCGAATCAGTTCGAAGCCCAGGCCGACTTCTTCGGGCGACTTGAGTCCTAGCAAAACGCCACCGACATCGCTTTTGTGGGTGATGCCCTCGGCCCGCACCTTCAATACGACGGGGTAGCCAATCTGCTCGGCCAGCGACTTGGCTTCGGCCGCACTGCTGGCAAGCCGTCCTTGCACAACTTCGATGCCGCAGGCCGATAACAGCGATTTGGCTTCGTCCTCGGCCAGCACGGTTCGGCCTTGCTGCTGCGCCTGGGCAAGAACGGCCCGGGCGGCGTTGATTTCCAGTGGGCTCGCGCCCTCTGGTTCGCCGCTAATGGGTGGCGGCAGCTGCAGCCGCAATTGGCGGTGGCGCACGCATTGCGCGAGAAAGGCAAACGCCTCCACCCCTTGCTCGGGGCTACGCATAGCCGCATAGCCTGCCTGCTTTAATATCGATCGCCCTTGGGCGGCGTCGGCTTCCCCCAGCCAAGCCGATACGACCGGCTTGCTGCTGGCCGCTGCCAGTGGGATCAATGCCCGTGCGATCTCGGCGGCTCCGAGTCGGATCGTCGGACAAAAAAGAACCAGTACACCGTCATTTGCCTCATCGGCAAGCACGAGTTCGAAGGCTCGCGAAAAGCGCGCGCAATCGGCGTCGCCGACGATGTCGATCGGATTGGCTTTGGACCAGGTTGCGGGCAGCACCGCATCGAGACTTTGCTTGGTCTGCCCGCCTAATAGCGCAAGCGTCACGCCCACGTCCGATGCCGCATCGGCCGCGAGCACCCCAGGACCACCGCCGTTGGTGAGGATTGCCAGCCGGGAGCCGCGCGGCAGTCGACCGCTGAGCAAGGCTTCGGAGGCGGAAAATAGCTGTGCATAGCGCGAAATGCGAATTGCACCTGTGCGTCGCAATGCAGTATCAAAGACCGCGTCATCGCCCGCCAACGCACCTGTGTGACTAAAGGCCGCTTTCGAGCCGCTGGCGTGCCGCCCGGCCTTTAGCACGATGACCGGCTTGATGCTGGCGGCGGCCCGCAAGCTCGACAAAAACTGCCGTGGACGGTGCACGCCTTCCACATACAAGACAATGCTGCGCGTTTGGGCGTCCAAGGCGAGAAAATCCAGCAGATCGCCAAATTCGACATCGGAGCCGTCGCCGGTCGTGATCACCGACGAAAATCCAAAGCCCGCGGACCACGCATAGTCGAGTAACGCGGCCGCAACTGCGCCCGATTGCGAAACTAGGCCGATGTTGCCGGCACGTGCCGCCGTACGAGCAAAGGTCGCGTTCAAACCAATCGAGGGGCGCATCAGGCCCAAGCAGTTCGGACCGATGATCCGCACACCTGCCTCACCTGCACGCGCAAGCGCCTCTTCCTGCAAGGCAACGCCAGCTGGCCCAACCTCGGCAAACCCGGCCGATAAAACAAGAACTCCCGCGACTCCGCGCTCAGCGGCCTCCTTCACAACCTGCGGTACAGCCGCCGCGGGCGTGACGACCACGACCAGATCGGGAGGCGTCGGCAGATCCGTCAAGCGCGCGTAGCAGCGGTGCTCGCCGATCTGGTTGTGCTTGGGGTTGACCGCGAAGACTTCGCCTTGGAAGCCGCCCGCGAGCACGTTGCGAAACACGTCGCGCCCAAGCGCTCCGACCCGCTCGGTCGCGCCAACAATGGCCACCGATCGCGGCACCAGCGCCGTGTGAACGCTATGAGTAGTGACTTGCATATTTTCTGCAGTGCAGCATCCATCAAATTCTGCCGCATTCCTCGCCCAATGCCAAGTTGGCACATTAGTCCGTGGCTATCTCTCGATTTAAGCGACGACAGCGCAATCCAGAATGGGTATCGTCGCGCTAAGGCCATTGGGCGCTTCTGGCCGCGCATCCGCACAAACTTCCGCCGCACCCTGAGCGCTCGCTTTTTTTGTGCCCCCGATCTATGCCATTGCCCCCCGCGCACCGCTGGCCCGCGTCCTCCGTCATCGGCAAAGTCGAAGGAGCGCCCAATGGCGCGGTATGCGCAACGATCTGGCCCACTCGATCGCTGCAGGCGCGCGAGCGCTGGTTCGACGAGCTATACCTTTGGACGGACGGCTTCGAGCCTACTCCGGTGCAATGGTCGCGCATTCAACTCTTTGGACTGCGCCGCGCGCTGGGCATGTTGGCGCGCGAGGAATCCAAGCAGATGGCAGTAACGCTGTCCTTCGGGACGGTGCAAAAATACGACGAGCGCATCGACACCCAGTTGCGTGCGCACGCCTTGGTAGCCCACCGGCTATCGGTAATTTTGCGTGGGTCGGTTGAACTCGTGCGCTCGCACTATCGCATACGCGCCTTCATCGATTACCTGCGAGCCCAACAGATTCCGGTTGGGCTACGAGTGACCGCACCTCGCCTCGCAATGGATTTAAGTGCCTTCGCGCTAGTGCAGCCGGACTTTGCGAAAATTCTCGCACCGTCGTCGAACCTCGGCGAGGCTTGGCAAAACCTCGCCCTGGAAGCGCGCGTTGTGGGCATTTCGGAGCAGTGGCTCATTGTTGCTGGGCTGCAGACCCCCGAGCAGCTCGAGCGGGCCGCCCAGGCAGGTATCGGGTTTGGCCAGGGCAACGCCGTTCGGCCCGCACAAAACCCGTTTAGCGACACTAGCAATACCCAGCGCGCCAACGGAGCTCCGGAGTACGTGGCCGCCGCCCGCGGAAACGACCCTTCGGGCTAGAGCGCGCCGTATTACGGCAGATCAGAAAAGGTCCTTAAGATCGGCGGCCAGCCGTTGCGCTTTGACAATTGCCGCGGCATGCTGAGCCTTGGCCCAATCGCCAACTTGTCGCCGAACCGCTGCCGACCGCGTCAGACGCTCCACAAGGGCCTGTACAAAGAGCGCATCGCGTGCGACGCCTGCGGCATCTTGAAACCGCGCCAGAGCCGGCAGCCCCACGCGGCGGGTCTTTTTCGGCAAACTCGATTGCAGCATCTCGATGCCATAGCGCAGGCCCTTTGCCTGAATGCGCGCCTTGTGCTGGCGCTTTAATGGCAGTTCCGAAAAGGATCTTGCCGCCGCAACCAAACGGCGCTGCCGCGAGCGCAGGACCTTTCGTGCAAACGACTCTAAACGTTTGCCCGGTTTCGCCGGATCCGAACCGGTCCATCGCAGCGCTCGCAAGGCAAACTCGGCAAATGCGGCCGTTTGCAGCTGGTGCCAAAGCGCCTGTCGAGCTGCGTCGCGTCGTCGGATTGCAGTTGCAAAGAGGCGCTTCCAGACGGCCACGTCGCTGCCCGATGCGGCCGACACCAACGGTGGCAGGTGATCGCCGCAAAGCACGTCCCAATCACGCACCACGCCAAAGCGCCTTGCCCAGATCCGCAGCCCGTGCAGCAGCTCGGCGGGCAGCTCGGCGCCGCTACCCAGCACGTCCAGCCCGGTACGCATGCGACGCATGGCGACGCGAGCCTGGTGGACCAGCTCCGAATCGGCCGCGGGAGAAAAGTCGGCAGCATTGGCCAGCACGGTGGTCATCCCAATGTCAACGAGGCGGCGCGCTGCCTCGGCGACTCGCTGTTGCGGCGTAAAGAACCGGTGCGCGGTCGCAAAGTTCGCCGCAAACGGCACCGGTCCTCGCCCCAGCGCCAAGCGATAGCCGCGCGCCGCTTTGGACATTCCGTAGGGCAGCAGGCATAAGTCTGCGCGATGCCGTCCGATGGCACCCGCCAGTTGCAGCGCCATATCCACCAATGCTTGCTGCGGCCCGGCAAGCAACTCCAATTCGGCCTCACAAATCGCTTCGACGCGATCCTCCGCCCGAATCTCCCCCAAATCAATTACCGCCTCAAGGTGCGCGCCGTCGAGCACCAGATCCCATGCCGTGCGATCAAACACCGTTTGAAAGACCGGGCGCAGTTGTGCGAGCGTGTCGCTCGTCTGTGCGCCGCCGTGCGCTGTGTCGCCGCCCAGTACTTGCATAAGTGGAGACTGGGCCAATGACTGCCAGTCGATTCGCCCCCCTGGCGCCGGGCGCTCCCATTCGCCCCGCACGCAAAGCGCGGCCTCGGTTAACTGCGTCTTTACAGTCTGAACCCAACGCCGACTGCGCCCCTTGCCGATACTGCGCAGTCGTAGCGCCGCCTGAGCCGATGCCAAACGATGATCCGGGGTATCGAAGTAAAGACTGTCGATGTGTTCGCTGCGTGACGCAGCCAAGCGGTCCAGGCGGGCGCGCAATGCCGCCACATCCTGCGCACGCAACTTGAGCTTGAGCTCGATTTCGCGATCGAGCCCGCGCTCGACGCGGATGCGGGCGTGCCCTGGCGATGCAAGCGTTTGCTTCCGTTGCGCGGCAGCCTTGGCCATGCAAAACTTGTTCCGAAGTGGCAATATGCGCTTATGCGCGGAACTGAGTACCCACCCCGCATTTTGATTGTTGACTCCCACGGGCAGCCGGTGCGGTGGGCGGCGCTGCCCCGTGCAGCGCGATACTACGCTTGCGGCAAGGTCGTCAC
>DASPWJ010000026.1:0-102948 GCA_035621895.1 Burkholderiaceae bacterium | reverse complement strand
GGCACGGGATTGGGGTTGGCTCTGGTGAAAAAGATCATCGACGAACACGACGGGAAGATCGAGATCATCAACCGCGAAGGCGCCTCCGGTGCGACCGTGACCATCGTCTTGCATCGTCTGGCGCGGGCCCTGACCCCGGTGGCCGAGGCTCTTTGACGCGTACGAAGTATCCATGGCAAACATACTTGTTGTAGACGACGAAATCGGAATTCGTGAATTGTTGTCGGAAATTCTTTCCGACGAAGGGCACGTTGTGACGACCGCCGACAGTGCCGCTTCCGCGCGCGACTTGCGGCGGCAGTCGGCGCCGGATCTGATATTGCTCGATATCTGGATGCCCGACACCGACGGAGTGACCTTGCTCAAGGAGTGGGTCGCCACGGGGCCGCTAACCGTGCCGGTGATCATGATGTCCGGGCACGCGACGCTCGAGACCGCTGGCGAGGCTACGCGCCTGGGTGCGCTGGATTTCCTCGAAAAACCGATCACTCTTTCACGCTTGCTCGGGGCCGTGCGCAGCGGGCTGGATCAGGCGCAGCGCTTGCGCGGCCCTCGCATCGCGCCGGCAGCGTCCAGCGCCTCGGAAGAACAACCCGTGCCTCGCACGCGCGCCTCGGTCAGCGAGCCGCCGGTACGCGAGCGCGTTTCCTCGGGCACGCAGGGGCTCGCCATCAATCTGGATCAGCCGCTGCGGGAGGCCAGGGATCAGTTCGAACGCGTGTATTTCGAATACCAGCTATCGAAGGAAAGCTACAGCATGACCCGCGTTGCCGATCGCGCCGGCCTGGAGCGCACGCATTTGTACCGCAAGCTCAAGCAACTCGGTGTGGAGTTGGGGCGTGGTGCAAGACGCACCGAGCGCTACGAGACTGCGCCGCTGCCCGAGAAGGGCACGACTGCCGGCTCCGGCCAGGACGAGTAGTCCGGGCGGCGACCGCGCCAGCCGGAGACCGCCCTCGGCGGTTCGGTTTCGATGGACCTGATTCGCGTGCGCGGGGCACGCACGCACAACCTTCGCAATGTCGATGTCGATCTGCCGCGCAACCAGTTAATTGTGATCACGGGCCTTTCGGGCTCCGGCAAAAGCTCGCTGGCCTTTGACACGCTCTACGCCGAGGGACAGCGCCGGTATGTGGAGTCGCTTTCGTCGTACGCGCGGCAGTTTCTGCAGATCATGGAAAAGCCGGACGTCGACCAAATTGAAGGCCTTTGTCCCGCGATCGCGATCCAGCAACGAAGCGCAAGCGCCAACCCGCGCTCGACCGTGGGGACGATCACGGAGATCCACGACTACCTGCGGCTGCTGTTTGCACGCGCCGGGCAAGCGTACTGTCCGAATCATCCCGAGCTGCCCCTAAGCGCACACAGCGTAACGCAGATGGTCGACCACGCGATGGCGATGCCGGAAGGCACTTCCTTGATGGTGCTCGCGCCGATCATCGAGAGCCGCAAAGGTCATTATTCGGAATTGCTGGATGATTTGCGCACGCGCGGATTTGTGCGCTTTCGCGTTGATGGCGCCATCGTGGAGGCCGATCATCTGCCCAGTTTGGGCCGCGGCCAAATCCACAGCATCGATGTCGTCGTCGACCGCCTGCGGATTCGTCCCTCGTCACGAACCCGCCTGGCCGAGTCGATTGAGATCGCGCTGCGACTTGCCGACGGCAAGGTGCATCTGCTTGACGCCGATCGCGGCGAGGAGCATTCCTTTTCGAGCCGCTACGCGTGTCCGCGCTGTGGTTACGCAGCGCCCTCTCTGGAGCCGCGACTGTTTTCCTTTAACAATCCCTTCGGAGCCTGCCCGTCTTGCACCGGTCTGGGCAAGGTGGAGTTCTTCGATCCGCAGCGAGTAATTGCTCATCCGCAATTAACGCTGGGCGCCGGTGCGATTAGCGGATGGGACGCGCGCAACCGTCAGAGCCATGCGCGTCTTTTGGCGCTCGCACAGCAATGTGCAGTGGACGCGACGCAGCCGTGGGAGCAGCTGCCGGAGTTTTTTCGCAACCTCGTTTTATACGGCAGCGATGCAAGCGGAGTCGATACCGGCCCGCCGCAGGACACGGCGGCGACGCATTTCCCTGGGGTGCTGCCGACCCTCGAGCGGCGTTGGCGCGAAACTGAGTCACCCAGCGTACGCGACGCCCTGGCGCGCCTGCGTGGCCTGCGAATTTGTCCGGACTGCAAGGGCACGCGTCTGCGGCGCGAGGCACGTTTTGTCTTCGTGGGGCAGAAAGAGCAGCGACGAGCCATCTACGAAGTCGAGGCGCAATCACTGGCGCAGGCGCGCGACTTGATCGAGTCGCTGAGCCTGGACGGTGCGCGCCGCGAAGTTGCCCAGCCAATCGTTGCGGAAATCGCGGCGCGACTGCGCTTTCTTAATGACGTCGGTCTTGGATATCTGTCCTTGGACCGTGCCGCCGATACCTTGTCCGGTGGCGAGGCGCAGCGCATACGCCTTGCCTCGCAGATCGGTTCCGGTCTAACCGGAGTGCTGTACGTTCTCGATGAACCCTCGATCGGCTTGCATCCGCGCGACAACGAGCGCCTGATTCAAACGCTGCGGCGCCTGCGCGACCTGGGCAATACCGTGCTGGTCGTTGAACACGACGAAGAGATGATCCGCAGCGCCGACCACGTGATCGATATGGGGCCCGGCGCTGGGGAGCATGGGGGTGCTGTGATTGCCCAGGGCTCGCCGGCGCAACTAATCGAACAGGAGCGATCGCTCACGGGCGCATTTTTGTCGGGCCGTCGGCAGATCACCCAAACGGGGACTCTTCTGCCAGCGCCTACGGATTGGTTGCGGTTGCGCGGCGCCAGCGGCAACAACCTTCGCGGTGTCGATCTGGCGCTGCCACTGGGCCGAATGGTTTGCGTTACCGGGGTATCGGGCTCTGGCAAGTCGACGCTCATCAATGACACGCTCACACTGGCACTGCAGCGCCAGCTCCATAGTGCCCGCACCGAACCAATGCCATTTGCCGCGATGGAGGGCGTGGAGCAGATCGACAAGATCGTGAGCATTGACCAGGCGCCAATTGGGCGTACACCGCGCAGCAATCCGGCGACCTATTCGGGCGTTTTCGGGCCCATACGCGATCTGTTTGCCGGAACGGTGACGGCACGCGAGCGCGGCTATGACGCGGGGCGCTTTTCGTTCAACGTGGCCGGAGGCCGCTGCGAGGCGTGCCAAGGCGACGGATTGATCAAGGTGGCGATGCACTTTTTGCCGGACATTTATGTCAGCTGCGAGAGCTGCTCGGGCAGGCGCTATAACCGCGAGACGCTAGAAGTGCTGTATAAGGGGCGCAACATCGCAGAAGTGCTCGACCTTAGCGTCGATCAGGCCCACGACATGTTCGGCGCAATTCCGGTGCTCGAGCGCAAGCTGCGAACGCTTACAGAGGTCGGCTTGGGTTACGTGCGCCTGGGTCAAAGCGCAACGACGCTCTCCGGCGGCGAAGCGCAGCGCATCAAGCTGGCACAGGAACTGTCCAAGCGCGATACCGGCCGCACGCTATATGTCCTGGATGAACCGACGACGGGTTTGCACTTTCAAGACATTGCCTTGCTGCTGCGGGTCCTGCACCGATTGCGCGACGCCGGCAATACGATTGTCGTAATCGAACACAACCTGGAGGTAATCAAGACGGCCGATTGGGTGATTGACCTGGGTCCGGAGGGCGGGCAAAACGGCGGCAGCATTGTTGCCGTTGGAACTCCTCAAGATGTCGCCAAGGTTGCGGGCAGCCACACGGGTGCGTACCTGGGTCGCGTTTTGGCCAAGCAAATGCTCGCCACCTCCGCCTAGCGGGTTATCGCAAAATTCTTTTCGCTAACTGCTGGGCTGAACGGACAGGTTTTGGGCCTCGATATCGCCGGCGAAGATATCCCGAAACGCCGCGTAGCTCGATAAAAAGGTCAGCGGCAGCAGGAAGAGCCAGCCGATCATGAACATGAGTGTCGCTAGCAGGGCAAGTACGATCCCAACCAAGCCGTAGACCGTCAACGAGCCCAAGTTGCGACCGCACGCTATCAGGCTCCAGCGTAACGCATCGACCGGCCCTGCCCCGCGAAGCATGATCAGCGCCGGAGCCAACCAAGCGGCCATGGAAATCGGCACGAAGAGCAATAGACAGATCAAAAGCAGCAGCAACGATCCTAAGCCGACGCCCCGCAGCCAATAGCCTTCCGTGGCGACTTGCTCATAGGAGGTGGCCGCCGATAACGAACTAAAGAGCGTGCCCAGGCCGATCAGCAACATCAGTCCTAGCACGGCCAGCGATGCCAACAAAATGAGCAGACCCGCTCCGACAAGCGCGCCACCCTGTGGACCAAAGCCTGCGAAGAGGTCGCGAAATTGAGGCACTTGTCCGCGCTGCGTATCCCGGGCGGCCATCATGAGCCCGCCCGAAAAAACAAACATCAGCAAGTGCGAGGCGACGGAACCCAAGAAGGGCAGCCAGTGCAGTGCGATCAGGATCAGGAAACAGCAAAGCAGCATGCCGATCCATACTCCAAGACGCGAGAGATCAGCAAAAAGCCAAGAAAACGAATCGGTCCACCAACGCAGCCCATTACCGGCTGGGGTCTCACGGACCTCTGGCAAAAAAGATCCGGTGGGGGCGGTCACGCTTGCAAGTCTCCCATCGGCGCATCCTCGCAGACGAATCTGACTTGGTCAATCGCGGTTGCGGCCTTGACTATGCCGCCAGCAACAATCGCTGCTCGCCCGCCTCAAGGGCAGCTACGGTTCCGCGCAGCACGACTACATCGCCAGGCTGCAAGACGAGGTCGCTGCTGGGATTGTCGCCGACAATACCGCGTCGGCGCACCGCCGTGACTTCGACTCCCGTCGCGGAAAGGTCCAGGTCGCTAAGGCTGTGTCCAACCGCCGCCGCATCGGCCTCGAGCACGATTGTGTGCAGCCGCACCTGCAAAGGCTCCTCGACGCTGTCTTGTGTGTCATCGGCACCGTGGAAGTACCCACGCAGCAGTCGGTAGCGCGAATCGCGCGCATCGCGCACGTGCCGGATGACACGTGCAAGGGGAATTCCAAGCAGCACCAAGGCGTGCGAGCCGAGCATTAGGCTGCCTTCGAAAACCTCGGGGACAACTTCGGTTGCGCCGGCGGCAAGCAATCGGTCCAGATCGGCATCGTCCTGGGTTCGAACGATGATCGGAACACGAGGGTTGAGCTCATGGGCGAACGTCACTACCCGCAGCGCGGCGCGCACGTCGTTAAAGCTCACCACAACAGCAGCTGCGCGCGCGATGCCGGCAGCCACGAGCGTTTCCCGGCGAACGGCATCGCCGTACACCACGGCATGCCCTGCTGCTGCGGCCTCGCGGACCCGGTCGGGATCAAGGTCGAGCGCGACATAACCGATGTTTTCCTGTTGGAGCATCTTGGCTAAGTGCTGGCCGCTGCGTCCGTAGCCGCAGATCACGACGTGGCGCTCGGTAGCCATCGAACGGGCGGCGATGCGATGCAGCTCCAGTGCCCGCAGCATCCATTCGGAGCCGCCGAATCGCAACGCAAGCCGCGCGCCACTGGCCAAAAGAAAAGGCGTGGCCAGCATCGAAAGCAACATGGCCGCCATGACCACCTGCTGCAGCGAAACTGGCAGTAATTGACGCTCCGACGCCAAATTGATCAGCACAAAGCCAAATTCCCCCGCCACCGCCAATGGCAGCGCCGTCTTGATTGCCGTGCCCGGGGAGGCGCCGAAAATGCGGGCAAGACCAAGTGTGAGCGCAAAGCGAAAACCAACCGGTACGAGCAACGCGGCCAAGACCCAGGGCAGCTGCACCACAACGACGTGCAAATCCAGCAGCATTCCAATTGTGACGAAGAACAGTCCTAGCAGCACGTCGCGAAACGGCTTGATGTCCTCGTCCACGTGATGCCGGTATTCGGTTTCCGAAAGCAACATGCCGGCGACGAAGGCGCCCAGCGCGGGCGACAGTCCCACGCGGCCCGCCAGCCAAGCCAGGCCGAGCGTGAGCAGCAGCAAGTTGAGCATGAACAGCTCCTGCGATCGGCGCCGCGCGACCAGGTGAAGCCAGGGGCGAAGCAGCGCCCGCCCTCCCAAAAGAAGCACCACGAGTAATGCCGCGGCCTTGCCCGCGGCAATCAAGATCGCCATGCCCATCTGCGCAGGCGGCGATGAGAGGGAAGGAACGATGACCAGCAATGGCACGACCGCCAGGTCTTGCAGCAGCAACACTCCAACGATGCGCCGGCCGTGATCGGTGTCCAGCTCCAGGCGCTCAGCAATCAGACGCATCAAGATAGCGGTCGATGACATCGCCAGCGCCGCACCTAAGGCAAAAGCGCCAGGCATGCCAACGCCAAAATAGGAGCCAAACAAATAGCCGGCCGCCAGTACGGCGCCGACCGTAAGCAGGATCTGCGAGATACCAAGACCCAGAACAATGCTGCGCATGCTGCGCAGGCGCGCAAGCGAGAATTCCAGCCCGACCGTGAACATCAAAAAGACGATTCCCAGCTCGGCCAAATGACGCGTTTCGGCGGTATCGGGCGCCAAGGCCAAGCCATGGGGGCCGATGCTCATCCCCACGATCAGGTAGCCTAGTACCGGAGGCTGATGAAACAGTCGCACGGCGGCCACGCCGATCACCGAGGCGGCTAGCAGCAACAGCGTGATTTCAAGCGCGGTGGGCATCGGCGGTCGGATGGCACAAACTGCGCGAGGGACAGGCTGTGGGCAGCAATTCCCGTGCCAGCTTTCGCACCCCGAGAGTATCATCGGCGCCCTGCTGCTGCAGCGATGAACAAGGCACCCGCGACCCCAATTTCGGCACCTCCGGCCGGCCGCTCACCACCTGGCGAGTCGGCGCTGGCGCTTGCGCGCGCAGTCATCGAAATCGAGGCGCAGGCGGTCGCGGCGCTTGGCGAGCGCCTTGACGGGGCATTTCTGCACGCTGTCGATCTTCTTTTGAACTGCCGCGGCCGGGTCGTTGTCAGCGGCATAGGCAAAAGCGGGCACATCGGCCGCAAGATCGCTTCGACGTTGGCGTCGACGGGGACGCCGGCGATGTTCGTGCATGCGGCCGAAGCGGCGCACGGTGATCTGGGAATGGTCACGCCAGCGGACGTTTTTCTCGCTTTCTCGAATTCGGGTTCGTCGCCGGAACTGATGACCATCATGCCCATCTTGAAGCGGGAGGGTACGCCGCTGATCGCCGTCACCGGCTCGCAGGCCTCGCCCCTAGCTCAAGCTGCTGATGTGCACCTGGACTGCCGGGTCGAGCGCGAGGCATGTCCACTGAACCTGGCGCCGACCTCGTCGACGACCGCCATGCTCGCGCTTGGCGATGCCCTGGCCATTGCCTGTCTGGATGCACGCGGCTTTGGCACGCAGGACTTTGCACGATCGCATCCGGGCGGTGCGCTGGGCAGGCGCCTGCTGCTGCGCGTGGCCGACATCA
The DNA here is from genome assembly GCA_035621895.1 of Burkholderiaceae bacterium. Lineage (GTDB taxonomy): Bacteria > Pseudomonadota > Gammaproteobacteria > Burkholderiales > Burkholderiaceae_F > GJ-E10. The sequence goes on along the minus strand of DASPWJ010000026.1, from coordinate 95,493 downwards.
TGCGCACGGGCGATGCCCTTCCGACCGTTGATCGGCGCGCAAGCGTCATGGACGCGCTACACGAGATCAGCCGAAAACAGCTGGGCATGACCGCAATCGTTGAGGCCGATCGCCAATTGGCCGGGATTTTCACCGACGGTGATCTGCGCCGCCTGCTCGAAAAAGGCGCCGACGTGCGCTCGACGCTGGTTGCCGATGTCATGACGGCAACGCCGCTGACAATTCGCGCCGAGGCGCTGGCCGCGCAGGCTGCACAGTTGCTCGATTCGCGGCGCAAGAACCAATTGTTGGTAGTTGATGCGCGGGGGCGCCTGATCGGTGCGCTGCACATGCACGATCTGATGGCGGCAAAGGTGATCTGATGACCGGTCTGAGCCCCTCGGCGCTGGCGCGGCGCGCAAACTGCGTGCGTCTGGTGGCGCTCGATGTCGACGGCGTTCTTACCGACGGTCGACTGTACTTTGGTGCGCGCGGCGAGGCGCTCAAGGCCTTTGACGTGCGCGATGGTTTAGGCATCCGACTGCTGCGCGACGTCGGGATCGAGGTTGCAATTCTCACGGGGCGTTCGTCGCGAATCGTTGCCGCACGGGCACGCGACCTTGGAATTGACAAAGTCCTGCAGGGGCAGCGCGATAAGCACGCTGGCCTACAGCGCCTTTTGGCCGACGCGGCAGTGAGCGAGCGCGAATGTGCGTATATGGGCGATGACTGGCCCGATTTGCCCGTGCTGGCAGCGGTAGGCTTTGCGGCGACCGTGGCCGATGCGCCGGAGGAGATCAAGCGCCGCGTACATTGGGTGGCGCCCTCGCCGGGCGGCCGCGGCGCGGTACGCGATTTGGCCCGGCTGGTGCTGCGCGCTCAGGGACGCTTTGATTTGCTGCTGCGGGCCGCGCTGCGACCTGCGGCTGCGGGTGTTGCCCATGGGTGAGCGCGTAGCCTCCTGGTTTGCCATCGTGCTGGTGGCTGCGGTGCTGGCTACGAGCTACTGGTACGCGCAGACGCTGCGCACGGGTGTTACAACTGAGACCGGGCGAATTGGGGCCGTGGATTTTTTTGCCGAGGACATTGCTTTGACCGGTTTTGATTCGCTCGGTCGGCCACGCTATCGGCTTTTTGCCGACCGGATGACCCACTTTGGCAACACCGACGATATGGATCTGGAGAAGCCCCGCATCCTGAGCCTGCGTTCGGACCAGCCTCAGGTTCAGGCGACGGCGCTGCACGCCCACGCCACCAACAATGCGCAGACGGTGCAAATGAGCGGCAATGTCGTGGTAAGTCGTGCTGCCAGCGCGGACCGGGCGGCAATGACGATGCAGACCGAGGAGCTCTCAGCGATTCCCGACGAGGATCATTTCTGGACCGACCAGCCGGTCCGACTCCAAAGCGGCGCGATGGTTGTGAACGCACGAGGGATGGATTTTGACAACATCGCGCGACGCGTGGAGTTGGACTCTGAGGTTGTTGGCACTTTCCCGCCCAGGAGTCGTCAATGATCTGGGCCTGGGCAGTTGCAGTGGCACGCCGGCGCGCCAAGGCCCTGGCGGCGGGCGCGTGCGTGGCTGCGGGGGCGCTGCTTTGCCTGCCCGTGTGGGCCGAGCGCGCCGATCGGGATAAGGAGGCCAACGTGACCGCCGATCACTCCACCCTGGACGATCTGCACCAGGTTGAAGTGCTGACTGGACACGTGGTTTTGATCAAGGGCACGATGCGCCTGACGGGCGATCGGATGGAGCATCGGCAAGACGAAAAGGGCTACCAGTTCTATGTCGTCACAGCTGCTCCCGATGAGTTGGCGACCTTTCACGAACGTCGTGATCCCGTTCGCGAGGGAGTCGAATCAACGCTGGACGGCTATGCCGAGCGCATCGAGTACGACGACAAAAGCGATCGGGTGTTTTTGTACCGGCGCGCACTGGTAAAGCGCTTCGAAAATGACGAGCTGCGCGATGAGCTTAGCGGCGTGCGCATCGTCTACGACGCGCGCCGCTCTACCTATGAGGTGGACGGGCGCAATGTGGAAAGTCCAACGGGCCGTGTTCACATGCGCATCGCGCCGACCAGCAGCACCGCGGCTGTCGCAACGCCCGCGCCCGCCCCGACTTCAACGCTAAAGACCGAACGGACGCTGCCGCCGGAGGGCACGCATTGAGCGTTTCGAGTCCTACGGCGCAATTTACCGCCCAGGAGGAGCTGCAAAGCCCGGCGGAGGCGATTGGTACAACGCGCCGGGCCGAGCTTGTGGTCGAAAATCTCGCTAAACGATACGGCGGACGTCAAGTGGTGAAGGATGTCTCGCTGACCGTGGAATCGGGTTCGGTCGTCGGACTGCTGGGCCCCAATGGTGCGGGCAAAACCACCTGCTTTTACATGGTCGTGGGTTTGGTACCGCTTGATTCGGGATCGATTACGCTGGACGGGCGCTCGATTGCCCACATGCCCATCCACCGGCGCGCACGCATGGGACTTTCCTATCTGCCGCAGGAGGCCTCGGTCTTTCGCAAATTGACGGTGGAAGAAAACATTCGGGCGGTGCTCGAGCTTCAGGTCGACGAGCGCGGGCAGGAACTTTCGCCCAACGTGATCGAGGCGCGCTTAAACGAATTGCTTGGCGATCTGCAAATTCAGGAAATTCGCACCAATCCGGCGCTTAGCCTTTCTGGCGGCGAGCGCCGCCGGGTAGAGATTGCGCGCGCCTTGGCGGCGCGCCCGCGCTTTATCTTGCTTGATGAACCGTTTGCGGGCGTCGATCCAATTGCCGTTATCGAGATCCAGCGCATCGTACGGTTCCTTAAGCAACGCGGCATTGGCGTGCTAGTAACGGACCACAACGTGCGCGAAACGCTTGGCATCTGCGATCACGCCTACATCATTAACGAGGGCCAGGTACTGGCCGCAGGCCGTCCCGAGGAGATTGTCGAAAATCCTTCGGTGCGGCGCGTGTACCTGGGCGATCACTTTCGCATGTAGGCGCCGGATGTTGTTGCCCTGTGTATTGCCCGCGCACGGTGCGGCACCACAAAAGCGTTCGCGAACATGAAGACCGGCGTGCACCTGCGCCTGACGCAGCAGCTGGCGTTGACGCCACAGCTGCAGCAGTCCATTCGCCTGCTTCAACTCTCGACGTTGGAGCTGAACCAGGAAATCGAACAGGCTTTGCAGGAGAACCCGCTGCTCGAACGTGAGGACGATCCGCTAGGCAGCCACCTTCGTCTGAGCAGCGAGGGTTCGGTTGTCCCGTCGCCGGCGGGAGATTTGGCGCCGTCGGGCGGCGAGGGGGCCGGCGCGGAAGCGAGCAACGCTTCTTCCGAGGATGCCGACTATGGAGCGGGCGCGGAAGAGGGCGTCGAGGAGCTTGGCTCCTGGAGCCCGGATCCGCGCGGCCCGGGGAACGCGGCCGAAGAGGCGGCGGAAGGTCCCCAAGATTGGGCGACGACCCCGCCGAGCCTGCGCGAGCACCTGCGCCTTCAGCTTGCTTCAACCGCGGCAACGCCGCGCGACCGGGCCCTGGTGGCAATGCTGATCGACGCGGTCGATGAGAGCGGATATCTGGGCGTCTCGCTGGAGGAACTGCTTGAGCTGTGTGGAGCCGAGGCGCATGTGGACCGCGAGGAGTTGCTTACCGCCTTGCGTTTGCTGCAAAGCTTTGACCCGCCCGGGGTGGGCGCGCGGGACGTCGCCGAATGCATGCGCCTACAACTGGATGCGCGGATCCAGGCGCTGGGCTCAGATGGTTCGCACTCCGAGCGCCAGGAGTTGCTGTTGGCGCGGCAAATTGTGTGCGAGTACTTACCTTTGCTTGCATCGAGGGAATTTGGGAAGCTGCGCAAACTTCTTGATACGGACGAGGCGCTGTTGCGTGCTGCGCACCAACGGATTCGTGGACTCAATCCCCATCCGGGCGTAGGCTTTGGCTCATCAACGCCGGATTACGTGATACCCGATATTCTCGTGCGACGTGTTGCTGGCCGCTGGGCGGCGCGGCTAAATCCGGATGTCGTTCCACGATTACGCGTGAATCAAGCCTACGCTGCCATCTTGAAGAACGAAAGCGGCAAAAACGCCGCGGTCAGCACCAAAGGGAGCAACCGCGAGCAGGCGGGTCCTGCAACGTCGGCTGCCGGCGCGGATTGGTCAACTCGGCTGCAAGAGGCGCGCTGGCTGATCCGCAATCTGCGCCAGCGCTTTCAGACGATTCAGCGCGTGGCGCAGGCCATCGTAGATCGCCAAAGCCGATTCTTCACATACGGTGCCATCGCGATGCGGCCGCTCGTGCTGCGAGAGATCGCCGCAACGCTAGGACTGCACGAATCGACGATTTCGCGTGTTACTTCCAACAAATACATGGCAACACCGTTTGGGGTTTTCGAGCTGCGGTATTTCTTCGGCAGCCACGTGGCAACGGAGGCCGGCGGAGAGGCCTCCAGCACCGCGATCCGGGCGCTCCTCAAGCAGCTCATCGAGGCCGAGGACGCGACAAATCCCCTGTCGGACAACAAACTCGCAGAGCTGCTTGGCGCGCAAGGCATGGTGGTTGCGCGCCGCACCGTCGCCAAGTACCGTGAGCTGATGCAGATCCCTGCGGCTGCTCTGCGCAAGACCATATAAGACTGACTCACCGATCGCCTGATCCAGAAAGGGAAACGCATGAAGCTCGCCATACACGGCCACCATCTTGAAGTCACCGCCGCGTTGCGCAAATACGTTGAGGAGAAGCTCGAACGGGTCCGTCGGCACTTTGACCACGTCATCGATGCCGATGTCCAGCTATCAGTGGAGAAACTCCAGCAAAAAGCCGAAATTACCATCCGAGTCAGTGGCTCGGCCCTGCATGCCGAATCGATTGACGGGGATCTGTACGCGGCTATCGACTGCCTAATGGACAAGCTCGATCGGCAGGTCATCAAGCACAAGGACAGGATGAAGAAAAACTATCCTCATGCTTCGCTAAAGCACCAGCACTCCTCGGAGGCAGATTGACTGCCTAGATTGCGCTTTGCGCAGCCGCGGGCTTTTTGTTGCGCGATCGCAACGAAACCACGCCAGCTCGCCGCGGTGGCGGCTGTTGTGTTGGCGGCGCGTATACTGCCGCGCGACCGACCCTGTGCCGTGCGAGGCCTTGCGCACGCGCGAGCCGAGGTTCGCACCGATGAGTCAATTGTCGAAGCTGCTTCCGCTGGCAAATATCGCGGTCAATTGCGATGCCAGCGACAAGTCCGCGGCCCTAGATGCTGCCGCCGCGCTGTTTTCGGCTGCTAGCGGAATCGATCAACTAAAGATCCGCGCAAGCTTGGGTGCCCGTGAGGCGCTGGGATCAACGGGGCTGGGCCAAGGCGTAGCCATTCCACACGGGCGTGTCCGAGGTTTGAAGCACGCCATAGCTGCCATCGTCCGGCTCAAGTCACCAGTGGGTTTTGATGCGCCCGACGGCCGGCCCGTAGGTCTGCTGGTTGCGTTGCTTGTGCCGGAAAACGCAACCCAGGAACATCTTGAGGTGCTCTCCGAGCTTGCCCAGATGCTGTCGGATCGGGATCTGCGCGTTGGACTGATGACGGAACCGACGGCGGCAGCCGTTCGTGACCGTGTCTACGCGTGGGAGCCGATTCGACCGGCAGCCTGAAGCGGGCTCTTGCGCTTGCCGAGCCTCGCAGAGAACTTCACCCTTGCAAACGCTGAACTCGCTGTTCGAGGAAAATCAGGCAGCCCTTGATCTGCGCTGGATCGTGGGGGACAAGCAGACCCTCTGGCCCCTGCCCGAACCCGGCGCCCAAGGCGTTCAGGCATCGGAGCTCGTTGGCCACCTGAACCTGATCCACCCGCGCCGCATTCATGTGATTGGCGCGCTCGAGGCAAATTACATCGACAGCATGGCCGCATCGCGCCGGGATCACTTCACGAGCGAACTGATCGAGGGCGGGCCCATCGGCTTGATCATCTGCGACGACCGCAAGGTGCCGGCGGAGCTGTTGGCCGCCGCGGAAGCGGCCAAATTGGCAGTGTTTGCCACACCTCGGCCGTCGGCTGAGGTGATCGATGTGCTGCGTATTTACCTTGCCAAAGTTTTGGCACTGCACTGTTCGATGCACGGCGTGTTCATGGATGTGCTGGGAATGGGTGTGCTGATCGCGGGCGAGTCCGGACTGGGCAAAAGCGAATTGGGACTTGAGCTGATCAGTCGCGGCCATGGCCTGGTTGCCGACGACGTTGTCGACTTTGCGCGCGTTGCGCCCGATACCGTGGAGGGCCGCTGCCCGCCGCTTTTGTCGAATCTGCTCGAAGTGCGGGGACTTGGACTGCTCGATATCAAGGCGATTTTTGGTGAAACCGCCGTGCGTCGCAAGATGAAACTGCGACTAATCGTCGAGCTCATGCGCCGCAGTGCCGCCGATACGATGGAGCGATTGCCGCTGGCCGGATCAACGCAGTCGGTGTTGGGTCTGCCGATCCATAAAGTCGTCATCCCGGTGGCGGCCGGACGAAACCTTGCGGTGTTGCTCGAAGCGGCGGTGCGCAACACCATACTGAAACTGCGCGGCATTGACACGATGGAAGACTTCCTTGATCGACAGCGCCGCGCGATGGACTCGTGAGTACTGCACTGCGCGCAACCGCACGCGGTGCAACGAGCCCACCGGCTGCGCGGCGCCTTCTTCGCATCGTCGATTGACCTTCGCGCAATTGAGGCAATTGGTGCTTTGGCTGCACCGGATACGAGGCAGTCGCGCAGGCCCCGTGGTCTAATACCCTAACTGCTGCGCCGCAACGGCGCAATTGCCTGGCGACACGACATGCGCTTAGTCCTGGTCTCTGGAATGTCCGGCTCGGGCAAATCGGTCGCGATCCGACTGCTCGAGGACATCGGCTTTTATTGCGTGGATAACCTGCCGTCCCCGCTGCTCGGGGAGGTGTGCGAATTGCTCGCCAAGACGGGCCATGCCGACATTGCCGTATCCATCGACGCGCGTTCGGAGGCCACGCTAACCGGTGTGCCGGTAATGCTGCAAGCGTTGCGTGACACGGGCGTTGACGTTCGCGTGTTGTTTCTGACGGCTTCGACGGAGGCCCTCGTGCAACGCTTTTCCGAGACGCGCCGACGCCACCCGTTGTCTAAGCGCCTGCCGGCGCGGCGGTCGATTGATACGCGCGAGCAAACTTTGGAAGAGTCCATTGAACTGGAGCGCGAATTGCTGGCGCCGCTGTACGCGTTGGGGCACCTCATCGACACGAGCGACCTGGCCGCCAACACGTTGCGTCATTGGGTGCGCGCTTTCGTTGACGGAGGCGGCGGCAAATTAACGCTCGCCTTTGAATCCTTCGCGTTCAAGCACGGCGTGCCGGTTGCTGCCGATCTGGTCTTTGATGTCCGCAATCTACCCAATCCTCACTATGAATCGGACTTGCGCGGTTTGACTGGCCTGGATGCTCCGGTTGCGGCGTTCCTGGAGCGCTCCAGCCTGGTTGGCGAGATGATCGATGATATTGCGCACCTGATCGAGAAATGGCTACCGAGCTATATCGAGGATGGCCGGCAGTACCTGACGGTTGCGATCGGCTGCACTGGGGGGCAGCACCGCTCACCGTATGTCGTCGAGCGACTGGCCGCTCGCTTTAGCGGTCACGGCCAGGTCTTGGCTCGTCACCGTAGTTTGAACCGCTAGCCGCTACGCGACCTGCCTCGGCCTCGATGCACTGGCTTCGATGGGGTGCGTGATGCGCTGAGCCGCTGGCGCTGGGCGCCGCGCTCTTGCCGCAGATCGTGCAGCAACGTTCGTACGGGGGCCGGCACTGCGGCTGTCTCGACTTGTTGGAGCTTGATCCAGCGCCCGGGCATTACGCCCACGCGCTTGCAGGGCCGGGGCAAGCGCAGAAGATACGGCGTGAAGGCCAAGGTGAAATGCGTAAAACCGTGAGTGCGCGTGGCGAGCGCTTGCGGCTGGCTTGCACACAGCGCCTCGGCGGCCTGTAAAAGTGCTTTGCGCCGCGAAAACTGCGGAAGACTGAGTAATCCGCCCCAAACTCCCGAGGCGGCCCGCTGCTCAAGAAAGACCGCTTGCCCGGCCAAGGCAACCAACAGGTGTGCACGGCGTATCGGACGTGAAGGCCGAGGCGAGCGCGTCGGCAACTGAGCCACCCGGCCCTGTTGATGGGCCAGGCACTGGCTGTTTACCGGGCACTGCCTGCAGCGCGGATGCGTGCGGGTACAAACCTGGGCGCCCAGGTCCATTATGGCCTGCGTATAGGGCGCAATTTGATCGGCTGGCGGCAGCAGACCGCGTGCATGTTGCCAAAGCATTTTGCGAACTTGCGCTCGCCTGGGGTCACCGCTAACGGCGTACTGGCGCGCGAGCACTCGCTGTACGTTGGCGTCGAGAATTGCTACACGTTCCCCAAAGCAAAACGCCGCGATCGCCGCGGCCGTCGAGGCGCCGATGCCGGGCAATTGCTCGAGCGCTTGCGCCGTGCTCGGAAAGCGCCCCTCGTGCTCGCGCACGAGCAGTCGAGCGCAGGCGTGTGCTTGGCGCGCGCGCGCGTAGTACCCCAGGCCGGCCCAAACCCGCAAGACTTCTTGCAGCGAAGCAGCGGCAAGGCGGCTCAGATCGGGAAACCGCCGCAAAAAGCGCGGGTAGTAGTCCATTACGGTTGCTACGCGCGTTTGTTGCAGCATCACTTCGCTTAGCCAGACGCGGTAGGGATCACGCGTTTTTTGCCACGGAAGGTCGTGGCGTCCGTGCGCGCGCTGCCAGCGAATGAGCGCCGGCGCAAATTGTGCCTGCCCGCCAGGGATCAGGTTTCCGCCCGCAGTTGCGTGTCGGGCTCGTCTTCGGGCGCCGAGTCCTGCATTGAGTCGGTCGATGCGGCAAACTCTTCCGCGTTGGCCGCATAGGCCCGCTCGTGCGCCGGTGACTGGGGAGAGTCCGGCGTTACAAGCGGCAAAGCCGCTTCCTTCGGGGCCGGCTCGGCATGGGCGCCTGCAGCTGCGGTTTCTTGTGCGGGCGCACAGATCCGATCCGCATGGCGCTTGAGTTCGGCCAGCTGACCCTGCGCCTGCTGCAGCGCATCTTCCAACTGGCCAATCCGTTCATCAAGCGAGCCCTGCGCATCGCGGATACGGGAGACGGAGTCGGTGCGCTTTTTCAACTGCTGGCGTTGCTCGCGCACTTGCATCTCCAGCGGGGGCAGCAACGAGCGCACCCAGGCTTCTGCGTCGCGCTCCGCGGCCGCAAAAATCGATCGCGACTTCACCACCACGGTGTCGAAAAATCGCTCGATGAGCGACCATTTGTCGCGGGTGAGCAGCGCGATCGTGCCAAAGTGATTGCGGTACGCGACTTCCAGTCGATCGACGTCGGCAATATAGGTTTCCAGCGAAAAGCTCATCGGCGGGGGCAGACTCCAGCCGACTTGCTCAGCGAACAGTCGCTGTACGCCAACGATCATTCGCTCGATCTCCGCCAAAGAAGCGTTGGCCCGTCGCAGCAGGGTGCGCAGCTGCTCAAAGTAATCGCGCGTGACCGAACTAAATTGCGGTGTCAGCCGCGCTTTGCGAAGCTCCTCGCGTGTGGCAAGCACGCAGCTACGCAGTGCATCCAGACGCACCTGTCCATAGGCTTCGTCGGCCAGGCGCCCGAGCACGGAGCGGGTGGCAAAAAGCTTGCGCACGTTTTCTTCGAACTCTTTTTGCTCGCCGCGGGCGCGCAACAGCATGCGTTCAATCGAGCTCTGGTTCTTTCCTTGTAACGTGCGCAGTTCGTATAGCTGCTCTACGAGACTGCGCTCGCGCGCGGTCAAGGTCTGGCGCACCTCGATGATTACGCGATCGACCGTGGCGATGGTTTGCTTACGCACCAAATCGCGCTTGGCTGGTACGAGCAGCTCCACCAAGGCCGACTCCAGTTGCGGCAGCCGGCTTTGCTGCAGCAAAGGCTCATCGTGCGTGACCTTCGCCACGAGGCCCTTTTGTGCCGAGACCGGAAAGACCCGCGCCACGTCGATGTGCAGCGTCTCGGCAACACTTTGGACTTGGCGCTGTACTTCGGCATCGATCTCGGCCGCGCTCTTGAGTTGATCCCACAAGCCATCGATCTTGTTAAGGATAGCGATGTGGTTGCTGTTGCCCGACTCGCCACCTACGATGTGCCGCCACACCCCCAGGTCGCTGCGCGTGACTCCCGCATCGGCCGCAAGTACGAACAAGATCGCGTGCGCACTGGGAACCAGCGACAGCGTTAACTCGGGCTCGGTGCCGATGGCGTTGAGCCCGGGCGTATCCAAGATCACCAGGCCGCTTTGCAGCAAGGGATGCGGAAAATTGATAATTGCGTGGCGCCAGCGGGAGATCTCGATCATGCCGTTGGCGTCAATCGCGGCGGCCTGGTCGGGGTCAGAGGCATCGTACAGGCCGTACATTCTCGCCTCGTCGGCCGAAACGCGCACCGTTTCCGCGACGAGCTTGAAGGCATCGAGCATGCCTTCGGTCGAGTCGGTATTAAGCGGGAAGACACGCCACTCGACGGCCGAGCGCTTAAAGTCGCTGGTGCTGCCCAGGCGCGCGCGGGTCTCGATCGGAAGGGCTCGTATGCACGGCGGCAGGGTTTCGTCGTACATCAGCTCCGTCGGGCACATAGTGGTGCGTCCGGCCGAAGACGGCAGGATGCGTCGCCCATAGTCGGCAAAGAAAATCGCATTGATCAGCTCCGACTTGCCGCGAGAGAACTCGGCAACGAAGGCGATGACCATTTTGTCGCCCGCCAGGCGATCTTGGGCCAGGTCCAGGCGACGTGCGGCGTCCTGATCGAGCAGTTGCCCCGCGTTGAGCCAGCGGCGCAGCTTGTCGATCGAGGTGGCTAGCGCATCGCGCCAGGCGCCAAGGTGCTGAAAACTGGAAACGAGTTCGGACATGGAATCGTTTACAAGTCGTGCGCGACCCCCCCACCCGAGCTGGGCGTGGACGGTCATTGCCACACTAGCATAGCCGCGCCCCTCTTCGAGCCGTCGCAAACCCGCCCCTATTGGGGCTAATTGCGCGTATTAAGGGCGTTGACAACGCGGGCAGAAGTACGTCGCGCGCTGCCCAAGGACCAGGCGCCGAATTGGTGTGCCGCAGCGCGCGCACGCCAGACCGTCGCGCCCGTAAGCCTGGGCAAAGTCGGTGTAACGTCCGTTAACTCCGTCGGCGCCGCGAAAGTCGCGCAGGGTTGACCCGCCCAGGTCGATTGCCCGCTCCAGAACGCTGCGAATGGCGGCCGCCAGGCGAACGTATCGTCGGCGCGTGATTCTGCCGGCCGGCGTTTGCGGATGGATGCGCGCCGCAAACAGGCACTCGGTAGCGTAAATGTTGCCAACGCCGACCACCGTTTTGCCCGCCAACAGTACCTGTTTGATTGGGCTGCGACGTCCCCGGGTGGCGGCGAAGAGCCACTCGCCATCAAAATGCGGATCAAAGGGCTCGATTCCCAGCTTGGCAAGCAGCGGGTGCTGCAGCACATCGCCGCACGAACGCGCGTGCCAGAGCAAAGCGCCAAAGCGCCGCGGGTCATTCAAGCGCGCAATCGTGCCATTGCACTCCAGTTCAACGTGATCATGGCGCCGGCGTGCCGGCGCGCACTGTGCGTCGTGCAGGTGCCAGGATCCGGACATGCCAAGGTGTGAAATCAGCACCCCAGACTGCAAGTGCCACAACAGGTACTTGCCGCGACGCGATATGTGTTCAATGCGCTCCCCAGTGAGGCATTGGGCCAACGAATCGGCAACGCGCCAACGCAGATGCCGGTTGTAGATGCGAACGGCGTTTACCTGCTGCCCGTCGAAACGGTGCGCCAAGGCGCGCGCCGTGACCTCGACTTCGGGCAGTTCGGGCATGGAATTTCCTCCGGTAGACCCGCATTTCGGGAGCATTTCTCCGGCGAAAGAAAGGGCGCCGGGAGGATAATATGATGGAGTTGTTTCCAACGTACGCCGTCCTGGCGTGGATCCGATGGTATCGATTGCTGGCGCACCTGCATTTTTTCGCAGCCGGAGAGTTGCTCTGGCTGTACTTTTCCTAGCCGCGGCGATCTCGGCGTGCTCGACGGCTCCGGCTCAGACCGAGTCGCCGCAAACAGCGGGCGGTTCGTTGGTTCCTGAGTCAGCAGCGCCGCTTGCTTCCGCCGAGCAGTTGCCGGACGTGGAGTTAACTAGCGACCTGCTCTTTCGCCTGATGTATGCGGAAATTGCGGTGCAGCGCGGCGAGCCGGCTGCGGCCTTTGTTGAGCTAATGGCCGTGGCACGCCAAACCCACGATCCGCGCATTGCGCGGCGGGCCACGGAAATCGCCATTAGCGCACGGGCCCTACCCCAAGCACTGGATGCGGCCGAACTTTGGCGCAAACTTGCCCCTAGCGATAGCGAGGCGGATCAGTCGTACTCTTCGTTGCTTGTTGCCAACGGCAAGTACGACGCCGCCCGGCCACTGCTGGAGCGGCAAATCGCCGCGGCCGCTAGCCCGCTAGAAATTCTCGATCGACTGCAAAGGGTACTGGCGCGCGCCCCAGACCCCGCTAAGGGCTTAGCGCTGCTCGAAGCGATGGCGCAAAAGTATCTGAATGCGCCAAACAGCGGATTTGATGCGCAATTAATCGTCGCCCGCGGGGCGCACGCGGCCGGCGAGGATCGTGCTGCCGTGGCACACGCACGTGCGGCGTTAGCGATGCGCCCGGATTCGGAATTGGCGGTTATCACCGTGGTGCAGCTGCTGATCGAGGGCACTTCAAAAGCCGCACCGGAGGTAACGGACGGCGCAGGCAAGGAGCCAAACGTCGCGGCGCACGCGGAGGCCCTTTCGATGCTGGCGCGGTTTCTCGCGGCGCATCCGGCTGCCTCCGACGTGCGACAGGTCTACGCGCGCTTGTTGGTGGGTGAAGGGCATCTGGAGGAGGCGCGCCAGCAGTTTGAGGAGCTGTTGCGCCAGAACCCCAAGAACCTCGATCCGTTGTTTGCCTTGGGCGTGCTTGCGCTGGAGGCCGAGCGCTTTAGCGAAGCGCGCGGCTTTTTTGAGCGCTACCTGGACGCGACGGGGTCGTCCCCGGATCGCGATCTGGACCTCGTGTACATGAACATGGCGCGCGTTGCGGAGGGGGAGCGGCGTTTTTCCGAGGCGCTAGATTGGCTGCAAAAGGTACGTGGCGCCGATCAGCTTGAGGCCGCGCGGGAGCGGCAAGCTTTTGTCCTCGGTCGGATGAGCCGGGTCGAAGATGGTCTGGAGATTCTGCGGCAGATGCCCGCCAACACCGCAGAAGAGCGCACGCAACGCATTCTCGCCCAAGGTCAATTGCTACGAGACGCGCGCCGATATGAAGAGTCGTTCCGGCTGCTCGACGAGGCTCTGCAGACAAGTCCAGACGACACGGGTTTGCTATACGAATCCGCGATGAGCGCTGAGCGGCTCGATCGAATCGATCTGATGGAAGTGCGGTTGCGCCACTTGTTGCAGCTACGTCCCGATTACGCGCATGCTTATAACGCGCTGGGATATTCGCTTGCCGACCGAAACATTCGTTTGCAAGAGGCCTATCAGCTGATCAACCACGCGTTGACTCTGGCGCCCGACGATGGCTTCATCGTCGACTCCATGGGGTGGGTCCAGTACCGCCTGGGCAATCTGACGGCGGCACGCGAGGCGCTCACGCGTGCGTTTCAGCTCAAAGCCGATCCGGATGTTGCCGCGCACTTGGGCGAGGTCCTTTGGGCGACCGGCGATCACACGGGAGCACGCGAGCTCTTGCTTGACGCGCAAAAGCGCGACGGTGAAAGTGACACGCTGCGCGACACGCTGCAACGACTGAAAATTCAGCCCTAAAGGGTTCCACGGGCGATGCTCAGGCTGGCGGCCGGGACGGGTACGGGAGTGGGGGTTCGGTCGCACTGCCTTGGCCAAGTGCTCCTCCTGCTGCTTTCGGCGGTGCTGATCGGTGCCTGTTCGAACCTGCCGGCCCCCGCGAGCGTCGAGCGCAGCTACTCGGGACGCTTTTCGCTCGCCGTGACAGCCGCCCAAACGGGCAACGAAACGCAACGCGGCGCTTGGACTGGACGGTTCGCGCTGGCCGTGGGGCCACAGTCTTTGACGCTGGATTTGGTGACGCCCCTGGGCGCGACCATCGCGCGCTTTGAGACCGATTCGCGCGAAGCGCGCTTGCTCGTGCCATCCGATGGTCGCTTGCGAGAGGCGCACGGAACCGACGCGCAGGCCCTCGCGGAACAAGTATTGGGCTGGTCTTTGCCGATCGAGCGTATGCCCGATTGGATCGAGGGACGGCCTTCGAGCGGCAGACCGTTTCAACCCTTAGCAGCCGAAGAAGGCAGCGAGCGCTTCGAGCAAGATGGCTGGTCGGTCACGGTGCAGCGTATTGTCGACGGCAAAAGCGGCCGTCACCTGCAGATTGAACGTCCCGCGCGCGACGGTTTGCCATCGGTTGCGCTGCGCGTGGTGCTGGATGGGCCTACGTCATGATCGGGCCACGTCAGTTTCTTGGGCTCCCGGCGCCCGCAAAGATCAACTTGTTTTTGCATGTGCTGGGGCGACGTGCCGATGGCTACCACCAGATTCAATCGGTATTTGTGCCCATTGCGCTGTGGGATACCTTGGATTTCGTCCTTCGGCAAGATGGTCAGATCTTGCGCCAAGGCGATCTGACAGGTCCGATCGACTCGGATCTGGCCGTGCGTGCGGCTCGATCGCTGCAGCGCCATGCGGCCCAGCGTGGTCGCACGCCATCGCCGACGGGTGCGGGTGTAACGGTCCGAATTGAAAAACGCATCCCCGTGGGCGCGGGTCTGGGGGGCGGATCCTCGGACGCAGCCACAACGCTCATCGCGCTGAACCGACTTTGGGGCTTGCGGCTTTCTCGAGAGGCACTGATCGAAGCGGGACGGGAACTGGGAGCCGACGTACCGTTTTTCCTCGGCGAGGGCGCGGCGTTCGTTGAGGGCATAGGCGAGCGTTGTACCGCGCTGCGATTGCCCGCGACCTGGTTCGTCGTGGTGTTTCCGCACGAGCAGGTTTCCACTGCGGAAATCTTCGCCGATCCAAAATTGACACGGGACACCAAAGGAACGACAATCTCTGGCTTTTCTGCAGCGCTTTGTGAAGCGAACGCGGGCCTGTTTGGCGCCAATGATCTGGAGCCCGTGGTGCGGTCCCGTTACCCGTCGGTGGGCCAGGCGCTGGACTTGATGGGGCGCTTTGGACCCGCACGAATGAGCGGTTCCGGATCGGCGGTGTATTGCGTCGTGGGCAGCGGGGCCGAGGCGCAACGGGTGTTGGATTCGGTGCGGGCGCAATTGCCTCCGCGCTGGTCGGCTTGGGCCGTGCCGGGGCTTGAGGAGCTGCCGTTGGCAGACTGGTTGAGAGATGGCGAATAACAGGGCGCCGCTAGTGCTATGGCAGGCGCAAGTGCGGCGAGTTGGGTAAAAGAGGCGGGCCGGTGGGGCCAGAAGGCTCGCGGTCGCGGTTTTGCAAGTCTCGTGCTGGGGAGTCGCCAAGCTGGTTAAGGCAGCGGATTTTGATTCCGCCATTCGAGGGTTCGAATCCTTCCTCCCCAGCCAAAGCTACGTACACAAGAGCAATAACCGCGGGGCGCGAATTGCACTTGGCCAGTTAGGCGCACTTGATCGCTCTTGCTGCCACGTTCAGGCGGTACTTTCACGGTTTTGGTGTCGCTAAGGTACTTTGATGTCGGCGTTGGTACCAGAAAACCTGATGGTGTTTTCGGGAAATGCGAACCCGCGGCTGGCACACGCGGTAGTTCAGCATTTAAGCATTCGGCTCGGTCGCGCCATGGTCTCGCGCTTCTCCGACGGCGAAATCATGGCGGAGATCAACGAAAACGTGCGCGGCAAGGACGTTTTCGTATTGCAGCCAACTTGCGCACCCACCAACGATAACCTAATGGAATTGGTGATCATGGTCGACGCGCTCAAACGGGCATCGGCCGGCCGCATCACCGCGGCGATTCCCTACTTCGGCTACGCGCGGCAGGATCGGCGCCCGCGTTCGGCGCGCGTTGCGATCAGCGCGAAGGTCGTGGCCAACATGCTGCAGGTGGCGGGCGTCAACCGCGTCCTGGTAATGGATCTGCACGCCGATCAGATCCAGGGCTTCTTTGATATTCCCGTCGACAATATCTATGCCAGCCCGATACTGCTGGGCGATCTGTGGAAGCACAATTATCGCAACCTGGTGGTTGTCTCGCCTGATATCGGCGGCGTGGTACGCGCCCGCGCGCTGGCCAAGCGCATGGACGCCGACTTGGCGATCATCGATAAACGCCGTCCGCGAGCCAACGTCGCGGAGGTAATGAACATCATTGGCGAGGTGCAGGGCCGCACCTGCGTGATCATGGACGACATGATCGACACTTCCAATACGCTGTGTCAGGCCGGCGCTGCGCTGCGCGATGCGGGAGCAACGCGCGTGATCGCGTATTGCACGCATCCGGTGCTGTCGGGGCGCGCGGTCGAACGCATCATGGACTCGGTGCTCGACGAGGTCGTCGTCACGGACACGATTCCACTGAACGCGCAGGCCGCGGCCTGCCCGAAGATCCGGCAGTTGTCTTGTGCGGCATTGCTGGGGGAGACGATTTCGCGCATTGCGCGCGGAGATTCGGTGAGCTCTTTGTTCATCGAATAAGGTTGCCTGCTGGTGGCGCCCCTTGGCGCAGCCGGCGGGCAAGGAGCAAGACGCGTCCCATGCGGTTGGTCGCGACCGGCCGGACGCAGTGCAGTAACAGTTGTATCGCAATTGGGCAAAACGCGGCGTGCTGCCGCAATAAACGCAAATTTGGAGTAAGCAATGAAGGTCATGGCCAACAAACGAACCGCGCAAGGCACTGGTGCGAGCCGCCGCCTGCGCCACCTGGGCAAAGTCCCGGGCATCTTGTACGGGGCGGGCGCCGCACCCGTGAATATCGAAATTGATCACAACCCTTTGTTTCATGCGCTGCGCCGCGAGAAATTTCACGCTTCCATTCTCGATCTGGAGATCGACGGCAAGCCCGAACGGGTGCTGCTGCGCGATTTTCAGATGCATCCGTACCGGCCGCTGGTGCTGCACATCGATTTTCAGCGCGTCGCGGAGGATCAAGCGGTCCACATGCGAGTTCCACTGCACTTTGTCGGCGCGGAAAACTCCCCCGCAGTCAAGCTTTCGGCCGCGATCATCGGCCACGTTCTATCGCAGATCGACATCTCGTGCTTGCCGCGCGATCTGCCCGAGTTCATAGAAGTGGATCTGTCTAACCTGACGGCCCAGCAAACGGTGCACGTCTCGGACCTGAAGCTGCCCAAGGGCGTCTCGGTGCTTCGACGCGGAAAGGACGACCCGGTAGTGGTGAGCGTTTCGCTGCCCAGCGTGCAGCAGGAGGAGGAGGCAGTGCCGGTCGCAGAAGCTGTCGCACCGGCAGCGGCCGCGACGCCAGCGCCTGGCGCCCCGGGTGCGAAGGCGCCCGCGGCGGCCCCGACGGCGCCTGCAGCTGCCAAGGCGGCTGCGCCTGCCGCCAAACCCGCGGCGGCGCCAGCGCCGGCGGCCAAGACGCCAGCGACCAAGAAAAAGTAGGCGACGCGATACGCTTTGGCCCCCGAGCAGCGGCCCGATCGCAATTGACTCGCGATCGCCGGCCGCGTGTTCGCCGGGCAGCGACCAGGAAAAACCTCATCCGTGGCTGCAGTCAGCCCAGAGCCCAAGGGCATTCGCCTGATCGTTGGCCTTGGCAATATTGGCGCCGAGTACGAACGAACCCGTCATAACGCCGGATTCTGGTTTGTTGACCACGTTGCCTCTCACTATGGGGCGCACTTTCGCATGGAAAAAAAATTCTTCGGCGAACTTGCGCGCGCATCGATAGGTCAGGTTGATGTCTGGCTGCTCAAACCCTCAACGTTCATGAACCTCTCGGGACAGGCGGTTGTGGCTGCCGCGTTGTTTCACCGACTGCTGCCCGACCAGATACTGGTCGCTCACGACGAACTGGATTTGTCGCCCGGCGATGTGCGATTGAAAAAGGGCGGGGGCATTGCGGGACACAACGGACTGAAGGACGTGCGCGCACGGTTGAGCAGCGCCGAGTTTTGGCGGCTGCGTATCGGCATTGGACATCCACGCGACTACCAGCTTCAGCAACCGGTAGCCGACTACGTATTGCACCGACCGCGTAAGGACCAGGAGCAGGCAATCGATGGCGCAATCGAGCGTGCGCAATCGCTCTTGGAGCTGGCCGTTGTGGGGCAGTTTGACTTGGCCACGATGCGGCTGCGCGCAGCGGCAGCAAAGGCCGCTGCTGCTGCCCCCAACCCGGGGCCAGTCCGCAAGCAATGAATCAATCTGACCCATCCGGCGCGCCCAACGATCACGGCGCGCGCGATGACGGTGGTGGGCAAAGCGCCCAGGCGCCACGCGCGCGCGGGCAGATCGCTGCATCGTTGCGCGACCTAGGCAGGAACCTGCGCACGGGACTCGCCTTAGCGCTGTTTCGCCCCTGCACCGCGCAATCGCTGCGCGGCAGCGGCGCGCAGCTGCTAATTTTGTTTTTGCTCGATCTGCTTCTCGGAGTGGCCTACGACCTGTATTCCGTGGGCTGGTCAGCAGGCCACTTGGATGTGCTGGCATTGCCGGCAGTGAGTTTTTGGGCGCTGCCGTTGTTGCTCTCGGGCGGACTCGTCGCATCCATTCGGGCCCAAGGCGCTCTGGCTATGCCATTGGCAACGGCCGGCTTTTCCCTTGCCTGCTGGCAGTCGTTGGCTACCTATGTGCTGGCCTGGGCGGCCGATGTTTGGTCGCCGATCGATCAACAGTATCCGCTGCTGTCGTGGGTGCCGCCGATCTGGATGGCACTTGCTTACGGGCGCTGCGCGGTTCGGATCATTGCGCACCCCAATGCGCAACCGGTTGCGCGATGGCACACCGGGATCTTTGTTTTGGCAGCTGTCTTGGCGCTAACGCCGCAAGCGGCGGTTGATCCGGCCTCGCGCCTATGGAGCTCGGAATCGACTGCAGAAAACGAAACGGCGAGCGGTTCGGACTCGCCGCAGTCGGAACAAACGCTTTACAGCCAGTTCGGTTTGCTCGAGGACGCGCTCCAGGCCATCACTCCGGGACAGGCCGGCGTGACCGAGCTTTTCACGATCAGTTTCGGAGGCGACGGCACACAGGACGTTTTCCTGCGCGAGGCCGTCGGCGCCGACTCGGTGATGGCCGACGTTTTTGACAGCGGCGCGCACAGCATCGTGCTGGCTAACAGCCAGGCGCACCCTCAGGAACAACCGTTTGCAACCGTTAGCGCGCTGCAACGTGCCCTTGCTACCGTGGCCGAGCGCATGAATGGCGACGAGGACGTGCTGGCGTTGTTCATCACTTCCCATGGCACGCCCGATCATCACTTGGTCGTATCGCTTCCGCCCTTTAATTTTGACGATCTGACGCCCGAGCGCTTGCGTGATTTGCTCGATGATGCGGGGATACGCTATCGGGTCATCATTATCTCCGCGTGCTACTCGGGTGCGTTTGTCGCGCCGCTGGCAGGTCCGGACACGATGGTAATCACGGCCTCCGGCGCGGACCGCGCGTCGTTTGGCTGCCGCGATGGTGCGGAGTGGACAGATTTTGGCCGCGCGTATTTCGGGGAAGCGCTTGCGCAGGCTGCCTCGTTCGAGGGGGCATTCCGCATTGCGAACCGGCGTATCGCGGAGCGCGAATCCGAACAACGGCTGGCGCCTTCGATGCCACAGATCTTTGTGGGCGAGGGGATCCGGGAACACCTTCTGCGCTTGGAGACCCGACGCGGGGGACGAATCCTTTTCGCTATGCGGTCGCGCGACGACCAGCTTCGGTAGAAAGCGGGGCTCATCGATGACTGTCAAATGTGGAATCGTCGGCTTGCCAAACGTTGGCAAGTCAACACTCTTTAACGCGCTCACCAAGGCGGCAATCGCCGCCGAGAATTACCCCTTTTGCACCATTGAGCCAAACGTCGGTGTGGTCGAGGTCCCCGACCCGCGCCTGCGAGCTCTCGCGCAGATTGTCCACCCCCAGCGGCTGATGCCCGCGACCGTCGAGTTCGTCGACATTGCCGGCCTTGTCGCAGGCGCCAGCAAGGGGGAGGGTCTGGGAAACCAGTTCCTTGCCAACATCAGGGAGTGCGACGCGATCGCCCATATCGTTCGTTGTTTCGACGACCCAAATATCGTTCACGTCGCTGGCCGGGTCGACCCGGTCAACGACATCGAGGTCATCGACACCGAACTTGCGCTTGCCGACCTGCAGACTGTCGAAAAGCAGATGAATCGCTACGCCAAGGTGGCGAAGACGGGTGCCGCCGGCGAGGAAAAAAAGGAGGCGCAGCGACTGGTTGCGGCGCTCGAGAGGATCTTGCCGGCGCTTAACCAGGCGCAACCGGCGCGTTCCGTTGGCCTGTACCCCGAGGAGCGCGCCGTCCTGCGCCCACTGTTTTTGTTGACCATGAAGCCCACCATGTATGTTGCCAACGTCGCGGAACATGGCTTTGCCGACAACCCGCTTCTTGAGGCGGTGCGC
This sequence comes from Burkholderiaceae bacterium, assembly GCA_035621895.1. Classification (GTDB taxonomy): domain Bacteria; phylum Pseudomonadota; class Gammaproteobacteria; order Burkholderiales; family Burkholderiaceae_F; genus GJ-E10. The sequence continues at coordinate 74,930 of DASPWJ010000026.1, read as the reverse complement.
GCGCATGCCGCGCGCGAGAACGCTCCTGTAGTGGCCGTGTGTGCCCGCACCGAGGCGGAAATTGCCGATTTGTCGGACGAGGACAAGCAAGTGTTCCTACAGGACATGGGTATGCGCGAACCGGGACTCGACCGAGTCATTCGTGCTGCCTACTCCCTGCTCGGACTGCAGACCTTCTTTACCGCTGGCCCAAAGGAGGTGCGGGCATGGACCGTTGCCAAAGGCGCTAGCGCGCCGCAAGCGGCGGGTGTAATTCACACCGACTTTGAAAAGGGCTTTATTCGCGCCGAAACCATCGCCTACGACGATTACGTGCGCTGCAAGGGCGAACTGGGTGCCAAGGAGGCTGGCAAGATGCGCCTGGAAGGAAAGGACTACGTTGTCAGGGACGGCGACGTGATGCATTTTCGTTTCAACGTCTAATGCGCATGCAGATCGCAACGCACCTTCGCCGCAGGATGTGCGAAAGGCGGTTCGTTGCCCTGCAAACGCTGCCAGCAAGTGCCGGGCAAGCTGGTCCGGCCACTCGCGGGCAGCGCCAAGCCGGCCGCTCAAGTATCGTATGCACATAATGTTGCCCGACGTGTCATCCCTTGCCTTGCGCTTTGCGATAAGAGCACGTGCGCCGAACGCCGATCAATCCCGAGCGCGGTCTGCCTCTTGGGTAGCCGTAAGCGCGCTGCTCGGCTGCACGGTGCTAATGATGGGGTTTGCGTCGGACAGTGCCGCACAAGCTGGCCCACAAGCACGCCATTTGCTGGTTCGCGTGCGTGATACGGCGCCAGGCGCAAGGCCCAACTTTCTGCATGAACGCGATCGCTCCTACACGGTTTCGACGGGCTCTGGGGCAGATCGAGACGAGCGTGAGGATGCTGGTGCGGGCAATGCAACCGTGCTTTCCACATCCAATAGCGTTCGCCTAGTGCGCGTGCGAGAGGGCGAACCCGTGCGGGTTGACTTGCCATCGGTACAGACCCTGCAGTTTCATGTGCCGCTTGGCAAAAGTGCCGCCTCAGCGCGAGCGGCGGCGCCAACCGGTGCTGGGGGCAGCAAGGCCCCGGTCGGTGCGTCGGGACCGGCAGCCTCAGCGGTGGTCTACTTTGAGGCGGTTTCTGCGTTCGCCGCGCGCTTTGCCTTGGTGGGCAGCAACGTTCGCATTGAACTCGTGCCCTTGCAGGCTGGAGGAGTCGCCGCGCCCTTTGTCGCCGGTCCGGGCGGCGAGAGTCCGCGCGCAATCATGCTATTCGGGCGAGTCGGCGAATGGATCGCACTTGGGGACGTCGATCTGGTCGCCAGCGGCAAGAGCCTCTCGGCTACAGCCGAACCAGCGTCCCAGCCCTCGCTTTGGGTGCGCGTGGAGCCCGATCCGGCCGGGGGGCCTTAGCGGTGCGACGGGGCGCTTCGATAGGTCCACCGCCGCCAAAGCGCCTCTAGCGGTCCTTGCCGGAAATTTGCCAATAACCAGTTGCTTAGGGCCACTTGTGCAATAAAGATGCCCAGTGCCAAGGCCGCGAGCTGAGCACGACTCGCGTTTGCGCCCCAGCCCAAGCCCCATCCGGACAGCAGCGCAGCCATGAGTAACGACTGGCCCACGTAGTTGCTCAACGACATGCGCCCTGCGCTGGCCAGCCAGCGCCGAGCGGTGCGGCCCCAAGGCTGGTCAAAGGCATGCACCGCTGCGGCGATATAGGCCCCCGCCAGAACACTACTTGCCCCCAGCACCACCTCGTCCCATCCGGGCTCGGCGCCCGGCAGATCGCGGGCGCGAACAAAGCTCATCGCGGCGCCAAGCAATGCGGTCGGCAAACCAAGTCCCAGGCCAACTGCCCATGCATACCGCCACACGAGGCGATGGCGCCCGGGGTGCTGCAGCCAGCCCAAGCGGCCTGCAAGCGAGCCAAGAGACAACAGCGCGATTACTTGCGGCCAAAACGTCGGGATGCTCGCAATCTGCTGCCAGAGCTCGTCGATCCAGCGCTGTCCTAGCTGAGCGAGAAAACCGCCATAGCAGTAGATATCGTGCGCACGTACGATGCTTGCCGGGATCTCGCTTTCGCTGCCATCCAAATCGAGCGCACGGGCCAATATGACCGGCAAGAAAATGCTCAACACGGCGATCGCGCCACACCAAGCGCTAAAAATTGCGAGCGAGCGCAGACGCAAGGGAGCGATGAAGACGAATGCCAGAGCGCAAACGGCATATGCGGTCAGTACATCGCCGCAGTACAGAAAAAAGCCGTGCGCAATTCCAAGCACGAGAAGAAACATCAGTCGGCGTCGGTACGTCCTTGCTACCGCGCCGACATCGGCGCGATTGCGCTGTCGAAGTTTGCGCGTCTGCAGCGCGATGCCAACGCCAAACAAGAAGGCGAATATCGGATAAAACTTGCCCTGTATGAAGGCCGCTTGTAAAACGAACAAGACCGATTCAAGGACGCTGGGAGGACGCGACAGATAGCCCAGGGGCTCACCGGCACCCCAAGTGAAGGACTGGATATTGACCTGCAAAATACCCATCAGGGCCAGGCCGCGCAGCGCGTCGATGCGCTCTATACGCCAGCCGGGCTGGGCAGGACCGCTGGCTGGATCTTGCACGCTGGGCACAAGGCGCACCGTCAGGCGCCACCCGCAGACCGGTTAGGCCGCTTGCGTCTTGCCGGGTATTGCTCGCGGGCCTTGCGCTGGTACGGTCGTCGCGAGGAGCCGGTGGCCGGCCGAACGGCGCGAGGCTGCGCTTTGGCGAAGTAAGCCCGGCCGCAGGAGCGCACAGCCGGACCAGCCAGGCGGCTTGCGCTTGCAAGTCGATTTGCCCTGGGGCTGCCCACGCAGTGCTTTTTCTTGCAGCCGGCGGGTTTGTCGGCGAGGATAAGGGCCACGACGCGACCTTCAGATCGCGATCCGCCAAGTGCGTCAACTTGCCTGGTTGGGGTTGCGCAACTGCGCGATCTTCGTCTTTAGCCAAAGTTCCACTGATGGAAACACGAACTTGCTGACGTCGCCGCCCAGCAGCGCAATTTCCCGCACGATACTGCCCGAAATGAACTGATATTGATCCGATGGCGTAAGAAACATGGTTTCGACTTCGGGAAGCAAGTAACGGTTCATGCCGGCCATCTGAAACTCGTATTCGAAGTCCGAGACCGCCCTCAGTCCGCGGACGATGACACGCGCCTCCTGTTCGCGCGCAAAGTCCTTTAGCAGGCCGTGGAAGCCGGCAACTTCAACGTTAGGGTAGTGTCCCAGCACCTCGCGCGCGATATCAAGCCGCTCCTGTAACGTGAAAATTGGATTTTTGGCGCTGCTGTCTGCGATTCCGACCACCAGCTTTGAAAACAGGCCCGCGGCGCGCCGCACGATATCTTCGTGGCCCCGGGTGAGCGGATCGAAAGTACCCGGATAAACGGCGATCACCATGGTCATTTCCTTCAGTGGTCGAACACAACCCGTCCGATTGGCCGTCGTGCCGATAGTCGGCGCTCTTTGGCTCGCAGGCTCGTCGCGGCGCCCCACCGCGGACGCCACCTTCGGGGCCGGCAATTATTCAACACGAGCGCTCCCGCAGCAAATGAAAATAAACACTTCCCGCTTTGCCGCCTCGCACGGGCTCCCAACCTTGCTCGATCAGACGGCCTGCCTCCAAGGGGTGAGGCGCCTCGGCATAGACCAGTCCACCGGGCGCCAGTAGCGGATGCACGGCGCCCAGCGCGTCACCCAAGAGCCCCGATTCATATGGTGGATCCAAGAAAATCACATCGAAAACTTCGGGCGCCAAGCGAGTCAGGGCCAAGCGCCAATCGGCCTGCAGCACTTGCACGGCGCGGGCCGCCAGGCGCCGCTGAAGCGCGCGAAGTGCCTGCGCGATGCGTGCGTTGCTCTCTACCAGCACCACACGACGGGCGCCGCGCGAGGCCATCTCAAATCCCAAGGCGCCGCTGCCCGCAAAAAGGTCCAGGGCGCAGATACGGTCCCAGTCGCTTAGCAGATGTTGCAGCCAATTAAAGACAGTCTCACGAACCCGGTCGGGCGTGGGCCGCAGCCCCACCGCATCAATCACCAAGATAGGAGTGCGCCGGTATTGACCACCGATGATGCGTATGCGCCCCGCCGGCGGGCGTGGGGTTGCCAAAGCGGCGGCGCGGTGGCGCAGAGGCTTGTTCATTTGTCCCCGTTCAAACGCGAACGCAGGCCGATCCACTACACTGCGCGCCCGCGGACGTAACATCATTACAGAAATGGCAGCTTCGGAGAAAACCGGGTGGCTTGGCCGGCTTCGGTCGGGTTTGGCGCGCACGCGCGCCCGACTCAGTGAGGCGTTTTCTGGCACAACGCTCGATGAGGCACTGTTTGAGGAGCTCGAGGCGGCTTTGATCAGCGCCGATGTGGGGGTGCCGGCCACACAGTTTCTTTTGATGCGTCTACGCGAACGCATCCGCGCAAGCAGCGTGCGCGACCCAGCGGGCGTACGGGCCGCTTTGCAGCAGGACGTTGCGCAGCTGCTTTCGCCATGCGAGAAGCATTGGGATGTCTCTGCCGCCAAGCCCTTCGTGGTGATGGTTGCGGGCGTCAATGGCTCGGGCAAGACGACTTCCATCGGCAAGCTGACCCATTGGCTCAGCGATCATGGCAAGACGGTTTTGCTGGCTGCCGGCGACACGTTTCGGGCCGCGGCCCGTGAGCAACTTGCGGTGTGGGGGCAACGCAACGGCGTGGAGGTCATTGCGCAATCGGGAAACGATCCTGCCGCCGTCGTATTTGATGCGGTAAGTGCGGCGCGCGCGCGCGGCCGCGATGTGCTGATTGCCGACACGGCAGGGCGCCTGCCGACGCAGACCCACTTGATGGAGGAGCTCAAGCGCGTCAAGCGCGCAATTGGCAAGAATCTGGCCGGCGCGCCGCACGAAGTCGTGCTCGTGCTCGATGGCACCAACGGGCAAAATGCGCTTGCCCAGTTGCGAGCCTTTGATGCGGCGATCGGTGTCACCGGTGTCATTGTCACCAAACTTGATGGCACGGCAAAAGGCGGAATCATCGTCGCACTGGCGCGCGAGCGCGAAGCGCAGCCAATCCCTATCCTATTTGTTGGCGTGGGCGAATCGCTACAGGACCTTGAACCCTTCGTGGCGGCAGATTTTGCCGCCGCGTTGCTTGGGCAGGAGTGAGGTTTCAAGGCGCGATATGCGCGCTTCCCATAGAATCCGCTCTGCCCGTCACTTTCTGGATCGGCGACCGGACTCCATGCGCCGATTGCCGGACACTAGGAAACGCTATCGCCGATGACGCTGCTAGCAGCAATCGACCTGGGTTCCAACAGTTTCCGACTGGAAATCGGTCAGGCGATGGGTTCGCATATCGCCCGACGCGGCTATTGGAAGGAAACGGTGCGCCTGGCGGCGGGGATCGGGGCCGATAACCACTTAAGCCGGCGAGCGATCGATAACGCGTGCGTTTGCCTGGCGCGAATGCACGAGCGCTTGCAGGGCATGGACGCGGCACAGGTTCGTGCGGTGGGCACACAGACGCTGCGTCAGGCACTTAATTCGGATCAGTTTCTGGAGCAGGCGCAGCGGGCGCTCGGTTACCCGATCGATATCATTTCCGGCCGGGAAGAGGCACGCCTCATTTTTGAGGGCTGCACGCACACCCTGCCGCCGAGCAAGCGCCGCCGGCTTGTGGTCGATATCGGCGGCGCCTCTACCGAGGTCATCGTTGGGCGCGGATTTACTGCGGCCCACGCCGAGTCCTTCAAGATCGGTTGCGTCGGTACCACTCTTCGATTTTTCCCCGATGGGCGGATCGACCGGGGTTCTTTTCGGCGGGCGCAAGTTGCCTGCGCGGCCGAATTGGAAGAGGCGCGAATGGCTTTCCATAACTACGGCTGGGACGAGGCGTACGGTTCGAGCGGCACGATTGGAGCGGCCGCTGTGATTTTGCGCAACCGCGGCTGGGGCGATGGCACGATTACGGCCTCCGGACTGACTCGGTTGCGCGAAGTTCTGCTCGATTTTGGTGAAATCCGGCGCGTGCAGTTCGACTCGATCAAAACCGAGCGCGCCGATGTGCTTGTGGGGGGCATTGCGGCCCTTTGGGCCATCTTTGAGACCTTCGGCATCCATGAGATGCGGCCGGCCAAAGGAGCCTTGCGTGCCGGTCTGCTCTACGACCTGCTCGGGCGGCGCGCTCGTCACGATGTGCGCGATGCGACGGTACTGCGTTGGCAGCAGCGCTACGGCGCCGATCGCCCGCTCGCCCGCACGGTGGCGACGACAGCACAGAAGTTCTATCACGCCGTGTTGCCCGACGCCCCGGAAGATGCCGTGCGCACACTGCGTTTTGCCTGCCAGCTGCATGAGATCGGTTTTGCGGTTTCGCACAGCGATTATCACAAGCACTCGGCGTACCTGGTGCGTAACGGCGATCTGCCGGGTTTTTCGACCTCCGACCAAGAGCGCATCGCCGAGTTGGTCCTTGGCCAGCGCGGGAATCTGCGCAAGGTTCTGAACGCTCTTTGGGACCCCTTGCGTGCCGGGCGGCTGCTGGCACTGCGCTTGGCGACCATACTGCATCATGCACGCCACCCCGTGCGTCTGCCGCGCTGGACCTTACGCGCACATCGCTCGATCGAATTTGGTATTGATCGCGCCTGGATCGCCCGCCGGCCGCTTACTCGCCATCTGCTTGAGGAGGAGGCGCAGCAGTGGGCACGCGTGGGCATTTCGTTTTACGTTCGCGAGCTCTAGCGCCGGCGTTACAGGGCCCATGGCTGCCGCAAGCCGCAAGGCCGCGAGCTAAAGCAAATTGGGGCTGATTGCAGCGATCAACAAGATTGCGGAAGAGTCCGCCTCCTCGGTACGCGAACTAAACCACCAAAGCGCCCCTTTTTTGATCGCCCAAGGCTGCTCCGTCCCGGTAAGTAGCTTGCTGGCGACCAGACCCAGCATCGGCTGATGTCCGACGGCAACAACGGCGCCGCGCGCATGCGGCCAATCGACCGCGCGCAAAAACTCCTCGACGCTCGATCCCGGCGCCAGCTGAGGCAGTATCTTGAGCTTGCGGCCCGACAGTTCCGTGAGCGCACGCGCTGTCTGCTGCGTGCGCAGCGCGGGACTTGCGACGATGCGCGCCGAATTGGGCAGTCGGTCGTTGACCCACTGGGCGACGCGGCGAGCCTGCTTTTCTCCCTTGACGGTGAGCTCGCGGGCCAGATCAGGCAAGCCATCCTCGGCCTCGGCATGGCGCCAGAGCAACAGGTCCATTACGCGCTCTCCGATGGTTGTGCAAGCGCCTCAAGCAGCGCAGCCTGCGCGCTAAAGCCGGCGGCCGGATTTCGGGGCGCCCTGTAGTTGCCGCTCGACCCCAGGACCCAAGCGTAGGCCGTGTCGTGCATGTAAGGCCTAAGGCCCTCGTCGATGACGCGGGCCTTTAATACTGGATCTAATACGGGCCAGGCAATCTCAATGCGTCGCAGCAGGTTGCGTCCCATCCAGTCGGCGCTGGCCAGGTAAACCCGCTCGGCGCCGCCTGCGCCGAAGTAATAAATCCGATGATGCTCCAGAAAACGGCCGACAATCGATCGCACGCGAATGTTTTCAGACAAGCCCTTAACGCCCGGCCGCAGGGAACAGGCGCCGCGAACGATGAGGTCGATGCGCACCCCGGCGTTAGATGCCTCGTACAGCGCATTGATGGTGGCCTCGTCGGAAAGGGCGTTGACCTTTGCAATGATGGATCCGCTCTTGCCGCTGCGGGCAAGACGCGCCTCCTCGGCAATGGCGGCAATGATGTGCCTTTGCAAGGTAAAGGGTGCCAGCCACAGTCGCCGCAGGCGCTGCACTGGGGTCAGGCTCGTCAAATGCATAAAGATCTTTTCGACATCAGCACAGATCGCGCGTTCGGCTGTCAACATGCCGAAATCGGTGTACAGCTTGGTTGTGGTCGGATGGTAGTTGCCGGTTCCCAGATGCACGTAGGGAACTAGACGCGTTCGGCCCCGGCGCTCCTCGCGCCGCACGATCTGCAGCAGCTTGGCGTGCGTCTTCATTCCGACCAGCCCGTACACGACCTGCGCGCCGATTGCTTCGAGGCGTTCTGCGAGGTTGATGTTGGCCTCTTCATCAAACCGGGCCTGCAGTTCGACTACCACCGTGACCTCCTTGCCACGCCGAGCCGCTTCCTCCAGCAGTTCCACGAGGACCGAGCCCGTTCCGGTGCGGTACAGCGTCATGCGAATGGCAACGACCTGCGGATCAATCGACGCCTGGCGCAAGAACTCGATGACTGGCTCAAAGCTCTCAAACGGGTGGTGCAGCAGAACATCGCGGCGGCGAATCACCTCAAAGATGTCTTCGCCTTTGGCGATGCGCTTGGGCCAAGCCGGCACTAACGGGGCGTAGCGCTGGTCGGGACGCGCCAGCAGATCGACTAGTTGATTCATCCGCACCAGGTTCACCGGCCCGTCAACACGGTAGACCGCCTCATGGGGCAATTGGAACTGCTGACGCAAGTGATCTTCCAGGTGCGTTGGGCAAGTCTGCAGCACCTCCAGCCGAACCGCGTTGCCAAAATGGCGCTGCGTTAACTCAAACTGCAGGGCCTCGCGAAGGTTGGAGACCTCACGTTCATCGACCCACAGATCGGAGTCGCGCGTAACGCGAAACTGCGAAAAGCCGACCAGTTTGCGACGAGGGAACAAGTCGACAAGATGGGCGCGGATCACCGAAGAGAGCAATACAAAGGCTTGGTGCCCCGGGCAAAGTGCCTGTGGCATGGCAATTACGCGCGGCAAGGTGCGCGGCACCTTGACGATGGCGATCGCCGAGGGGCGCCCGAACGCGTCCTTGCCCTGCAGCTGGACGATGAAATTCAGCGCCTTGTTCATCACCTGCGGAAACGGGTGCGAGGGGTCCAGCCCGATCGGCGAAAGCAAGGGCAGAACCTCTCGCTGAAAATAATCGCGCACCCATGCGCGCTGTCGCGGCGTGCGCTGCTGGTGACCGATGACAACGGTATTTGAACGCGCCAGCGCCGGCATGATCTTGTTGTTGTACAGCGCGTATTGGTGATCGACCAGCGCGTGCGCTCGCTCCGAGATCTGAACGAAGGACTCCCATTGGGGTGAGGCACCGCCCATCTCGGCCGACTCGCGCAACGTGTCCATCAGATCCGAGACCCGGATTTCGAAAAACTCGTCGAGGTTGGCCGAGACGATGCACAAAAACCGAAGCCGCTCACCCAGCGGTACCTTGGGCCGCTGCGCCAGGGCGAGCACACGCTCATTGAAAGCCAGTTGTGATAGTTCCCGGTTGAGGAACCGCTGCGAAGTACCGTGAACGATAGCGATCTTGATTCCTTATTGCTTGTTCGCTCGGAACACACCGTCGCGAGCATCGGGGGCAATTATGATCGGTCTGTGACGCGTCTCGTAGGGCCGTACAATCGCTGCGCTACCAACGCCATGCGCCGTTGCGGTGCGCGCAACCCGTCGCCTCACAGACAATTTTACTGGCAGCTATGCAGCCGATTCTAGTGCCGCGCTCTCGTCGCCTTCCGTGAGAACCGAGCCGTACATATCCGAAGCCACTGTGCAAGCGCCGCTGCTTTCTTGCGAGGCGGTGGAAAAGCGCTATGGCGATTTTCGTCCGGTTCTGATGGGCTTGGATCTTGCAATTCGCCGCGGAGAGTTCGTGCTCGTTCAGGGAGCGGCCGGTTCCGGAAAGAGCGTCTTGCTCAGGCTTCTAGCGGGGCTCGAAAGGCCCTCCGCGGGAGCGATCAAGATTGCCGGCGAGGATTTGGCTCGGATGCGGCCCCGCGCCCTCACGCACCTTCGTCGTTCGATGGGCATCCTGCCGCCCGGGGACTCGCTGCTTCGCGGGCGCAGCGTCGTAGAAAATGTCGCGCTCGCGGCGTGGGTGGCAGGAAGCACGTTTGAGGAGGGCGTGCGGCGAGCGCGCGCCGCGCTGGAACTCGTCGGCCTGGATGCGGAGCGTTTTGCTGCTGCCAGCTGCGCCGCGCTTGCCAGCGGCGAGCGTCAGTGTGCAGCATTGGCCCGTGCCTTGGTAAACCGGCCAGCGCTGCTGTTGCTCGACGACTTGCTCGGTGCGCTTGACGAGGCCACGGCCGCACGCGTGATCGGCGTGCTGGACCAGTTCTCGGCGGCCGGGGTGACGGTTGTTGCCGCAATGCGATCGGGCGCGGCGGGGTTGACGCTTTCTGACTCGATGTGGCCCGCCCGCACGCGCATCTTGCGGCTGCTGGATGGGAAAGTTGCCCAATGAGCTACACCACCAGTCACGTCTCGGCCCTGCGCGAGGCCTTGCGCCGGACCTTGGGTCGACCCATCGAATTTGGACTGGTCGTCGCATCCAGCGCGACGATGCTCGCGGCACTGGCGCTGATCGCACTCACGCTTTGGCGCGCCCTGCCGTTGGAGCAACCGCAGTGGATGCGGCCGCAGGCTCTGGTGCTAGCTGCCGGGGCACAAGGGGAAATCGATTTGGCCGCTGTGCAGACGGCCTTGCGCCGCGTCGCTATCGTCGCTTCTGCTGATTTTCTGGCGCGCGACGCCGCCTTGGCCGAGCTTGCGCAACGCAAGAGCCTGTTCGCCATCGGCTTGACCGATTTGCGCCCCAATCCCTTGCCAGATGCTTTTTTGGTCCGTTTTGTCCCGGGCGCTGCGCCCGAGGCGGTGGAGTCTGCCGTTGCGGAAATGCGCAAGGTCAAAAACGTCGAAAGCGTCGAGTACCAGCCCGAGCTGTATCGAAGAATTTCACTTCTTTCACAATTGGCCGGGCGCATTTGCCTTCTGCTCGCGGCGCCGCTGGGGGCGGCGTTGATCATCGGCGTTTCCCTTGCAGCGAGTTTGTGGATCCGCATTGATCAAGATGAGGTTCAGGTGTTGAACTTGTTGGGTGCGGACCCATCGATAATGCGACGGCCATACGTCTACGCTGGGGCAGTGAGCCTGCTTTTGGCCGCCGCGCTGGCATGGTGGATGGTAGTGGAGGCTAGCGCGTGGCTTGAACCCCTGATCGGCACTGCCGCGCAGCAGTATGCGTTGCGCTGGGCACCGGCCGAACTACCAATTTGGGCTGGTGCGTTGTTTTGCCTTGGCGCCGCGCTGCTTGGTGCGTTGCTTGGCTGGCTCGCGGCTCGATTGGCGATCGGTCGCTAGCGGTACCGTTGTTCTGAAGGACGCGCGCAAAAAGCGAAAAGTGCGCTGCACACTTTGAGTATTTGCTGCTTTCTGCGGCACCCCTGCCCATTTTGGCGACGCGAAGTGCTCGCGATCGACCATTTTGGCAATTCGGTCCAATGCGAACCCACCCGTTGCGATCTTCCGGGAGCCGACATTACGGCGCTTTGCAACTTTGGCGCAGCAGTGCACAAGCTCACCGCGCAGGCGATGGTTGGGTTTTGACTGCGAAATTCGGCGGGAAAATGCGCCCAAACAAGTTCGCAAAGTGCTGCTTTCGCCTCGTGCACGTCGTCGTGCTCTAGCCGTCGGCACTTCGCCGCGTTGGGAATTGGCGAGCTGTGCGATTGAGCCGAATTTTCTTGCTGCACTGCGCCATCGACGCCACCATCAATCAAGCAAGCGGCATTAGGATGAACTCTGCAATGCGCGAGGACGAGCGTATCGGGGCGAACTGCATCCACGCAGGCGATCAGTGGCCCGATCTGTCCCATAGCGGGCGCTCGGCAATTACGGGATGCAACACGATGTCAGTGCAAAGCCATCGCAGTTTCACGATCCGCGAGGACGATCTTTCGAGTAAAGCGACGCGCGACTTGATTCGCCTGCACCTGGACGATATGTACGCGAACTCGCCTCCAGAAAGCGTATTTGCCCTTGACGTATCGGGTCTGAAGGCGCCGGACGTGACGGTTTGGACCGCGTGGACGGGTGAACAGATTGCGGGCATCGGTGCGCTTCGGGATCTTGGCAGCAACAGCGCTGAACTCAAGTCGATGCGCACACACCCGCAATTTCTACGACGCGGGGTTGCGTCGGCGTTGCTCGAGCACATCATCGGTGTGGCACGTGCGCGCGGCATGAGGCGGATCAGCCTGGAGACGGGCACTGGCCCGGCCTTTGAGGCGGCACTGTCGCTGTACCGGCGCCGTGGCTTTGTCGAGGGTCACGCCTTTGCGCAGTACAGGCCAAGCGCAGTGAATCAGTTTTTGCACCTGTCGCTGTGACCTCTGCCCCAAGGCTTGATAGAGAAAGAGCACAAGCGCATGCGTGGGGCAAAGGGGAAGAATTGGTTTTTTATGGCCCGCCAATTACCGAGACGATGAGCATGCGGGCAAGCGCATGAGCGCGCCGTTTGTAAAGCGCAACCACAGCCGCTACGCGGACCACCTGCTATGCGAGGCTCACGGTCTTGAGGCGCTGCGCCGCGCGGCGATCGGAACCGGTATCGATGTACCGGAAGTCATCGACGTCAATCACGAGGCATTGACGATGCGATATATCCGATCAGCGCGCTGTTCGACAGAGCAATGGACGAGACTCGGACGGGGATTGGCGTTGGTCCACGCGCAGCCGCAGCCGTGCTTTGGCTTTGAAGAAGATAACTACATCGGACTAAATCCGCAGCCCAACGGCTTTAGCGACAGCTGGGGAGGTTTTTACCTGCAACAGCGACTCCAGTTTCAGGTCGAGCTGATTGCCGATCCGCAGCGCCGACGCCGGTATTCGCAGCGTTTGCAACTTCGGGCAACGCGACTGCGCGAGTTTCTCGATTCCGAGCTGGAATTCGCAAGCCTTGTGCACGGCGATCTTTGGCATGGCAACGTACTTTGCGGCGAGGACGGCCTTGTTTGGTTGATCGATCCTGCCCCATATTTCGCCGATCCCGATGTCGACCTTGCGATGACAGAGATGTTCGGCGGTTTCCCCACGCCGTTTTACGCGGCCTATCGGGCTGAGCGACCCGAGTCATCGACCTATCCGCTGAAAAAGCGGATCTACAACCTGTACCATTACCTCAATCACCTGAACCTTTTCGGTGATGCGTACCTCGATGGTTGCGAAGATGGTTTTGCGGTGCTCGAAAAAATCTGAGTCGCCGCTGCGCGGACTAAACGCGAACGCGCTTGTCGCTGATGGCCTTGTCTTGGTCCGCCGTTGGCTTTTTTTCGCTTCGCCCCGATGGGCAAATCGCTCGCGTACAAATTATGGGAGTTGAGGTCGCATGGATGCTAAAGCGACGATCGACTTTGACAGCAAGGCGCGCCAATGGGATAGCAACCCCGAATTCATTGAGCGTGGCCGCAAGACGGCGGCGGCAATCTGCTCCCGCGTTGCGCTATCGGGCAAGATGCGCGCGCTCGACGTCGGATGCGGTACGGGGCTGCTCAGTTTGCCGCTGGCGCACATTCTGGGACACATCACCTGTATCGACACCTCTGCGGGCATGCTCGACGTGCTCAATGAGAAGCTCGCTGCGCAAGGGCTAACCGACCTGACCACTAGGTTGCATGACCTTGCCGCCGACGACCTGCCGGGCGCGGGTTTTGATCTGATTATGTCGTCGATGACGCTGCATCACATCGAGGACACCGATGCCATACTGGCCAAACTCGTTGCGCACTTAAAACCGGGCGGCTGGCTTTGCCTGGCAGACCTGGACCGCGAGGACGGCTCCTTCCACGGCGTCGATGTGAAAGTGCACCGCGGTTTTGAGCGTGAAGCACTAGCCGAACGGGTGCGCTGCGCTGGTTTGGTCGACGTGCACTTTGAAACGGTGTTTGTGATCCGAAAGGAGCAAAACGACGGTCCGCGCGACTATTGCGTTTTTCTCATGACCGCGCGCAAGGGCGATTGACCCCGGGGGAAGTCGCTTGCGGCCGCTGAAAGTGGCTTTGGACACAGAGCCGGCGACACACAACGCCATGCGAGGGCGCACGCCGGCGCGCAGGCGAGTTTTTGGCGGCCCAGGTGTCGACTGCCCGCGGGCGCTAAGTTTGCAAGAAAAGGCGCTCAAAGCAGCGTGAGCAATAAGCGCACATTCAATGCCACGGCAGATCGCGCGTAAGGGCAAAACGTTTCCGCAAGCTGCCCGCCTTGCGTTGCCCTTTGCCTGGCCTCGTTTAAAGGAAAGCGCGCATTGGGTCGGGTCACGGGACCTTTGGTAAAGGCGTCCTTCCTCTGAGCTGCGGCCAGCCGCTCTTGTTGGTGATGGCCGGCCGTTAAGCAATAGCCTGGAGTCCGAATTCCTCGCAAAAGCGCTCGATGGGAACCGGGTAACCAAACAGATACCCCTGGAATTTGCTGCAGCCGCGCTCTTCGAGCAGTCGCCGTTGCTGTTCGGTCTCGACCCCTTCAGCGAGCACATCCAGACCCAGGCTCTGGCCCATCTGTATCACCGTGCGGGCGATCGCGTCACTGCGTTGGTCAATTCCCAGGTCACGCACAAAACTCTGATCGAGCTTGAGGATGTTGATGGGCAAACGCTGCAGGTAGGCAAGCGAAGAGTACCCGGTGCCGAAGTCATCGAGCGCGAAGGAGACGCCGAGCTTGCGCAGCTGCCCCATCTTGGAGATGGCCTCCTCGACATTTCGCAACAGCATGCCCTCGGTAATTTCTAGTTGCAGGCGTGTCGGATTGGCACCGCTCCGATTGATGATTTCTGCAACTTCGGAGACGAACCATTCTTGGCTGAATTGCTTTGGGCTGATGTTGACGGCCAGCCTGAGGTCACGGGTTACGGGCGAGCGGGACCAAAGTTGCAGGCGCTGACACGCGCTCTCCAGTACCCACCGGCCGATCGCGACGATTAAGTCGCTTTCCTCCGCTAGTGGGATGAATTCGGCCGGCGATACCATTCCTCGCTCCGGATCATTCCAGCGCAGCAGTGCCTCGGCGCCGAGCAATTCATCGCGCAGGCCGACCTGACCCTGAAAGTGAAGTTGGAACTGACCGAGTTCCAAACCCTTGCGCAAACGTGCTTCGAGGCGCGCCCGGTTTTCGATCGTCGTTTGCATAATTGGATCGAAAAAGCGCACCGAATTGCGACCGGCCTTTTTTGCCTCGTACATCGCCATGTCGGATCGCTTGAGCAGTTCGTGCACGTCGGCCGTTGGGCCGCCGCGCCACAACACCACACCAATACTGGCCGAACACGAGTATTCCTTGCTGCGCAAGCGATAGGGCTGCGCCAGCGCGGCTAGCAGTTTGTCGCCAATGCCTTTTGCCAGGACAGCGGCTCGCTCGCGCGGACCTTCGAGGTTCTCCAGCAGTACGACGAACTCGTCGCCGCCAAAACGCGCAACCGTATCTTCTTCGCGTACACAGGTGCGCAGGCGCTGGGCGGCCTCCTGCAACAATTTGTCGCCCTCGACGTGCCCGAGGGTATCGTTGATCGTCTTGAAGCGATCCAGGTCCAAAAAGAGCAGCGCACCGTAGGTTCCTGAGCGCGCGCTCGACAGTAGCGCCTGTTTGAGGCGATCCATCATGAGCTGGCGATTGGGCAGCTCGGTGAGCGAGTCGTAGTAGGCCAGGCGCGAGATCGCCGCCGCCGCCTCCTTGCGCTCGGAAATGTCGGTGAAACTGCCCACAAAGTGGCTGACCTCGCCGTTTGGGCTATAGACCGTGGAGATGCCTAGCCACTTGGGATAGATCTCGCCGCTTTTGCGCTTGTCCCAGACCTCCCCTTGCCAACGGCCCGTGGAAGTGAGCTGCTCCCACATTTGCGCGAAAAACGCCTTCGAGTGCCGGCCCGACTGCAGCAGGCTGGGGTTTCGGCCCAGCACTTCGTCCTGCGTGTAACCCGTCGTCTTTGTGAAAGCTCCGTTTACGCGCAGGATGTTGCCCTTTGCATCCGTCACGAGCATCGCTTCCTGCGATTCGAAGGCGATCGCCGCGACTCGCAATTCGGCGTCGGCACGGCGTTTGTGCGCCTCGAGGTCCAGCCGAACGAGTGCGTACTCGATATCCAAGGCCATTTCACGCAGCACGTCGAGGATTTTCCCGGTAAAGGAGTGCGCGACCGTGTCGTAGAAACTAAGCACGGCGTAGGGTTTGCCTTCGCGCCGAACAGGAATCGACGCCATCGAACCCCACGCCCACTGCGGCCCATGGTGTTCACGCCAATACGCCAGTCGGGGGTCTCGTTCAAAGTCATTCACATAGGTCGTTTTGCCCTCGCGAAAGGCGATCCCGACAGGACCGCGGCCTTCGGGCGAGTCGGCACGCGAAGAGGTTGCAATTTGCGGCAGATAGTGCGTGCGTTCGCCGTAGCTGGCGACCGGCTTGATGCGAGCAGTGGACTGCTCCTCCTTTCCGATCCAGGCCAGCTTCATGCCGCCAAACTCGACAGCGATGCGACAAATGCTCTCAAAAAGCGTGGTTTCGTCCTGGCAACGAACGATGAGCTGATTGGTTTCGGACAAAGTCGAGTAAATCCGGTTCAAGAAACGGATTTCGCTTTCCCGTTCCTCCCGTTCCGTAATGTCCCTGGCCGCCGCAAAAAAGATCCGGTTGTGCGGACGTACCACCCATTCGATCGACCGATACGAGCCGTCTTTGTGCCGTATGCGATTCGTGAAACTTGCGACGCTTTGCTGCTGAGCGAGGCAAGCGAGCATCGAGCGTGTCTGCTCCTGGTCGTCGGGGTGTACGAAGTTGAGCAACGGTTTGCCTTCAAGCTCGCCGACCGCATAGCCCAGAACATCTGTCCAGCGCGGGTTGACTTTGCGCAGGGAGCCGGCAACCTCGCCGATGCAAAAAAGATCCAGAGAGTTATTAAAGTAGCTGTCGAGCTGTTCGGTCGTTTGGCGCAAACGTTTGAGCGCTTGCTGACGGCTCTGGTTCAGGTGCACAAGAAAGCCGCTTGCCAAGGCCGCGAGCAGATAAAGGCTGATCAGCCCCGCGGCCAGTCGCGCTTCCCCCGCCAGCGTCGGCGCCAGGTCGTATTGCAGCTGCAAGGTGGCCCGCCCCGTATACGAGTACTCGAGCGCGTCGGAAAGCGCCAGGGTCTGTGTCGCGGGCTGTGCCCGCTGATACTCGGCTATCACCTCGCCGCGCACGGCGAGCAATCGCAACCGCACGACCTCGGTGCCCGAGAGCCCCCAGGCCTGGACAAGGTCCGAGGCAGCGCGGTACTGGGAGCGCTCCAGGTCCTGTTGAACGGCAAGACGCAGCAGGCGCAACTCTTGTTCCGCGGCGGCTTTGGCTACCGCCTCGGCGGCCGCGTTTTGCTGGCGCAGGAAGGAAAAAATGAGCACGCCAAAGACGAGCATCGACAGCGCGTACATAAGCCAGTTGCGCGTCGAAGGGGGAAACAAGCGCCGTCGCATCGGCTAGCCCCTGTCTTTGGCCAGCGACCGGACCACCTTGCGTATCGCATCGTAGTCGGCGTCGCTTGCGGGCACCATCCCGGTCATCTCGATGCTGATCGTACGCAAGATGCGCTGGCCATCGGCCGAGGTGCCCAGTTGCAGCAGCGCTAGGCGCAGTCGCTCCACGTCCTGTGGCGGCATGTTGGAGCGTGCGACAAAAAGATGCTCGCTAACGGGGGGCAAATCTAGGAGGCGCCGCAGTCCGCGATCAGCCATCTCGTCGTAAACATCGGCGCGTACCACTCCCGCGTCGAAATCGCCGGCGAGGACCCCTAAAACGACATTGTCGTGCGAAAGAACGTGCGATACGCGGGCAAAGTCGCGCATTGCGATGCCGTGTTCGCGCAGGACGTAGCGCGGCATGATCGATCCCATGGTGGACTCGGGATCACCGAAAGCAAAGCGCTTGCCTTTTAGATCGGACAGCTGTCGGATGTCGCTGTCCTGGCGCACGAATATCACGCCGTTCGAGTACGGCTTGCCCTTGGTTTGAACGCGTGCAAGGATGGGCTTGGGACCAAAGCGCTCAACCACCGCGACGTACGGTGCTGGGCCCAAGTAGGCAATGTCAACCGCATCTTGGCCGACGAAGCTGATGTGTTCCTCGTAGTTGCTGCCCACGCGCACTTGAACGGGCCGTCCCAGCCGCTGTCCAAGGTACTGGGCGAGGGGCTCAAAGCGCCGCTGCAACTCGGGCGCAGAAAGATACGGGTGGACCGCCAGGACATAGGCAGCGGGGTCGGCGGGTTTCGCCGCGGGCGCGAGCAATAGTGCGGCTAGGCCAAGCGCCAGCACGCCTAGGCCGGTGCTAGCGGATCGAGCGGGGGCGTCGATGACCGCGCACAGCGGCCAAATAGCCTCCCGAGGCCCTTGGGCTGGTCCCAAGCGCCGTGCCGGTGTGCGCCTTGTTTGCGCAAGGCGAGCGAATGCGCGAATTTTCAGTAGGTTGCGGATATTGGTGGCACCAACGCAAAAGAGGTGGACGCATGGGTGCTCATGGCGATGCTATTGGCTTGGCCGCAGGACTAATTGACTTTGGGAACTTTGATTTCCCGCGCAGTTCAAAGTAGCACTCTCCCCCCTCGAGTGCTAAAATTCGTTTAGCCGTTTGGGGGAGCAAACCAGGGTCCCAGGGCCCGGGAGCGAGGAAAAGCCAATGGATCTTGCAGTGGTACCGGCTTCGGACGCCAGGAACGCCTTAGCGTTTTTGCCTGGCAGCTTGGGCAATTTTGACGCCTATGTGGCGGCGGTTAACCGCATCCCCATGCTTTTGCCCGAGGAGGAGTACCACTTAGCGCGTCGCTACCGCGATCGGGGCGATCTGGAATCGGCCGGCAAACTGGTGCTTTCGCACCTGCGCTTGGTCGTCTCCGTAGCGCGCAACTACCTCGGTTACGGGCTTCCGCACGCGGATCTGGTCCAGGAAGGCAACATCGGCCTGATGAAGGCCGTAAAGCGCTTTGACCCGGACCGGGGCGTGCGCCTCGTGTCCTTCGCGTTGCACTGGATCAAAGCCGAAATCCACGAGTACGTACTGCGTAACTGGCGGCTGGTAAAGGTTGCGACGACCAAGTCCCAGCGCAAGCTGTTCTTTAACTTGCGCAGTCTTAGGAAGAACCACGGCACGATGTCGCGTGACGAGATCGAGGGCGTTGCCCGCGAGCTCAATGTCAAGCCCGAGGACGTGGCCGAAATGGAGACGCGCTTGGCCGGCGGGGACGTCGCCCTGGAAGGTCGCGTTGATGAGGAGGGTGAATCCTACGGCCCGATCGCTTTCTTGGAGGACCCGGGCGCCGAGCCGACCGAAATACTGGAGCGGCGCAACGCCAACGCCCTGCAAGGTGAGGGCGTGCAGCGGGCCCTTGCGGCGTTAGATGAGCGCAGCCGCCGCATCGTCCAGGCGCGTTGGCTCGATGAAAACGACGATGGCACGGTGGGTAGTGCGACCTTGCACGATTTAGCAAAGGAATTTGGAGTTTCGGCGGAACGAATTCGGCAAATCGAAGCCAAAGCGTTACGGAAGATGCGCGAAGAGCTCAAGGAGCTGGCCTAGGTCGGCCACTTAGGCGGCGCGCTATCGATCACGGAATTTTTTCAGTTTCCGCCCCTCCTCCTCCCCCTCTCCTCCGAGGAGGCGGAATTTTCCGCCCCGCCATTGCGCGGGGCGGTTCTTTTTTCGCGGCTCGCGCTGGCACCGGATCGACTCGCGGCACAGGCAGTCAAGGCGCAAAGTCCCTTGACAGTGCGCTGCTTTTGTGCCCTGATGTGTGCGTGACAGCAATGACCTTTGGCACTGACTTTTGGTAGAGACTTTCTGGTAAAAATCAACAAAGTCGGTCGCGATGCCCCGGAAGCCCGCGCGCGCAACGTTAAAATTCGTGCGCTTTGTCTGCGCTTATGCGGCAATAGCCTTGCTCTTCAAAGCCTAATGTTGCTTTCGTCGGTGCGTCGTTCATGTAAGTCGGGAGCGATCGCGACCACTTAGATCTAAGATGGAGCTGCCTTACGGTCCGGTGTTGGGTCAACCGGGTCACAAAGCGGCACGTTGTATGTAATCTCGGCCCGAGGGCCGCGTGCGCAGGAGGTTGGTATGAACGCGCCGAAAGATCTGGTCTCGTCATTTAAAAGCGACTTTGCCCGCGCCTTAGACGAGGAAATGACGCTGGAGGAATTTCTCCAGTATTGCAAGTCGGATCGTATGGCGTACGCCTCCGCGCACGAGTGCGTGCTCGAAGCGATCGGCAAGCCCACCTTGGTAAATACGGCCGATGACCCTCGCTTGTCGCGTATTTTCCAAAACCGTGCCATCCAGACGTGGGACACGTTCTCCGAGTTCCACGGCATGGAAGAAACGCTCATGCAGCTGTACGCGTACTTCCTACACGCGGCTCAGGGGCTGGAAGAGCGCAAGCAGGTGCTGTATCTGCTTGGGCCGGTCGGTGGCGGCAAATCCTCGCTTGCCGAGAAGATCAAAAAGCTCGCGGAGGTGTATCCGATCTACGCGTTGAAGGACCCGAAAAGCGGTCGCGTCTCGCCGCTGCTGGAAAACCCGCTGTGCCTGTTGGACCGGGAAAAGTTCGGCCCGATGTTGGAGGATCGCTACGGCATACCGCGGCGTGCGCTCACCGGGATCGCGAGCCCTTGGGCGCTTAAGCGCCTGCGCGAATATTCCGGGGACATTTCGCAATTTCACGTGGTTCGGGTCATTCCCTCCGTGCTCAATCAAGTGGGAATTGTGAAAACGGAGCCTGGCGACGAGAACACGCAGGATATCTCCACGCTGGTGGGCAAGATCGACTTGCGGATGCTTGAGCGCTATGCACAAGATGACCCGGACGCCTATAGCTACTCCGGAGCCTTGTGCCTGGGTTCGGCGCGCGGCGTCGAGTTCGTCGAAATGTTCAAGGCGCCTTTGAAAGTGCTCAACCCTATCTTGACGGCGACCCAGGAAGGCAATTTCAAGGGAACCGAGGCGCTGCCCGCCATGCCGTTTAACGGTTTCATCATGGCGCACAGCAACGAGGCCGAATGGCTGAAGTTTCGCAACAACAAAGACAACGAAGCCTTCATCGATCGCGTGTACCTGGTCAAGGTGCCGTATTGTTTGCGCACCGATGAGGAAATTCGCATCTATGAAAAGATGCTCAAGGCCTCGACCTTGGCGAACGCCCCGTGCGCGCCACAAACCCTTCGCACGCTGGCCGAATTCACGGTGCTCTCGCGTCTTGTGGTGCCGGAGAACTCCTCGGTGTTCTCCAAGCTTCGCTCCTACAACGGCGAAAACCTCAAGGACTTGGATCCGCGCGCCAAGAGCGTGAAGGAGTACCGTGACGATGCGGGCGCCGGCGAGGGATTCTCCGGCCTGTCCACACGCTGGGCCTTCAAGACCATATCGGCCGCGTTTAACCGCGATCCGAGCGAGATCGCCGCCGATCCGGTCAATCTTCTTGTCGTGCTTGAGGAGCGGCTGAACAAAGAGGATCTGCCCGAGGAGTTCAAGCGGCGGTTGCGCTCCCATATCAAGGAGTGGGTGGTGCCGCGCTTTGCCGAGTTCCTCGAAAAGGAACTGCAGATGAGCTATCTGGACGCGTATTCAGAATACGGCCAGAACCTCTTTGACCGCTATGTCACCTATGCGGACAAGTGGCTGCTCGACGAGGACTGGCGCGATCAGGAAACTGGCATGCAGTACTCGCGCGATGCGCTCAATTCGGAGCTCGAAAAGATCGAAAAGCCGGCGGGCATTTCGAACCCGAAAGACTTCCGCAATGAAGTGGTCAATTTCGTGCTGCGGGCCCGTGCCGGTGGGCGTAACCCGGCGTGGACGAGCTATGAAAAGCTGCGGGTGGTGATCGAAAAGCGCATGTTCAGTAAGACCGAGGACATCTTGCCGGTCATCTCGTTCGAGGCCAAGGGATCCGCGGAGTTAGACGAGCGCCACCGCTCCTTCGTCAATCGTTTAGCGGCGCGTGGTTACACGGAAAAGCAGGTGCGGCGGCTGGTCGATTGGTACTTGCACTACAAAAAGAGCGCGCAATCGTAGTCCGTAGCGGCCGATGGGTCGCAAGTGCCGGAATCGCGCGGATCAGGGGATCGAGATGCCAACGGTGAAGGACGAAAGCGACGCGGGTCATCGCGCGCAGCCTCCGGCGACGGCGGGACTGTTGCGCATCGTCGATCGCCGCGGCGATCCGCCGGGGCGAGGTGCGGTAAACCGCGAACGCTTTATCCGCCGGTTCAAGGACGACATCAAGCGTGCCGCCGACGAGGAATTTGGCAAGCGTTCGATTACCGACGTCGGTCGGGGCGGTCGCATCTCGATCCCAGGCCGTGGCCTGGCCGAGCCGCGTCTAAAGCACGACGAGGAGAGCGGTAGCCGCGACTTCGTGCTACCCGGCAACCGCGAATACCTTCCAGGCGACAGCATCTCGCGCCCACGCCGCGGCGCCGAAAGTGGCGAAGATGGCGAAGAGGCCGGATCGGGCGAGGGCAGCGACTCGTTTGCCTTCGTGCTCTCGCGCGAGGAATTCCTAGCGCTATTCTTTGACGATCTGGAATTACCCAACCTCGAGCGCACGCGCTTTGGCGAAATGTCAATGGAGCGGATGCGTCGCGGCGGATATAGCCGCGAGGGTCTGCCATCGAATTTGCTGCCGAGCATGACGGTGCGCATGGGAATTGCGCGGCGCATCGCGTTGCGCGGAGCAATCGCCGAGAACATCGAAGAGCTGGAGCGCGAATGCGAGAGCGCCGAGGGCGAGGAACGCGAGGCACTGCTGGAAGAAATTGAGCGGCTTCGCACCCGGCGCGAGGCGTTGCCCTTCCTGGAAGATGTCGACCGGCGCTACCGCTCGCGGGTGCCGACCGCAGCGCCCGCGACACGCGCGGTGATGCTGTGCCTGATGGACGTATCGGGGTCGATGGACGAGCGCAAGAAGGACCTGGCCAAGCGGTTTTTTGCCCTGCTCTACCTGTTCCTTGAGCGCAAGTACGGCCACGTGGAGGTGGTGTTCGTGCGTCACACGGAAACGGCCGAAGAGGTCGACGAAGAGCGCTTTTTTAACGACCCGCAAACCGGCGGCACACTCGTATACCCTGCGCTGGAACTGGCTTTGCGCATCATCCGCACGCGCTTTGCTGGACCGGACTGGAACGTGTACATCGCGCAGGCGTCGGACGGTGATTGCACGACGGAAGACGGGCACAAGAGCGCGGCTTTCGTGAGCCAGGAGTTGCTGCCGCTGGTGCGCTACTTTGCCTACATCGATATTCCCAGCTCCAGCGGCTGGTTTAACCGTGCCTCGGATCTGTGGCAAAGCTACGATGCGATTGAGGGTCCGGCTTTCGCCAGACGCGCGGTGCACGACCGCAGCGATATCTGGCCGGTATTTCGCGAACTATTCGCGCGCAAACAGGCGGCGTGATGGCATCGACCGGTAGCAACAGCGACAGCGACAGCGACAGCACCAAGCAACGCCCTTGGCCCAAGCTACTGACAAAGCCTACGGTGCCGATGCCGCGCCCCGGGGCTTTGCGGCGTGCCGAACCGATCGCCACGGGCACCGAATGGACGCTGGGTACCCTGGAGAAGTTTGACCGCGCGCTCGCGGCCCATGCCGCCGAGCTTGGCTTGGACACGTATCCGATCCAGTATGAGCTCATAACGGCCAATCAGATGCTCGACCTTTGCTCAACGGTGGGCATGCCGATTCATTACGCGCATTGGAGTTTTGGCAAGCAGCTGCTGTCCCAGGAGCACGGCTACCGCAAGGGCATGACCGGTCTGGCCTACGAAATTGTCATCAATACCAATCCGTCGATTGCCTACCTTATGGAGACCAATACGCTGGCGCTGCAGGTTCTTGTTATGGCGCACGCCGGTTACGGCCACAACGCCTTTTTCAAGAGCAACTACCTGTTTCGTCAGTTCACCCAGGCCGACGCCATTCTCGATTACTTGCAATTCGCACGCTCCTTCGTCCAAGAGTGCGAGGAGCAGCATGGCTGGCGCGAGGTCGAGGCGGTCCTGGATTGTTGCCACGCTCTGGCGCCATACGGCGTGGACCGCTATCGGCGGCCGGCACGGCTTTCCGTCAAGCGCGAGCGGGCGCGGTTAAATGAGCGCTTGCGCTTTGCCGAGCGGCACTACAACCCGAATTTTGCCCATCTGCATCTGAACGACGGTGCCGGATCGGGCACGGACGCGGCAGCAACGTTCGACCCACAGGAGAACCTGCTGTATTTCATCGAAAAGCACGCCCCCAAGCTGCATGCCTGGCAGCGCGAGCTGGTGCGCATCGTGCGCAAGGTCTCCCAGTACTTTTATCCGCAACGCCTCACGAAGGTCGCCAACGAAGGCGCGGCGACATTCTGGCATTACACGCTTCTTAACGAGTTGTACGATGCAGGCGAAGTCGACGACGGATTCATGCTCGAATGGCTGGGCAATCACGGTGACGTGGTGGCGCAACCGGCGTTTGACTCACGCAGCTTCAGTGGGATGAATCCATACGCACTTGGCTTTTCCATCTTCCGCGATATCCGTCGGATCTGCGAGGAGCCGACTGACGAGGACCGTCAGTGGTTCCCGAGCCTGGCCGGTTCCCCGTGGCAGGAAGCGATTCGGTTCGCGATGAGCAACTTCAAGGACGACAGCCTGATTGAACAGTATCTATCGCCCAAGGTCATGCGCGATATGCGTCTGTTCATGATGCACGACGGCGAAGAAGATCGCGAGCACTACCATGTGCGGGCGATCCACAACGAAACGGGCTATACGAAGGTTCGCCAGACGCTGGCAAGTCAGTATCGCAGCGAGGCCTATCTGCCGACGATCGTGGTGGCCCGTGCCAATGATGACGCGGAGCGTGCGTTGCTGCTGCAGCATCGTGTGGAAAACGGCCGTATGCTCGAGACCCACAGCGCGGAGACGATACTGGGGTATATCAAGCAGCTGTGGAAGTTCGATGTGGTCCTGGAAGAGGTTGACAGCGAAGGCCGTCGCCTGAAAATCCATCGTACGTAAGGGCGCAGTTCATTTTCGGAGGGATCGCGGCGGCGCCATCGTGCGCACGCCCGCCGGACGCGGTGCCCGCTTCCAGCCGTGGCCGATCACGATTTCAAAGCTCAGGGGTATGCGTCCTTGCTCATCGGCTTGCGCCTGCAGCGCGGCAAGCAACGCGCGCGCCCGCGCGCCCGAAACCAGTGCCCGCGAGCGATCCGATCGAGGGTTGCCTCCCAAGGCCCGTGCCTCGGCCAGCAAAGCGAAGGCGTTGCCAAAGCTCAGGTGCAGGGTGTCAGCCTCCATCACCGGCGTCTCGAATCCTGAGGCGATCAACATATCGCCCAGATCGTGCATGTCGACAAAGGGCATTGGCCGCGGCGCAGCCAACGTGCTTTGACAGGCCGCACGCAATTCCTTGCACGTATCCGGGCCATAGCTGCTAAACAAAACCAGTCCGCCTGCGCGTAGCACCCGTGCGATTTCGGCAATGACCACATGCGGTTGCGGGTGCCAGTGCAGCATCAAATTGGAGAACACCACGTCCACTGACGCGTCGGCAAGTGGTAGGTGCTCGGCACTGGCACACACCCGCATGGCGACATTTTTGCGCCCAAGCCAACGCTCCAGTTGCTCGCGTAGAACGCGCGTGCGGCCCCCGGCGCGCAACATTGCGTCCGAAAGATCGATCCCCAGCCACTGCGCCGAGGGAAACCGTTGTTGCAGCAAGCGGCGGCATGCCCCGCGGCCGCAGCCCAAATCCAGCACGCGGGCCGCCGGCTGACGCATGAGGTCAAGCCGCTCGAACAAACGCGTCGCGACCTCGCGCACGATGGCATCATGCGCAGCAAAGCGTGCGGCCCGCATCTGGAATTGGCGCCGCACGGTCTGAATGTTCGCGTCGACGCGCGCTGGGATCACGCCTGCAGTTGCCGCAAATGCAAAGACTAGGGAGGCGCAGTATAGGCCGCGCAAAAGATGCCGACCCCTGCGGCTTGCCATCGCGCAACGGATACGTGAGACGGCCACGGGCCCGAGCGTGCAGTATTCCCAGCAGGGTTGCGGGGCACGCGATAATCGCGACACCATGTTCCATGTCGTTTTGATCGAGCCACAAATTCCACCCAATACCGGTAACGTGATTCGCCTGTGCGCGAACACCGGAGCGCAGCTGCACCTAGTTGAGCCACTCGGCTTTCCAATCGACCACGCCAAAATGCGCCGAGCCGGGCTTGACTATCATGAGTTTGCGTCCGTGCGCGTACACGCGAGCGTTGACCAATGGCAAAAGACGCAGCGTCCCGATCCCGAGCGCGTCTTTGTCTTTACCACGCGCGCGTCGCGCTGCTATGCCCAGGTCGGCTTTCGTGCCGGCGATTGGCTCGTGTTTGGTTCGGAAACGAAGGGTTTGCCCGATGCACTGCTGCAAAGCGTTGCACCGGAGCATCGACTCCGACTGCCGATGCGCGCCAACAGCCGCAGCCTGAATTTATCCAATGCGGTTGCTGTTGCCGTCTACGAAGCTTGGCGCCAAATCGGCTTTTGTGTACCCGACGCGCAGCGATCTTAAAGAGCTTCTTGGCCGGGCGCATCTGCCGTGGCCCGAGCCTGCACACCGACGTTTGTGCACCCCAAGCGGCTGGCGCGTCACAGACGATGCGCTGCGAAGGTGACTTTTACCCTGCGGGGCTTTTTGTTCGTGCCGTGCGCCGGCGCTAGGTCATCGCCGCGATGCGTAATTTGTCAAAATCCAGTATCTCGATCTCGCCGCGGGTAAGACGGGCAATGCCACGTTGTTCCAGGTCGCGCAAGATTTGATTTGTCGTCTGCCGTGAAAGCGACAGCATCATCGCCAGCTGCTCTTGGCGCACGGTGATAAGCCGACGCTGGTTGTGCTGACGCTCGCCATAATCGGCGGCGATCAGCAATAGCCGGCGTGCCAGTCGTGCGGCCGCGGGCAGCAGTGCGGCTTCCTCCATTGCCACAAACGCCAAGCGCAATTTGTGGGCTAGCAGTAAACCGAACTCGTGCCATAGCTGTGGCTGCGCGGTGAGTAGGTCAAAGAGCGCCGCCTGCGGCACCTGCAGCACCAGCGAGCGCGTGTCGGCGACCGCGTCATGTGTTCTTGGCAGACCATCAAATAGCGAAATTTCACCAAACCAATGGGGCGGCTCAATTAGCGTCAGCAACGCCTCCTTGCCCTCGGCGCACACGCCCGTCACCCGAACCGCGCCCTGCACGACGGCGTACAGACCACAAGGGGGGTCTCCGCGAGAGAACAGGCGCTCGTTTGGCCGCAAGGCGCGCGGCTGAGCGTTTTGCACCAACCAAAGGCGCAAGTGGGCCGGAAGCGAGCGAAACCAGGACCCGGTTTCCAGTACGGCGGCGGGTGCGGTCTGCGCGGCGCTCGCTGCCGAGGCATGCTGGACGACAGAGGATTCGGGCAATGTCGGCTCTCTGACAGAGATCGCAACCAGTTGCGTAGATTATTCCAGTTCCGGTGCCAGCGGCGTAAGCGACCGGTTGGTACCTTTGGATCCGTTGCGCGGATGAGGAAAGTCAATGGGCGCCCGAGCTTCTGATTCGAGCGTTATCGTCGTCGGCGGTGGGATCGCGGGTATCGTCGCGGCGCTGGAGCTTGCACAGGGTCGGTGTAGGGTGCTTTTACTTGACCGCGACGTGGAAAGCAATTTTGGCGGTCAGGCCCGCGAGAGCTTTGGCGGCATTTTTGCGGTCGACACGCCGATCCAGCGCCGCAGCGGCATTCACGATAGCGCGTCGCTCGCGCTGGCGGACTGGCAGCGCTTTGGCGAGATCGGGCCCGAGGACGGCTGGCCGTACCGCTGGGCGCATGCCTACGTGCACGAATGCCGTCGCGAGGTCTTCGATTGGTTGGGTTCGAACGGGGTGCGCTTTTTGCCTGTGCCCTTGTGGCCCGAGCGAAAAGGAAACAGCGTCGCGCGCTGGCACATTGTCTGGGGCACGGGGCAGGAACTGACGCTGCGCCTCATTGCGCAACTTAAGTCGCACTCCCATTGGCTGGATCTGCGCTTCGGGCACCGAGTCGAGCGCCTGTTGGTCGAAAACGGACGCGTTCAGGGAGTGGCCGGCGGACTCGAAAGTTCCGATGAGCCTTTCGAGCTGCACGGCTCGGCGGTGCTGATCGCCTCGGGCGGTATCGCGGGCGACCTGGGACTCGTGCGCCGCTTTTGGCCACCCGAATGGGGGCCGGCACCCCGGCAGCTGCTCAACGGCGCGCATCGCTTCGGCGACGGGCGCTTGCAGGAAGCCTGCAAGGCGGTGGGTGCGCAAATAACAAATATGCAGCGCATGTGGAACTACGCCGCTGGCGTGCGGCATTGGCGGCCTCGTCAAGCTGACCACGGATTGTCGCTGGTGCCGCCGCGCAGCGCACTGTGGCTCGATTCACGCGGTCGCCGCTTCGAGCCACCACTGCTTGCCGGTTGGGACACTAGCGAACTTGTTGCTCGCATCGCGTCCGGCGGCGGCCTATCATGGCAGGTCCTAAACCGTCGCATCGCGCTGCGCGAGCTCGCGGTGTCGGGTGCCGAGTTCAACCCGGCAATTCGCGAGCGCCGAAAGCTCGGGTTGTTGCGCGACGTCGTGCTTGGCAATCGGTGGCTGCTCAAGACGATGTCGCAGCACTGTCCGGACTTCGTGCAGGCTGACACGGTGCCGGAGCTCGTGCAGCGCATGAACGCGCTGTTGGCCGCTGGCACCAACACGCCGCCTCAGGAGGTGCGATTGCAGTGGGTCGAGGAAGCGCTGCAGGCTTTTGAGGCTGCCCGCACCCGTGCAGCAGGCGAGGACGACCTGCAATGGAAAAACATACGCCTAGCGCGACTGTGGAAAGCCGATCGATGGCGCACCGCGCGCCCCGGGCCGATACTGCAGCCTGGCGCTGGGCCCCTAATCGCGATCTGCGAGCGCATCATCAGCCGCAAATCGCTAGGAGGCATCAGTTCCGATTTGGATGGTCGTGCGCTGGATGCGTCTGCAGAGCCGATCGCGGGCCTGTTTGTCGCAGGCGAAGCGGCGGGATTTGGCGGTGGCGGCATGAACGGTCGGCGGGCCTTAGAGGGAACTTTTCTGGGCGGCTGCATTTATTCGGCACGACGGGCAGCCCGCGGCATTTTGCGGGACTCGGCGCGCGAGGCAACGAGGTGACGCGATGAGCAAGACCGGCGCTTGGCTTGCTCGCTACGCGCTCGAACAAATCGGCGTGCGATGGACCTTTGGTATTCCGGGCGTGCACACTACCGAGTTGTACGACGAGCTCAATGAATCCGAAACGATTACCCCGATCCTTGTGACGCATGAGTTGTGCGGCGCGTTTGCCGCTGATGCGGTCAGTCGCGTGGCCGACGGCGCCACGATCGGAGCGCTAGCGCTGGTTCCGGCGGCCGGATTGACGCATGCCGCTTCGGGATTAGGCGAGGCGAGGCTAGCCGGCATACCGGTGATCGTGCTCACGGGTGGCATACGGCGCGACATGCCTCGCCGCTATCAGCTCCATGACATCGACCAGCTTGCGCTTGCAAAGGAATTGACCAAGGCTGCCTATCGCGTCTTGCGTACCCAAGATGTCGTGCCCACGATTTTTGAGGCGGCACGCGTGGCGCTTAGCGGTGAACCCGGACCCGTGCTGGTCGAGCTGCCATTGGACGTGCTGCTGTTTGCCGGCGAAGTCGCAGCTTTGCCAACGTGGACAGCACCGACCCCCTCATCGTCTGCTGAGCCCGACGCGATCGCGCGCGCCGCCGAACTGCTCAGCGCGGCGCAGCATCCCGGCATCTTTGTTGGATGGGGTGGGCGGGGAGCGGCCGATGCGCTGGCGCAGGTCGCTGAGCGTATTGGCGCGCCGGTGGCCACCACGTTACAGGGGCTGGCAAGCTTTTCGCATGACCATCGCCTGCACGCCGGCTTTGGCTTTGGCCGCTCTGCCGTGCCGGCGGCGCGCAACGCCTTCGCCAAATGCGACTGCCTGCTGGCAGTCGGTACCCGCTTTGCCGAGATCGCAACCGGTAGCTACGGCGTGCGCGTGCCGCCACAACTGATCCACGTGGACATCAACCCGGCCGTGTTCAATGCCAACTACCCGGCCGCCGTAACGCTCGCCGGTGACGCCAAGTTGGTCGTGCAATCCTTGCTTCGGCGAATCGAGCCGCGTGCGTCCAAAGAGGCTGGGGCGCGCGCGCACCGGCTTTCGGCGCAGATTGCGGCAGACAAAGCGCGGTTTCAGGCGCAGTGGCTGGCTCACGACAGCGCAGGGCGTGTCAATCCGGCGCGGTTCTTTGGCGAGCTGCGCGGTCGCTTGCCCGACGATGCCATTGTCGTTGTCGACGATGGCAACCACACCTACCTCACCGCGGAGCTGCTGCCCATTTTCCCCGGCGGCAAGTTCATCTTGCCGACCGACTTTAACGCCATGGGGTATGCCGTGCCGGCCGCGATCGGAGCGCAGCTCGTGCATCCGGATCGACGTACGGTCGCAATCGTCGGCGACGCAGGATTTTTGATGACCTGCATGGAGATCGTCACTGCGGTGCGCCGGCAACTAGGCATCATCTATTTCGTCTTTCAGGACGGCGAATCGGCGCAGATCGCGCAAGCGCAGCGTCTGCTCTATCGGCGCGCGCCCTGCACGAAGGTCGGTGAAATCGACCATCAAGCGCTGGCGCAAGCTACTGGCGCGGCGTGGGTGCCAATCGGTAGCGACGCGCAATTGAGCGCGGCGATGTCGGAGGCGTTTCGCCTCGCGGCGCAACGTCGCCCTGTGATCGTGCAGATCGCAATCGACTACTCGAAGATGACGGTTTTTACTGAAGGCACGGTCAGCACGAATTTTCGACGATTCCCGTTGATGCAAAAGGCGCGGATGCTCGGAAGGATTGCCCGGCGCACGCTCTCAGACCTGAGAAGTAACGTGACACACCAGGCCGGGCAGGCGAAGGCCGCAAAAGCCTAAGGCAAAGGCAAGCGTATGAGTTTGAGTGTGTCGGCCGCGACCGCCTCGGCATCGTCGGCGGGGGCAAAAGTTGCGAGCCAGCGCCCGTCGGGCGTCACCAGGAAAAAATTTGTGGTGTGGTCGATCGTGTAATTGGTCTTGTCGCCTTGATCCTTGCGCTCGAACGTAATGCCGAAAAAGTTAACTAACCCCTGCAGCGCGGCGTCGCTGCCAGTAGCCCCAATGGTGTCGGCACCGAACGCGGCGGTGTACCGACTTAGCAATTGCGGAGTGTCGCGCCGCGGATCCAGAGAAATGAAGACGATCCGCGGTGGCTGAAGTCCCTGCGCCTGCAGCGACTCTTGCACGTGGCTCAAAAGGGCCAGAGTAGCAGGACAAGCATCAGGGCAATTGGTATATCCAAAATACACGAACGACCACTGCCCTCGCAGATCGGCCGGCGTGAACGCAGGCCCCGCGCGTTCCAGGGAAAAGGCCGGCAGCGGTGCAAGCTCTTCTAGCTGGGCGACGTCCAGCGACTGCCCCGCGGGAAGCGCCAGGGTCTGGCTCGTAGGCCAGTAGATCCAGGCGGCTAGTGCCGCAACAAGTGCCAACAGGGCAACCGCGACGCTGATGCGAGATCGATTCATCATCGAGTTTCGGTTCCACCCGGGATGATCACCGCAGGTGCGCGGACCACTGGCAAGCTAACTTACCTCGGCCCGGGGATCGCGCGAGAGCAACCGCTCGACCGCATTGCGCGGGCTGGTTCGACCCTCAAGAACCGCGCACACGGCTTCGCTGATGGGCATCTCGATTCGCAACGCGCGGGCCCGCGCAACAATTGCCGGCGCCGACCAGACTCCCTCGGCGACATGCCCCAGGCCGGCAACGGCATCGCCAAGCGCGATGCCGTTGCCCAGTGCCAGACCGATGCGCCGATTGCGCGAGGGATCACCCGTGGCGGTCAGGATCAGATCGCCAAGACCCGTCAAACCGGTGAAAGTCTCGGCTCGCGCGCCCAGTGCTTGGCCAAAGCGGCTAGTTTCGGTCAGCCCGCGCGTGATCAGGGCCGCTCGCGCGTTGTGCCCCAAGTGCAAGGAATCGGCAATGCCGGTGGCGATTGCCATGACGTTCTTCACAGCGCCGCCGACTTCGACGCCCACAACGTCATCGGTCGAGTAAATGCGCAAGTTGCCGCCATGGACCGTCGCGGTGACCCGTTCGCACAACTCCTTTGTGCCCGCGACCACGAGCGCGGTCGGCAGGCCTTGCGCAACCTCCTCGGCGAAGCTCGGACCCGACAGCGGCCCAGCAGCGTTGCGCGGCATTTCGTCTGCGATGATCTGGTGCGCCAGCATGCCCGTGTCACGCTCCAGACCCTTGCAAAGCCAGATGCAGGGACCGGCAAAGCAGCGCTGCTGCAGCTGCCGCACCAGGGCGCGCAAGGAAGCGATGGGAACGGCAAGAAACAGCAGGCCGTCGGAGGCATGCTCCAGCGCAACGTCCAGGTCCGAGGTAATACCCAGTGCCGGATCAAGTTCGCGCCCTGGCAGATAGCGATCGTTGCGACGGGTGCTTTGCATACCGTCGGCCTGCTGGGCGCTACGCGCCCATAGCATCGTCGGGTGGCGGCTGCAAAGCGTACAGGCGAGCGCGGTGCCCCAAGCACCGGCCCCGAGGATGGTAACGCGCACGATCGATCGAGTGGTCTTACCCGCTTTTCCCGGCACCGGGTTACTGACGTGTCTGGGTAGAAGAAGGGATGATGAGGCCCGGAGCGGCTGCGGCACCTTTGCCGGCCTTTTGCTGGTACAGCGCCTCGAAGTTGATCTCCGCCAGATGAATCGGCGGCAGACCCGTACGAGTCAGCAAATCGGCGATATTGGCGCGAAGATACGGATAGATAATTCCCGGGCAGACGATGCCCAGCACCGCCGCAAGTTGCTGCTCCGGTATTCCGCGCATTTCGAAAATCCCCGCCTGTTTGGCTTCGACGAGGAACAAGACCTTCTCGCTCATACGTGCCGTAACGGTGACCCGAACGACAACTTCGATGACCCCTTCGACGACGTCCTCATGGCTGACGTCGAGCTGAACTTCGATTTGCGGCGAACCCTGCTCAAGGAAAATCTGCGGAGCATGCGGCATCTCCAGCGAGGCGTCCTTCAGATATACACGCTGCAACTGAAAGACCGGTGATCCCGGCGGCATCGCGGCCCCCGCGTTTTGTCGATTGCTGTTTATTTCGCTCGTCATGGCTCGCCTCGGCACACTAGTGGACTCCGACGCGGCGCGCAGGAGTGTTCTTCACAATACGGATGCAACCACACGCTGCCGCATCGCGGACGCACAGGCAGCCGGTCAGTTAATTTGCCAGTAGTGCGGTCAAACCACCTTCGCGGTCGATGGCCGCCAGATCGTCGTAGCCGCCAACGTGGCGCTCGTTGATAAAAATCTGCGGCACCGTGCGTCGGCCGGTTATCCGCACCATCTCCGCGAGCAGCTTCGAGTCTTGGTCTACGCGCAAGGTCTCGACATTCTTTGCGCCGCGCGCCGCCAGCAGCGCCTCGGCACGCCGGCAAAACGGGCACAAACCGCTGCTGTACATGCGGACCTTCGCACTCATCTGCTTCTTGTCTCCCTATTTGGCCACCGGCAGTCCGGCGGCGCGCCACGCTTGCAGCCCGCCGGCGAGGATGTAAACCTCGCTGATGCCGGCTGATCGCAGCTTGACCGCCGCCAGCGAGGCCCGACGCCCCAGATCGCAGACAACAAGCACGGGCCGATCTTTGCGCAGTTCCCCGGCTCGTTTCGCGACTTCGGGTAGGGGCAGGTTCTTAGCATTGGGAAGTGATCCCGCACCAAATTCGGTGGCGGCTCGCACGTCCACGATCTGCACCTCGCGCGTATTCATCAGTTGCGTTGCTGCCAGCGTGCCCAGGCTCGGGCCACCCGCGCGAGCGCGCAGTAGCGGCCAGACGAGGAAACCACCGCTGACCAGGGCTACGGCGATAAGAGCGACATTGTCAATTATGAATCTCATCTTGCGTCGATATCGGCTGGGCAGGTCGGCGATCGCCGCGAATCTGCGCCCGTGGGGCAGTGCAGCACTTGCCGCCTGTTCCGACGTGCCAGCAGACGGATTATAGAATGGCGGACGCTGGGGCCCGCGCACAAAGGCCCGCCAGCGTAATGCGGGCGATTGCGTCTTACCGGGAAGTGTCGATGACTATTCACAAACTTGTGCTATTGCGCCATGGCGAGAGCCTATGGAATCGGGAAAATCGGTTCACGGGATGGACCGACGTTGACCTGACCGAGACAGGTTGCGCCGAGGCGCGTGCCGCCGGAGAGCTTTTGCTGCGCGAAGGCTATAGCTTTGACCTGGCGTACACCTCGGTGTTGCGCCGAGCTATCCGCACGTTGTGGATCGCTCAGGACGCGCTGGACCAGATGTGGATTCCCGTGGTGCATAGCTGGCGGCTCAACGAGCGCCATTACGGGGCGCTGCAGGGCCTGGACAAGGCACAGACTGCCGCCCGATTTGGCGAGCACCAAGTACTGCTTTGGCGCCGCTCCTACGCGGTTGCCCCTGAACCGCTGCAAAAGGACGATTCACGCTGGCCCGGTAAGGACCCGCGCTACCACAATCTGAAACCAGAACAGATTCCGTTGACCGAGTGTCTGAAGGACACGGTGGCGCGCGTGATCCCTTTTTGGAACGATTCCATTGCGCCCGCGTTAGTGCGCGGACGCCGCGCGATCGTGGTTGCGCACGGCAATTCGCTGCGCGCATTGATCAAACACCTGGATGGCGTTTCCGATGAGGCGATCGTGGAACTGAACATTCCCACGGGCCAGCCGCTGGTGTATGAGTTTGACGAGACTTTGCGCCCATTGCGGCATTACTACCTGGGGAACCCGGAAGAAATTGCCCGCGCGACGGCGGCGGTGGCCGCGCAAGGGCGGGCAGCGGCTCGTTGAATTCACGCGAGCCGCTAGTTAGGCGGCGCGCGCTCGCCCGCTGGCCCACGCTGGGGCGCGATTTGCTGGCTGCCGCCCTCGGCGCCACGCTGCTAAACACGGCCGTTCTCGCCCAGCAATCGTCGGCGAGCGTGGACAAAAACTCCACTGGCCAAGCCGCGCACGATCAATCCAAGACCGTGCCCGCACGGCCGCATGCCCAAACGTCTGCAAACCAGGCGGCAAGCT
The DNA here is from genome assembly GCA_035621895.1 of Burkholderiaceae bacterium. Lineage (GTDB taxonomy): Bacteria > Pseudomonadota > Gammaproteobacteria > Burkholderiales > Burkholderiaceae_F > GJ-E10. The sequence goes on along the minus strand of DASPWJ010000026.1, from coordinate 39,906 downwards.
CGCTTGCCGCGTCTTCTCGGCGCCAACGAGAGCTACAAGCCGAGCAGCGCGAGCTCAAGGCGAAATTAGCGCAGCTTAAAAAGTCCTTGGCGTCCGCCGAAACGGCGCACTCCGAAGCCGCTGACGCGCTGGCGGCGTCCGAATCGGCCATTTCGGCCTCCAACCGGCACCTGCAGCACCTGGCCGCCTCGCGCCGCCAAGTCGAGCAACGCATTGCTGAACTGCAGGCTCGGGAGCGCGAAGCTGCGGCCGCTCAAAGCAGCCACGCTTCCGCGCTGGGCTTGGCCTTGCGCAGCGAATTTGTTCTCTTGCACCACTCACAGCTTCAGGATCTGGTCGAACCGTCGCAAAGCGAACAAGACGGCCGTGACAGCGCTTACTTGGACTCGGTCGTGCGGGCCCGCGTGCACCGCATCGGCGAGCTGCATGATCGGCGTACCGAACTGGCAGGGCTTGAATCCGAATACGTGCAACGCAACGCGGAATTGGAAAAGATCCTGGCCGACGAGCGCTCGGGTCGGGCCCAGCTGCTGCAGCAGGAGGCGCTCCGGCGCGCAACGCTGGCGCGCCTGTCACACGAAATAACCCTGCAACGGCGGTCGGTGGCGAATTTGGAGCGCGATGACGCACGCATGAGCACCCTGATTGATCAAATTGGCAAGGTATTGGCCGAACAGGCGCGCCGCCGCGCCGCCGCAGCGCGACCCAAGGCTCCTGCGCAAGGCGCGGCGTCCGGCCCCGAGCAGCAGGCGTTGTCCCGGCGCGATTCGGACCACTTTGAGCCCCCACAGACGACCCGCTTTGCGCGGCTGCGCGGCAAGCTGCTTTTGCCCGTCCAGGGACAGATCGCCTCGCACTATGGCGCTCCGCGCCTGAGCGAGGATGGTCAGCCCCAAGCCGGTGCGCCGGCCTGGAAGGGCCTATTTATCCGCGCCGACCCCGGCAGCCCGGTCCACGCCGTGGCTGCCGGAAGGGTGGTTTTCGCCGATTGGCTGCGGGGCTTTGGCAATTTGATGATCTTGGACCACGGAGAGGGCTTTTTGTCGGTTTACGCCGACAATGAGGCCTTGCTGCACGGGGTAGGCGATGCGGTCGATGCGGACGAGGTTATTGCCTCTGTCGGCAATACCGGGGGTAACGCCCAATCGGGCCTATACTTCGAAATGCGTTTCCAGGGTCGCCCTTTCGACCCGCTTGCCTGGGCGGTTGCGCGGTAAGGTCGCGCAGGCTTTGGCCCTTTCCGGGCAAGGTAAGGAGACGATGTGGTTGGAGGTTCAATGAGCGGGCGCTTGCGTAGTTGGGGTTTAATTGGCATCGGTTTGATCGCTGGCGTATCGATTAGCTACGGGGTGACGGCGTACGCGTTTCGCGATAGCCGAGCGATTCCGATCGAGGAATTGCGTGAATTTACCGACGTGTTCGGCGCGATCAAGGCGAACTACGTCGAACCGGTCGAAGACAAAAAGCTTTTGCAAGAGGCGATCTCGGGCATGTTGGCGGGCCTCGATCCGCACTCGGCATTTCTGGACGGCGACGCGTATCGCGACTTGCAAATCGGTACGCAGGGCGAATTTGGGGGGCTGGGCATCGAGGTCGGATCAGAGGACGGCGCCATCAAGGTCATCGCTCCAATCGACGACACCCCGGCGGCGCGTGCCGGCATCCGTGCGGGCGATGTCATCATCAAGATCGATGATAAGTTCACGCGTGGTATGAGCTTGTCCGACGCGATCAAGCTGATGCGCGGCAAACCCCAGACGCCGATTACGCTAACGCTGGCGCGCAAAGGCGAAGCGCAGCCGGTTGAAGTCAAGATCATTCGCGACATCATTCGCGTGCAGTCCGTCAAGTCCCACATGATCGAGCCGGGCTATGGCTTTGTACGCGTCACCCAGTTCCAGGACCGCACCACCGAAGACTTGGTCAAGCAAATTAACCAGCTTTACAAGTCCGGACCCTTAAAGGGCTTGGTGCTGGATCTGCGCAATGACCCCGGTGGCGTGCTCAATGGTGCCGTCGGTGTGGCCGCGGTGTTTTTGCCGCGTGATGCGCTGGTCGTCTCCACCGAAGGGCGCACGGAGGACGCGCACCGGCGCTTTGTGGCGGCGCCATCGGATTATCTGCGGGGCAGCGGCGATGATCCGCTGACGCATCTGCCCTCAGAGATCAAGACCGTGCCAATGGTGATTCTCGTTAATGGCGCCAGCGCCTCGGCCTCGGAGATCGTTGCCGGGGCCTTGCAGGACCACAAGCGCGCCAAGTTGATCGGCACACAGACCTTTGGCAAGGGTTCGGTGCAAAGCGTGATCCAGATACGCAATGACCGGGAAAACCCAGCGGCAATCAAGTTGACCACCGCGCGCTACTTCACACCTAGCGGGCGCTCGATTCAGGCACAAGGGATCGTACCGGACTTGCTGGTCGACGACACGGCAGAGGGCAATTTTGCCGGTCTGAGCGTGCGGGAAGCCGACTTAGCCCACCATCTGGTCAACACCGGCACTGGGGCGAGCGAGAAAGAGTCCCCGGAAAAGGCAGAAAAGGCCGCTGAGGAGACCGAGCCGCATGCTCCCGCCTCGGCACATCGCTACGAATTTGGCAGCGCAGAGGACTTTCAACTTCAGCAGGCGCTGCATTTCTTCAAGGGCCTGCCCGTCGAGACTGCCAAGGCGCACGACAAAGTCGCGGCGTCGGAGAACTCCGAGTAGGCCCTTAGAAATTGCGCTTTGACCCGCCGCGCGAGGTCTTCGAATATCGGTGCCGCGGGTCAGCTCGGCAGACGCTAATCGCCAAAGAGCTTTTGCTTAATCTCCCGGCGCTGTTGAGCCTCAAGGCTTAGGGTCGCGGTTGGCCGCGCCAGCAGGCGCGGGATGCCGATCGCATCGCCGGTCTCTTCGCAAAAGCCGTATTCGCCGGCCTCGATCTGCGCCAGCGAACTTTGCACTTTTTTCAGAAGTTTTCGCTCGCGATCGCGGGTACGCAATTCCAAGGCGTGCTCTTCTTCGATCGTAGCGCGATCCGCCGGATCGGGAACGATGACGGTTTCGCGCAGATGCTCGGTGGTTTCATCGGCATTGCTCAGAAGCTCGCGTTCCATCAGCTGCAGACGATGCCGGAAAAATGCTAGCTGCTCGCGATTCATGTAATCGGACTCGGGCATCGACAGCAGCTGCTCTTCGGTTAGCAGCGGCTTGCCATCGACGATCACTGGTGCCTCACTGCGGCTTGCCGAGCGACTGAGCAGGTATTCGTGAGCCGATGCCAGTTCCTTCGCACTGATAACTTGTGCCGGTCGCGCCGCGGGCTTTGGCGGCGGCAACGTTGCCATGGTTGCTGAGCCAACCAGGGCTGCACTGGCGTTTTGGGCGGGCGCGGCGGCTGGACGCGCGCCCGCTTTGCCCACCGGCGCAGCCTTGGTAGCTGCAACTTTGCGAGTCGGCGGCTTAGCGGCTGGCTTGGCGGCTGGCTTGGCGGTCGGTTTGGCTGCCTTGGCGCCCTTTACGGAGACGCTGCGCCCCGCAGCGACCTTTTTCGCCGCCGTTTTGCCGGCAGCCTTGGCGGGTTTTTTGTGTGCGGCCGCTTTCGTCGGCTTGGCCGTCTTCTTGCCAGTGGCCTTCTTTGCTCCGGATGTCTTTACCGAAGCCTTAGATTTTGTTGCCATCGATCAACCTTTCGGACCCGGACACTGCATTGCAGTGCGGGATCCAACGCGCATCGCGCGTAGTGCGTTTATCAGCCTTGACTAACGTATCAGGCACGACTCCAGGCCTTTTAGGAAAATCTCCCGCGGCAAATTGCGCCCAATGAAGACCATTTTGCTCGAGGGCGTGTCGCGGCGCTCCCAACTGCGGCCCGGCTCCACGCCCATCATCATGTGCACACCCTGCAAGACCAGGCGCCGCCCGGAGCCGCGTACGAAAAGCACGCCTTTATACCGAAGCAGATCGGGTCCGTAAACCTGGATCAACGCGCTCATCGTGTCTTCCAGGCGCTCCGCGTCAAATGGCCGCTTGGATTCAAAAACAAACGCCTGTATCGCGTCGTCGTGGACATGGTGGTGCCGGTGGCCATTATGGTGCGCATCGCCATGCTCATGATCGTGGTCGTGATCGCATGCGGAACAGCTACTTGCATCCTCATGATCGTGGTCGCCGGCCGTCTGTATGTGCTGCTGCGCAGCGCGTGCACGCGCGGCATCGGGATGCTCTGCCGCAAGAAAATCCGGGTCGATCTCGAGCACGGCGTCGAGGTTAAATCCGCCGATATCGAGAATCTCGCTCACCGCGATCTGCCCCATATGTACCTGACGAATTGGAGCGCGCGGGTTCATGCGCACGATCCGATCGCGCAGCGAGGCTACTTCCTCGGGGTCGACCAGGTCAGTCTTCGAAAGCAAGATCCGGTCGGCAAAGCCAACTTGATTTTGCGCCTCCGGCTGCTGGTCCAGTGTCGCGTGTCCATGCTTGGCATCGACGAGCGTGATCACAGCGTCGATGCGGTAATTGCGACCAACGTCTTCATCGACAAAGAAGGTCTGCGTCACGGGACCCGGGTTGGCCATACCGGTAGTCTCAATAATGACACGCTCAAAGTCGACGTCGCCCGCCTCGCGCTTTTGCCGCAGCTCTCCGAGTATGCGTACCAGATCGCCACGAACGGTGCAGCAGACGCAGCCATTGTTCATCTCGACGATCTGTTCTTCCGAGTCGTGCACCAGCAAATCGTTGTCCACACCCGCTGGGCCAAACTCATTTTCGATGACCGCGATGCGATGCCCATGCTGCTCGACCAGGATGCGATTGAGCAGTGTCGTCTTGCCGGCCCCAAGGAAGCCAGTCAATATCGTGACGGGTATTTGCTCGTGTTTGCTTGCTGTCTTCACCGCCCACTCACCTTCGTCCGCCGGGCAATTCGCGCAGACCCATGCCGCACTGCAGGGCCGGCCACGGCCGGTCGCCCGATTCCGCAAAATTGCGGGGCGCGAAGTGTAGACCAAAATCGCAGCCCGCGAAGGGCGCTGGAAGCTCCCCAGACCGGGTCCGAGCGCCTGGGCAAGCTAGAAGGTGCCGATACAATTAATAGCTTTTGCCGCTGCCCGGTACTGTCGTCACACGCCTTGCGGCGGCAAGAAAGGCAAAATGCTCAAGTTACTGACGCTGCTGCTCTCCAGCGCCAAGTTCGCCAAACTCGCCCTCACCGGCGGCACGATGCTGCTGTCGGTCTTTGTGTACGCCGTTTTCTTTGGCTGGTGGTATGCCGTGGGGTTCGTGCTCCTGCTGTTGTTGCACGAACTGGGACACTACATTGCGGCCCGCCGCCGTGGACTCGACGTTGGCCTGCCGACATTTATTCCTTTTGTCGGTGCCTGGGTACAGCTAAAAGACCGGCCCCACGACGCTGAAACGGAAGCTTACGTCGGTTTGGGCGGTCCGCTATTGGGGACGATAGCTGCGCTCGCCGTTTACTATCTCGGGCTGGATCGCGATTCGACCCTGCTGGTGGCGATTGCCTACGCAGGCTTCATCCTGAACCTCTTTAACCTGATCCCGCTTCCGCCGTTTGACGGTGGGCGCATAACCGCAGTTCTGGGCCCCCGAATCTGGTTTCTGGGCGTGCCCATACTCGTTGCCCTGTTTCTGTATCGGCCCAACCCACTACTTTTGATCGTCGCCTTACTGGCGGGCCCGCAGTTGCTTGCCGCCTGGCGCCACAATCCCAACGCACCCGAAGCGAAGGCGTATTACGAGGTGGGACGCGCGACACGCTGGCGCTACGCTTTCTGGTATCTGGGTCTGGCCGCGTTTCTTGCCCTCATGGCGTACGACGCACACTCGATCCTCGCCGGGGCCCACGACGCAAGCGGCACCTAGGCGGCGGACGCGCCTCAGGTCCGCTCCAGAAGAAGACCCTTCAGATACTCGCCCTCCGGGTGCGTCATCAGTGTCGGGTGGTCCCCACTCGCCCCAAGCCGAGCCCGCAGATAACAATCAACGCCAGCGTCGATGACCGCGCCCGCGACGATTTTCTGGAACAAATCCGCGTTGATCGCTGCAGAGCAAGAAAAGCTCATCAGAGCACCGCCGCGCTCCAGTAATCGCAGCGCGGAAAGATTGATGTCTTTGTAGGCGCGCGCAGCGCGCTCGACCTGGTACTGATTAGTTGCGAACTTTGGGGGATCGAGCACGATCAGATCAAAGCGCCGGCCCTCGGCACGCAGGCTCCGGAGCTGCTCAAAGGCGTCCGCGCACACCCATTGCAGGCGCGCAAGCGGCGAGGTCTGCGGCCCGCAGATAACCGCGCTCTCGCCTCCAGGTTGGGGTCCCAGTGCATTTAGTTCCGCGTTACTGCGCGCGAGCGCAAGCGCGTCGGCGGAAGAATCAACCGAGGTGACCGACTGCGCGCCGGCGCGCGCGGCCGCGATGCTAAAGCCGCCCGTGTAACAAAAGCAATTTAAAACGTGCGCTGCACTGCCCTTGCGCTGCTGCAACTGCTGTACGAGTTGGCCCGCAAGACGACGGTTGTCTCGTTGGTCGATATAAAAGCCGGTTTTGTGTCCATGGCGCAGATCCACCCAGTATTGAAGTTCGTGTTCCCGGATACAAAGGCGCTGCGGCGGCGCAACCCCACGCAACACGCCACCACAATGCTGCAAGCCTTCGCGCGCACGCAGCGCAGGATCCGAACGATCAAAGACATTTGCGCAGGCAGTCAATCGGCATACGGCGTCCAGCAGTAAGTCGCGGTGCGTCTCGATACCGGCCGCCTGGATCTGCACTACGAGAAAATCACCATAGCGGTCGACGACGAGTCCGGGCAGACCGTCGGCTTCGCCAAACACCAAACGCACGGCGCTTGTGACCTCTTGCAATTGCTGGCGGCGCGCTACGGCGGCTTGAACGCGAGCAACGAGCCAGTCGGCGTCGATTCGATCCTTCTCCTCAAAGCTCCAGCATCGGGCCCGGATCATCGAATCGGGCGAATAGGCCGCCCAGGCCAGAAATCGTCCGTCGCTGGCGCACACGGCCACCAGTGCACCGTTGCCGGGGGTACCGGACACGCTGGCAATGGCGCCGGCGTAGACCCAGGGATGGCGGCGGGCAAGGGATCGCTCCTTGCCCGGCTTTAAAAGCAGGGTCGCTGTCGCGCGCATTACTACGTAGTGCTAGCGAACGGCCGCCGGCAGTTCTCGCTCGGCGTTTGCAATCGGTAGCAGCGCCGCGCTCGCCAGTTCACCAATACGCGCAAGCAACGTGGTGCCCATCGTGGCATCAAAGCGCGCCGGATCCGACGAGCCCAAGGCAATCAGGCCAAACGCGTTGGTCTGCGCGGCGCAGCGCAGCGGTATAAGTGCGACACTGCGCGCTTCAGCCCAGGCCCCAACCAGCGCCCCGATCGGCGCAACGTCGATGTCGGCGCCGCACAGTGGCGCACGCAGCCCGCACGAAAACCGCGCAGCTTGTTCCTCGGCGGCAGTTGGCGGCGAGCTCCACATGCGGATTTCGGCCAGCGGTACGGCAAATATGCGCTTGAGTTCCTCAACGGCAATCTGCGCGATGCGGCTGCGATCGGGTTCGGCCAACAAGGCTTTGGTCCATTGCACCAGGCTGCTCGCCAAGGCGTCGTTGTCGCGCCCGATGCGAAGCAGTTCCGCGAGGCGCGCCTCCAGTGCCTTGACGCGCTCGCGCAGCAACATTGCCTGGCGCTCCGTTAGCGAAACCGCATTGCCCTGATGCGGGTCGGGCAGCAGCAGCTGCGTAAACAGCCCCGGATATCGCTGAAAAAACGCCGGGTTGGCCTGCAAAAAACAAGCGACCTCTTCATCCGTCATGGCAAATCAATCTCACCGTCGAAGACTTTTTCCGCTGGCCCGCTCATCCGCACGCTTGCAGTTTGCGCACCAGACATCCCTTGACGCGTGAGCGAGCTGCCTGCGTCGCCCTGGCGGTCATCGCGAGCTTTATCCCATTGGATGCGCAGCAGGCCTCCGCGCGTGTGCACGTTCACCGGAGAATCGAGCACTCCCATGCGGATCCCGACAACGGCGGCTGCGCAGGCTCCGGTCCCGCAAGACAGCGTCTCGCCGGCACCGCGCTCCCACACCCGCAGGCGTACGTTTGAGCGGTCGACAAGCTGCATAAAACCCGCATTTACGCCGTGCGCGAACCGACGCTCTTGCTCGAGCTGCGGACCCAAAGAGGCGACGGGCGCCGCCGCGACATCGTCGACGAGCTGGACCGCGTGCGGGTTGCCCATCGAGACGACGCACACGGCGACCTTGCTTGCGCCAAGGCAGAACTGCCAAAAAGCGGCATCCCCCTGTTGTCGCGTGGTCAGTCCGCTGGTGTCGAAACCGCAGGCGGCCGGGTCAAAGTTCGGCGCACCCATGTCGACACTTACGGTCCCGTCGTCTTCTAGGTGTGGCTCGATTCGCCCGCCCGCAGTCAGGACTCGTATCGAACGCTGGCGGGTCAGCCCGAGCTCGCGAACGAATTTCACGAAGCATCGCGCTCCATTGCCGCATTGCTCGACTTCGCCACCATCGGCGTTGAAGATGCGATAGCGAAAGTCCGCACTCGCGTCGGGCGCGGGCTCGACCACGAGGATCTGGTCTGCACCAACGCCATAGCGTCGGTCGGCAAGGCGGCGCAGCCGCTGGGCATCTAGCTCGAGCCGTTGACCGATTCCATCGAGCATTACGAAGTCGTTGCCCGCGCCTTGCATCTTGGTAAAGCGCAGTCTCATGCGCCGATTATCGCCGATCGGCGAGCTTACTCGTACAAACTGGGCGCGCCGACCGGGCGCGACTTGAAACGTCGGTGCGTCCAAAGGTACTGGTCGGGCATGCGCAATACCCACCGCTCGATCTCGCGGTTCATTCGCACCGTGTCCTGCTCTACCGAAACCCCGGGAAAATCGGTCCACGGCGGCTCCACGTGCAAAACGTAGCCCTCGGGAGTTTGTTCCGTGACGGTCATCACGACCTTGGCCTCAATACTGCGCGCCAAGCGCGACACCATGGGCAGGGTCGCTGCGGCAACGCCAAAAAAGGGCACGAATATCGAGTTGCCGTCGCCGTTGTCCATGTCGGGCAGGTAATAAAACGGCAAGCCGGCGCGCATCGCCCGCAGTACCGCGCGCAGATCTGAGCCGCGGCGGGCGATCAACACCGGCTCGTTAAAGCGTGCGCGGCCGAATTGCAGCCAACGATCCCACACGGGGTTGGACTGGCGAGCGTAGATGGTGACGGCTTTCATTTCGGTAGCGATTCGGCTGCCGCCAGCGTCCAGACCGACGAAATGCGGGGCGAGCATGATGAGCGGGCGATTGTCCTCGCGCAAAAGATGCTCCAGCCCTTCAACACGGACAAAGCTTTGCACGTCCTCGCGACTGCCGCTCCAGAGCAAACCGTAGTCCAGCGCGCCTCGCGCCATACGGCGAAACAAGCGGCGGATCAGTGCGTGGCGCTCGCGCGCTGGCATCTGAGGAAAGCAGGCACGCAAATTGGCGTCGGCGATGCGACGGCGCCGCACGACGACGAGCCAGGCCAGTGTACCGACCATAGCAGCGATGCGCTGGCGCGTGCGGCCCGACCAGCGTGCAGCCCGATGGATCAGGGCGACCCAAAAACGGGCAATAGCGGCGTTCACGATTCGGCCTGCGCTACTGGCGCGGGGACGCCGGCCGGAACTTTGTAGCGGTTATAGCTCCACAAGTACTGTTCCGGGCACTGCAATATGAGCCGTTCCATGGCCCGATTGATGCGCGTGGCATCCAGCACCGCATTGCCACTTAGCGGTTCGCTAAGCGGCTCCCATTGGATCCGATAGCCCGCGCCATGCGGCAGTCGCTGCGCATATAGCAGCAGCACCAGCGCATCATGGGCGCGAGCAAGCCGCGCGGGTAGCGTCATGGTGAACGCGGGTCGACCGAAGAACGGCGCCCAAACGCCTTCGCCTTGCGAAGGCACCTGGTCGGGCAACAGGCCCACGATCTGGCGATTGCGCAACGCGCGCAACATCAGCCGCACGCCGTGCAAGTCGGCCGGTGCCAGCAGCAAACCCTTGTGCGTGCGTGCTTGCTCAAAAAGCGGTCGCAAGGCCGCTTTGCGAGGCACGCGATACAGGGCCAGCATCGGCCGCGTGCGGCCAATTGGGCTGGACGCGTGATTTTGCGCAATGACCTCAAAGCAGCCCAGATGGGGGGTTAGCATCAGTATCGCGCGGTCTTGCGCCAGGATGGCTTGCAGCGCCTGGGCATTTTCAATGCGCGTGCGTGCCCGGATCTGCTCGCCGGTTCGCGTCCAGACCCACGCCAGTTCGACGGCCTGTTTACCGCTTTCGGCGATGGCTTGGTGCAGTACACGTTGGCGGTTCGCAAGCGTCGGGGGCAAGTTCGTACGAAGGTGGCGCCGGTATGTCGGCGAGGCCCAGTACACAACCCAACCCAGGGCGCCGCCGAGCGCGTGCAAGGCGCGTAGCGGCAGCAAGGACAAGGCTCGGAAAATGAGCGCGATCACCGAATTCTCCGGCGAAAGCCAGCCCTCGATGCGGTATCTGCGCTCACGCAGGGTATTTTCTGGCGTCGATTTGCCATAAGAAGGCCAGATAGTACTTACGATTGCAGCCTAGGTCGGCTGGCGCGGATCGCTTATAATCGCTGCACGAGCCGCCGGTTTAATGGTCAACTTGCAGGGCGGTTCGCGCCGGTCACATTAGCGGTCGGCAGTCCTATCTGCTAAAGCGTCACCCGCGCAAGCGGCCCGGGCACGCTGTATGACCCAGGAGCGAAAATGGCGGGTGATTATCTCTTTACCTCCGAGTCGGTATCTGAAGGCCACCCCGACAAAGTGGCCGACCAGATTTCAGACGGCATTCTCGACGCACTTCTGACACAAGATCCGCACGCACGCGTCGCGGCCGAAACCCTGGTGACAACTGGGCTGGTCGTACTGGCCGGCGAAATCACGGCGCACGCATCGGTGGACTATCCGAGCGTGGCCCGTGAGGTGATCAAGCGCATCGGCTACGACAACAGCGACTACGGCATCGATTACAAGGGCTGTGCGGTCATGGTCTGTTATGACCGACAAAGCCCCGACATCGCCCAGGGCGTAGATGAAGGCAAAGGGTTGGATCTGGATCAGGGTGCCGGCGACCAAGGTCTGATGTTCGGGTTTGCCTGCGATGAAACTCCGGAGCTGCTTCCCGCGGCGATCTACTACGCGCACCGCCTCATGGAGCGTCAATCGGATTTGCGTCGAGACGGACGGCTGTCCTGGTTGCGCCCCGACGCCAAATCGCAAGTGACCCTGCGCTACCTTAACGGCCGGCCCCATTCGATCGACACGGTTGTTCTATCAACGCAGCACGATCCGGACGTTAGCTACGACGCCCTGCGCGAGGCCGTCATCGAGGAAATCATCAAGCCAGTGCTACCCAGGCATTGGATACAGAACACGCGCTACCTGATCAACCCTACCGGGCGATTCGTGATCGGTGGTCCGCATGGCGATTGCGGCCTTACCGGACGCAAGATCATCGTTGATACCTACGGCGGCGCCTGCCCACATGGGGGCGGCGCGTTTTCGGGCAAAGATCCCTCAAAGGTGGACCGGTCGGCTGCATACGCGGCGCGCTATGTCGCCAAAAACATTGTTGCCGCCGGGCTGGCTCGCCGTTGCCAAGTGCAGGTGAGCTACGCGATCGGATACTCCAAGCCGATCAATGTCACTGTGGATACCGCGGGCACCGGTGTGATCAGTGACGAGATCCTGGCGCGGCTAGTAGGGGAACACTTCGACCTGCGGCCCAAAGGCATCGTGCAAATGCTTGATTTGCTGCGGCCGATCTATAGCAAGAGTGCTGCCTACGGGCACTTTGGACGCGAGGAGCCGGAATTTACTTGGGAGTGCACGGATCGCGCCGCGATTTTGCGTGACGCCGCCGGCCTAAAAGCCGCATAGCAATTGCGCGGACGCGCGCGGCAAAAAGCGGCCGATTGCGGCGGCAACGGCAAGCCGCTTTGGGGCCGACCGGGTCGCGTCGAGCCGCTTGGCGGGCTAGTGGCGCCGTATACTTCGCCTATCGCTTCGAGGAGCGTTGCAACCGCGGCCGGTCTAACCCGTCGCGCGCCAGGCTCGAGGCACCGGCCGCCCAACGGTGGCACGGCACAAACGGCGCTCGCGAACCTGCCTTATCGAAAGGAGGGCGCGAGATGAGCGCCGTACGAAAACCCCATCCGACCGCCGATTACGAGGTCACCGACCTTGGCCTTGCCGATTGGGGGCAAAAAGAAATTCGCATCGCCAATACCGAAATGCCCGGCCTGCTGGCGATCCGCGACGAATACGCAAGTCAGCTGCCGTTGCGTGGCGCGCGCATTAGCGGCTCGCTGCACATGACCATTCAGACGGCCGTGCTGATCGAAACCCTGCAGGCGCTCGGTGCCCAGGTGCGTTGGGCTTCGTGCAACATCTACTCGACGCAGGACCACGCGGCGGCCGCGGTTGCAGCGGCGGGCACTGCGGTCTTTGCCAAAAAAGGCGAGACGCTGGAGGAGTACTGGGATTACACCCATCGGATCTTCGATTGGCGCGATGGTGGCTTTAGCAACATGATCCTGGACGATGGCGGGGATGCGACCTTGCTGTTGCATCTGGGCGCTCGCGCCGAAGCCGATGCAAGCGTCATCGCGCACCCGGCCAGCGAGGAGGAGACGGCATTGTTTGCGGCCATCGCCGCGCGGTTGAGGCGCCAACCCAACTGGTATTCGATGCGCTTGGCGCACATCAAGGGCGTCACGGAGGAGACGACCACGGGTGTTAAGCGCCTGTACCAGATGGCCAAGGATGGAACGCTCAAATTTCCCGCCATCAATGTCAACGACTCCGTCACCAAGAGCAAATTCGATAACTTGTACGGCTGTCGCGAGTCCCTAGTCGATGGCATCAAGCGAGCGACCGACGTAATGATCGCTGGCAAGATCGCCGTGGTCTGCGGCTATGGCGATGTAGGAAAGGGGTCGGCGCAGGCGTTGCGCGCGCTAGCCGCCCAGGTCTGGGTCACGGAAATTGACCCGATCTGCGCCTTGCAGGCGGCCATGGAGGGATTTCGTGTCGTGACCATGGACGAGGCCGCCGATAAGGCCGACATCTTCGTGACCGCAACCGGGAATTTTCACGTCATCACCCACGAGCACATGCTGCGCATGAAGCATCAGGCGATTGTGTGCAATATCGGCCATTTTGACAACGAAATCGACATTGCCAGTCTGCGCAAATATCCCTGGGAGAACATTAAGCCGCAGGTCGATCACGTGGTCTTTCCCGACGGCAAACGCATCATCTTGCTGGCGCAGGGACGCTTGGTGAACCTTGGGTGCGCAACCGGGCATCCGAGTTACGTGATGAGTTCATCTTTTGCCAACCAGGTGCTGGCACAGATCGAACTATTCACGAACACGAGCCGCTATCCCATCGGGGTGTACGTGCTGCCCAAGCATCTGGACGAAAAGGTCGCGCGGCTACAGTTGCACAGGCTTTCCGCCCACCTGACCGCGCTTAGCGACGCCCAGGCGCGCTACATCGGCGTGGACAAGGCCGGGCCGTACAAGCCGGATCATTACCGTTACTGAGCGCAGATCGTCGCTTTGCTTGGTGGCCGCACTCCCAACACGCCCTAGCATTGGAATTGGGCAGGCACCCAATGAGAACGGACTGCGTCTTTAGCGTGGAGTTTTCCCCGCCGCGCAGCGAGGAGGCGGTGGAGAAGCTGCGTGCCACGCGCACCGAGCTTGCGCGCGTGGCACCGGCGTATTACTCCGTGACCTTCGGTGCTGGCGGCTCCACCCGCGAAGGGACCCTGAGCACCACCTTGGAGATCCATGGCGCGGGGCTGCACGCCGTACCGCATATCTCTTGCATCGCCAGCACGCGGGCCTCGGTGCGTGAGTTGCTGGACATGTACCGAGGCGCGGGCATCCGTCATCTGGTGGCACTGCGCGGCGATGCACCGTCGGGCGTCGTCGGCAGCTCGGGCGAATTTCGCTATGCGGCCGATCTGGTGGAACTGGTTCGCGCCGAATACGGCGATTGGTTTCGAATCGAGGTTGCGGCCTACCCGGAATTTCACCCGCAAGCGCGCTCCCCGGCCGATGATCTGCTGAACTTTGTGCGAAAAGTGCGTGCCGGCGCGGATTCGGCCATTACGCAGTATTTTTACAATGCCGATGCCTATTTTCGATTCGTCGATGACGTCACGCGCCTAGGGTGCTCGGTGCCCATCGTCCCAGGGATCATGCCGATCACGAATTTCACGCAGCTCGCCCGATTTTCCGATAACTGTGGCGCCGAAATCCCGCGCTGGGTACGCCGGCGGCTGGAGAGCTTTGGTGACGACCGCGCGTCGATCCGCGCCTTTGGCGCCGATGTTGTGACGGCTTTGTGCGAGCGGCTGCTGGCCCACGGTGCACCGGGTCTACACTTTTACACCATGAACATGGCGGCACCAACGCTGGAAATCTGGCGCCGCATTGGCTTGCCGGAGCCGCAGCCATGAGCGGCACTGCTGTGCGTTGGCCCAGGCTTGCGCTGCCGGCCGTGCAAGGCAGCATTGCTGCGCTGCTTTTTTTGCCGTTGGCTGTGCTGGCCGGGGCCAAGTCGCCACCGACGACTGTTACCGCGCCGCTTGTAACGAGTGCGTCGGATGAGGCCTTCTTGGCGGTGCGCACGGCTGCGGCCGATAGCGATCTGGATCGGCTCTCCGCGCTTGCCAGCCAAGTCCACGATCCGCTTTTGCAGCCGTACGTGGAGTACTGGCAGGCCTCGCTGCGACTGCACGCCGCGGAACCTGACGACTCGCTGGTGCAGCCGTTTTTGGCGCGCTACGCCGGCAGCGCTCTTGCCGATCGACTGCGGGGCGATTGGCTGGCCGTTTTAGGTGCAAAGGGAGACTTTGCAAATTTTATGGTCGAACGCGGGCGTTTGATTTTCGCTTCCGACGATCCGCAGCTGAGCTGCTATACCCTGCTGGCGCGCTATGTCCTTGATGATGGGCACCGCCACGAGCAGTTCGCGCGCGAGGGGCGCCACCTTCTGGCCTCTTCCCCGGATCCCGGTGGCGATGGCTGCACGGCGCTTGCCGAGCGTTTGCTCAATGACGGGCACTTGTCGATTTGGCAGCGTCTGCAAGCATTGGTCGAACGCAACCAGATCCCCGCAGCCGAACAGGCCGCGCGGCGCCTGCCGGCGGCCGACGCCGCGGCGGTAACGCGACTGCTCGAACAACCAGGCGCGTGGCTTGCGGGGATCGAGGCGCACATGGATCGCATGCCTCGCTCCTTTTGCTTGCTGGCGATCATTACGCTGGCGCGTGACGCCCCGGAGGTCGCGGCGCGCTATGCCGATCATCTGCAGCCGGCGCTTACCCCCGAGCAGCGCGCGACCGTGTGGGGTCGTATTGGTCGCGCAGCCCAACTGAATTTACTGCCGCAAGCGCACGAATGGTTCGAGCGCGGTGGCGACCTGGTTGGAGTCGGCGTGGACTATGTGCGCGCAAGCGAAGTGCTGGAGGCGCGTGCGCGCGCGGCTCTGCGCCGGGGCGCGGGTAGCGCATCTGGCACGTCGGACCCCCCAACTGATGCCCAATCCAAAACGGGTCCGGACTGGGTGGCGCTTCGCAAAGCAATCGCCCGCATGTCGCCTGAGCAGCAATCGGAATCGACCTGGGTGTACTGGGGCGCCGAGGCCTTGGCCGCGCAAGGCAAGATGGAGGAAGCGCGCAGCGCCTGGCGATCGATTGCCGATCGATTCAGCTTCTACGGACGGCTTGCTGCCGAGCGCCTTGCGATGCCACTGGTACTTGCACCCAAGGCCGAGGAGCCGGACGCGGCGCAGGTCGAGGAGCTGGCGTTGCGCCCTGGATTTTTGCGGGCGCGCAAACTCTACGAGCTAGGCATGCGCGACGAAGGTAATCGCGAGTGGAGCTGGGAGCTGCGTGGAATGGACGACGGGACCTTGCACGCTTCAGCCGAGCTTGCGCGGCGCTACGGCGCCCTGGATCGGATGATTGCGTCGTCCGAACGCGCCCGGACCCTGGTCGACATCGGCCAGCGCTATCCCATGCCCTATCGCGATCTGATGGCGGCCACGAGTGCGCCGCTGGCCCTAGATCCGGCCTGGATCTATGGCCTGATTCGTCAGGAGTCGCGATTTATCGAGGACGTGCGCTCCAACGTCGGCGCAATTGGCCTCATGCAATTAATGCCGTCGACCGCTCGCTTTGTCGCACGCAGAATTGGATTTGAAGACTATCGTGCCGATCGCATTGCCGACGTCAAGGTGAATCTGCGCCTGGGCATGGAATATCTGAAACTGGTCTTCGATGACCAGGACGGCCAAGCGCTGCTGGCTTCGGCGGCCTACAACGCGGGGCCGAAGCGTGTGCGCAAATGGCGCGCGGCCCTTGCCCGACCATTGGACGGAGCTTTGTTCGTCGAGACGATTCCGGTTGCGGAAACGCGCGAGTATGTCAAGCGCGTGCTTTTTAATACCGTCGTGTACCGCAGCTTGCTGGATCAACCCGCCCCTTCTTTGCGCTCGCTGCTAGGAACAGTTGCACCCAAAAGCATTCCCGCAGACGATCTTCCCTGACCGAGTCGTGTCGTGCCGCTAAAATGCCTGCCGCGCGGTTCTCGGCGCGTCCTTGGATTTTTTGCGACTCTTGCATTGCTATGGCATACCAAAACATCCTGATCCTTGGCGGAACTGGCTTTATCGGGCGGTGCCTCGTTGATGCTCTCGTTGCGCAAGGGCGCAGGGTCTGTGTGCCCACGCGCCGTCGCGCGCGCGCGCGCGATCTGTTGGTGTTACCCACAGTGGAGGTGGTCGAGACCGATATTAGCGACGGCTCTGTCCTGCGGGCGTTGCTCTCGGGCCGTGACGCGGTTATCAACGTGGTAGGCATCCTCCACGATTCGGACGCAGTCCCGGCAAAAGGCGATGCGCAGGACCCCAAAGCGGCCGGACGCTACGGCTCGGGCTTCGCCGCAGCGCATGTGTACCTGCTGCGCAACCTGATTGACGCTTGCAGCCAAAGCGGCGTAGAGCGCCTGCTGCATATCAGTGCCTTAGGCGCCGATCCCAATGGCCCCTCCGCGTACCTGCGCAGCAAGGCTGACGGCGAGCAAATTGTGCGTGAGGCGCAAGGCATCGCCACGACCGTATTTCGCCCGTCCGTTGTTTTCGGGGCGGGCGACAATTTCCTGAATCTTTTCGCGGCACTGGCGGCGTGGCTGCCGGTGCTATTCATTGGGCGGCCTCAGGCACGCATGCAACCCGTGTGGGTGCGCGACCTAGTCGCAGCAATGAGCACCGCGCTCGACGAGCCTTCCACATTTGGGAAATGCTATGAGATCTGCGGCCCCACGATTTATACCTTGCGCGAACTTGTGCAATTTGCTGCGCGCGCCGCGGGACATCCACGGCCGGTAATCGGTCTGCCCGACCCTTTGGCCTACCTGATGGCCAGCTGCTTCGAACTGCTGCCGGGACCCACGCTGCTGTCGCGCGATAACCTGCGCTCCTTGACGGTCGATAACGTCGCGCGCCAGCAACCCTACGTGCCCGCGCCGGAACTTGGCCTGCACCCTGCGCCGCTGGAGCCGGAGGCTGCACTGTATCTAGCTGGCATGCACCCGCGCTCGCGCTTCGGGGGCTTTCGCGCCCGAGCGCGACGCTAAGCGGCGCCCCGGGGATGCGAGCGCGCGCGGTTTGGGCAGCACCCCAAGCTGGACAACGCGCTCCATGAAGGCCTACGTCGTCGGCGGGTGGGTGCGGGATCGGCTCTTGGAGCAGGCCGGACGCCAGCTTGCGCGAAGCGGGGATCGCGACTGGGTCGTCGTTGGTTCCAGTGCGGAGGAAATGCAAACGCTGGGGTTTACCCCGGTGGGCCGCGATTTTCCGGTCTTTTTGCACCCACGCACCGCGGAGCAGTACGCGCTGGCGCGCACCGAGCGCAAAACGGGACCAGGTTATCGGGGCTTTGCCGTACACGCGGATCCGAGCGTGACGCTCGAAGAAGATCTGCAGCGGCGCGATTTGACGATCAATGCGATGGCGCTGGACGAGGATGGCCAGCTGATCGATCCGTATCAGGGGCAAAAAGATCTGCGTGAGCGCGTGTTGCGACATGTCGGGCCGGCTTTTGTCGAAGATCCCGTACGCATACTTCGCTTGGCGCGCTTTGCTGCGCGCTTCGCGGATTTTTCTATTGCCCCCGAAACGATGGAACTTGCCCGCAACATGGTGAGGAGCGGTGAGGCCGATGCGTTGGTGCCCGAGCGGGTGTGGCAAGAGATCGCTCTGGGTCTGATGGAGGAGCAGCCCTCGCGCATGATCGAGGTGCTGGCCCAAACGGGTTTGCTTGAGCGCCTGGCGCCCGAGCTGGCCGTGTCGCCGCAGCTACTTGCGGCCTTAAATCGCGCCGCACAGCGCGGCGCTTCGCTTTCGGCGCGCTTTGCCGTGCTCTGCAGCGCTAACGCGTCCCGGCTTGCTTTGCAAGCGTGGCTTGAGCGCCTTCGTGCCGACAGTGAATCACTGCAACTTGCACGACTGCTTTTTGAGCTGCGCGAGGCGCTGGGCAACGCGCCCTCGGCAGCCGAGCAGGCCGCCGTACTGGAGCGTGCCGACGCACTGCGCCGCGGTGTTCGCTTTGAGCAATTGCTTGAGGCTTTCGAGGCCCTGCAGGACGCCGATGCGCAACGCTGGCGAGCCGCCGCAGCAGCAGCCAGCGCGGTCGATGCCGGAGCGATTGCTGCCGCAGTGGGGCCGGACCCGGCAACCATTGCACGGGCCGTGGCAGATGCGCGCCGGCAGGCCATCGCGGCCGCTAGAGTCGATGGCGGCGATCAGCGAGCGTAAATCCCAGCGGAACGATGTCAATTCCGCGCCCCAGCGCCATCACCTTTACTAGCTCCCCCATTTCCGCCTCGGAGAGCAAGCGCTGGGCGGCGCCAAGCTGAGCAGGTTCGGGTGCGCCGCCGAGTCGCTCCAGAATTCCGCAGTTCATCAAGAAACGTGCTTGCGAGGTGTAGCCCAACACAGCCAAACCGGCCGTATGGGCCGCTTGGGCACACGCAGAAAAGTCGACGTGTGCCGTGATGTCGTTTAGACCCGGCAGCCAAAGCGGCTCGGCGTGCGCACGCTGCCGGTAATGGCACATCAAAGTGCCCATCGCACGCTGGGGGTGGTAGTACTCGTGCCGCGGAAAACCGTAATCAAACACCAGCACGAGTGCGCGCTGCAGGCAGCCGGCCAGCGATCGGATCCACGCGGCGGCAAGCGGGCAGATCTCCGAGCCATAGCCCTGCGGCAAAGGCCCGACGACGCTCTCAATTGTCTCGACCTCGCGCACAAGGTCCGGATCGGCCGGGCGTACCAAAAAGCGCAGATCGTTGCGCTCGCAGCACACGCCGCGCTCGTAGATCCCATCGGACCCGCGCACAAACAGTCGCACCGGAAGAACGTCCAGCACTTCGTTGGCGATTACCACGCCCTCAAAGCGTTCTGGCAGTCGATCGAGCCACGTCACCGGCAACCCGGCAAGGCATTGCTGCTGGCGGGCGCGCAAATCGGCAGAGACTTCGACAATGTAGTAGGCATGGGGCGCGCAGCCGCGGCGTTGCAGATCGGCGATTAGGTCCCGGGCCAGCGCTCCCGTGCCGGCACCAAACTCCAGTACCTGTGCGGGTAAACGGCCAAACGCCTCGGCGAGCTGCCCCGCGATGGTCTGCGCAAACAGCGGAGAGATCTCAGGTGCGGTGACAAAATCGCCTTGGGGGCCAAATTTGTTGCCGCCTGCGTCGTAGTAGCCCAAACCCGGCTCATACAGCGCCATTTGCATGTAGTCGGCAAAAGACAACCACGCCCCTGCCTGCGCGATGCGCTGGCAGATTCGAGCTTGCAACTGCCGGCTGCGGGCAAGAGCCGCCGCATCAGGTTGGGGCAACGGCGCACCCGCCGCCTGTGGCCATGTCATGGACGGCGGGGCGTCGAGTTCTGTGGCCAGCGCATGGTGCAAGGATGGTACCGCAGTGAACCGATACACTGGCGCTTGCAAGGGGTCCCTACGACTTTATGACGGCACCGACTTTGTCATCGCGGGTTGCGTTGGTTACCGGCGGCGCGCAGCGCATCGGGCGGGCCATCGCTTTGGCGCTCGCGCACGATGGCTGGGATGTCGCGATTCATTTTCGCAGCTCGCGCGCCGCGGCCATGGAAACGGTTGCGCAGATCCAGGCAATAGGTCGACGCGCTCACGCGGTGGCGTTCGATTTGGCGGCGATGCAAGGGTGGGACGACTTGCTCGACGATTGCGAGCGCGTACTTGGGCCGCTGCGGTGCCTGGTCAACAATGCGTCGTTGTTCGAGGCCGATTCGGTGCAGGACTTTTCGCTAGAGCGTTTTGAGGCACACATGCGCGTTAATGTCGCGGCGCCGGTGGCTCTGGCCCGCGCGTTGCACGCGCGCCTGCCAGCCGATGCGGCCGGCATAGTGGTCAATTTGCTCGATCAAAAGCTCTGGAACCCCAACCCGGATTTTTTCTCCTACACGCTCGCGAAATCGGCGCTGCAAGCGGCCAACGGATTGCTCGCGCGCGCGCTGGCGCCGAAGCTGCGTGTCGTCGGGGTGGCTCCTGGAATCACTTTGCCTGCCCCCGGTCAAACGATTTCGGGCTTTCAGTCGGCCCATCGAGCTACGCTCCTTGGCCATGCGAGCAGCCCCGAAGATATCGCGCAGGCCGTGGTGTTCTTGATCAATGCGCCGTCCATTACGGGGACGACCCTGATTGTCGACGGCGGACAGCACCTGGTACCCAGCGCGCGCGACATCATGTTTCTGAAATCCTGACTCGGCTCCCCGGTTTCGATCGATGGCTACGCTACTAAGTGATCCGCGCCTGGCCCATTGTCGGCGCATATTCTTGCGCGACTGGACGGTGGAGGCGAACATTGGCGTGTATTCGGCTGAGCGGCGCGGGACGCAGCGTTTGGTGCTGAACCTGGACGTGTATGTCGCGCTTAGCGCCTCTACCCCGCGCAACGACGATGTTCGCGAAGTTGTCGACTACGACTTTATCCGCGAAGTCGTCGAAAAAAGAATCGCCCGCGGGCATATCAATTTGCAGGAGACTTTCGTCGACGACATCGCAACGGAACTACTGCGTTGGCCGGGGGTCCAGGCGGTTCGTGTGTCCAGCGAAAAGGCCGAAATTTATACCAGCGTTGCGGGTATCGGCGTCGAGGTGCTGCGGTTTCGGGAGTCCGGATGAATTCGCTTTCGCAGACGAACCAGGCAATTCCGGTGATGGCAGAGGCTCCGGATTTAGCGCAAGAACAGCGGCGCAAACGCCGCTTAGCTTTCGAGGGCCGAAAACTGCAAAAGCGCCTGGTGCGGCTCGCCGGCCAGGCTGTCGGCGACTACGCGATGATCGAGCCCGGCGACCGGGTGATGGTCTGCCTATCGGGTGGCAAGGATAGCTACGGGCTGCTGGACGTGCTGCGCATCTTGCAGGCACGTGCGCCGTTGTCCTTTGAATTGGTTGCTGTGAACCTCGATCAAAAGCAGCCGGGATTTCCGGCCCACGTTTTGCCCGATTACCTGCAGGCACAAGGAGTGCCGTTTCGCATTGAAACCCAGGATACGTACTCCATCGTCCGGCGGCTCGTCCCGGAGGGCAAGACAACCTGCTCGCTGTGCTCTCGCTTGCGCCGCGGGGTGCTGTATCGCGTTGCCGGCGAATTGGGCGCCACAAAAATCGCACTGGGACATCATCGCGACGACATATTGGGTACGTTCTTCCTGAACCTGTTTTACGGCGGCCGGATGAAAGCCATGGCGCCCAAGCTCGTGTCCGATGATGGGCGCCACGTGGTAATTCGGCCGCTGGCCTACATCACCGAGGCCGATTTAGCGCGCTATGCGCACAACCGTTGCTTTCCAATCATCCCGTGCAACCTATGCGGTTCGCAGGAAAATCTCAAGCGCAAGGAGATTCAGCTCATGATCGCCCAGTGGCAGCGGCGTTTTCCGGGACGTGCACAAAACGTCTTTAATGCGCTTGCGCGCGTGACTCCGTCGCATCTGCTCGACCGGACCTTGTTCGACTTTTTAGCGCTGCGTCCGACCGGGGTACCGTACCCAGAAGGCGATTGCGCATTTGACGAGGAGCTCGCCGAGTCGATGCTCGCGCCTGGGGTTACGCCTGCGGCCGAGCCAGCGGACGTGCTTGTGCCGCAAGCAGGTCCAATGAGCGCACAACTGCCGCGCACAAGGCCCGCGTCGGTTCGCATCCAACGGACAGGCGGATAAAGCCCTCGGCGACCTGATCGCCCCAGCGCGTGCGTCGCTCTGCCGAAGAATGCAGGCCACCGAAGCTTGTAGTCGGCCGCAGAAACGGACAGCTTTGAATGAACTGCTCGGCGGTGTCCTTACTCGCCAGCGTCAGGCCGATTAACGCCCCGAAACTGCTCATCTGGGCGCTTGCCAGCTCGTGTGCCGGGTGCGAGAGCAGACCTGGGTAGGTCACCCGTACGGGCACATCGTGCCGGTCGATCGCCTGCGCCAGAGCCATGGCATTGGTACTGATGCGCTCCAAGCGAAGCTCGAGCGTGTCGAGGCTGCGCTGTACGAGCCAAGTCTCAAAGGGGCCCGGAATCGCGCCGCACACACGACGCCAGTCCAAAACGCCCTCGAGCAGTTGTGGATCGCGCGAAACGACGTGACCGAATACCACGTCGGAGTGGCCATTGAACAGCTTCGTATCCGAGTAAACCACCGCGTCGGCGCCCAGATCTAGCGGGCGTTGGCCCAGCGGTGTCATGAGTGTATTGTCGACCACGAGGCGGGCGCCGGCCGCGTGCGCACGGCGCGCGCAATCGCGGATATCGACCAAATCCAGGCCAGGGTTGGACGGTGTCTCAAGTAGGATCAGCCGGTAGCCCTCAAACGGGTGCTGCGCAATGCGAGACGTGTTGCAGGTTGTGACCGTCACGCCGTTGGGTGCGCAGTACCTCTCAGCGGCTGTGCGCGTGCCCATGTAGCCGTCGGCCTGCAGCAGCAGGCGGTCGCCGGGACGAAGGCAGCTCGCAAAAATCGAAGCAACTGCAGCGGCGCCTGACGGAAAGATGATTGCGCTGGCTTCCTCCAATGCGCCCAGCGCATCCTCCAGTGCCGTCCAGCCGGGGTTGGACCAACGCGCATATTGATACGGGCCTGTTGGATCGCTGGCCAAGGAATAAATCGCGGTGGGAATGATGGCGGGCGAAAACGCCGTGCCCGGGGCAAGCCCCTTGGAATCGCGATGCAGGAACTTGGCAAAGCGCACCTGCGCGGCGTCCAACGCCGTTTCAGCCCCAGGTGGGCCCAAGGCGCCTGCGTCCTTGCTTGCGTCCTTGCTCATGGTGTGCCCTCAAATTGCCTTGGCCCGAGTTGGACAGCCGAGCGATGCCCGCTGCACGCGACGAAGGTTACCTCGCCGCACGGCTGCTGCTACCCTAGGATCCGCAGTTTTGCAGTAGTAAATCAACCGATCAACAAGAAAGTCGAGGGTCGTGCCGCCGTGGACGCTCATTTGCATCATGAAAGCCATTTTCAGTCCAGTGACTTGGTGCGTGACATTGTTATCGGCATGGCCGATGGACTTACGGTTCCATTTGCGCTCGCAGCCGGGATCAGCGGTGCGGCCGTGTCGGTCGGCACGGTCATCACGGCGGGGGTGGCCGAGATCGCCGCCGGTGCGATCGCGATGGGATTGGGCGGGTATCTTGCCGCGCGCGGTCAGGCCGAACACTATGCTGCGGAACTGGCCCGCGAGGAGTACGAGATCATCGAAAAGCCTTTGGCCGAAGAGGCCGAGGTCGCGGATATCTTCGAGCGCTATGGCCTGAAGCCCGAACACTACATGGGCGTGATCCAGGGTCTTCGCGAACGACCCATCGCCTGGCGCGATTTCATGATGCGCTTTGAATTAGGTCTTGAGCGGCCCGAGCCCGAACGCGCGCAGCGCTCAGCGCTCACTATCGGGGCGAGCTACATCGTCGGCGGTGCCGTTCCGCTGGCTCCGTATGTCTTGTTGCGTTCCGTGGAGCAGGCCTTGCCGTGGTCGGCTGCGGTCACTTTGGCGGCGCTGGCGCTATTTGGTTTTGTAAAGGCACGCTACACCGGGGCAGCGCCGGTGCGCTCGGCGCTGCAGACGATGACGATCGGCGGCTTGGCCGCTGCCGCGGCCTTTGCCTTGGCGCGCGCGATCAGCTGAGATTAGGAGCTCGCCGCTAGCCCAAAAACAGGCGGTAGGCGCTGCTTTCGGTGTCGTCCTGATAGCTATAGCCCAGCTCCGCCAGAAAGCGTCGGAGCGCGCGACGGTCTTGCCGAGGTGCCTGTAGTCCGACGAGGATGCGGCCGTAGTCAGAGCCCTGGTTGCGGTAATGAAATAGCGAGATGTTCCAGTTGGGCGACATCGATGTCAGAAAACGCATCAGTGCTCCGGGGCGCTCGGGAAACTCGAAGCGAAAGATTCGCTCGTCTACCGCCAAGGGCGAGTGGCCTCCGACCATGTGGCGCAAGTGCAACTTGGCCAGTTCGTCGTCCGTCAGATCGAGCGTTGCAAAGCCAGCGCGTACAAAAATCCGTGCCAACGAGCGGGCGTCGTCGCGCCCTGCAGTCTGGATGCCAACGAATATGTGCGCTGTCTTGCTATCGGAAATCCGGTAATTGAACTCAGTTACGTTGCGCGTTCCCACCAATGCGCAAAAACGCTTGAACGAGCCGCGCTCTTCAGGAAGGGTAACGGCGAACAGTGCTTCGCGCTGCTCCCCAACCTCCGCGCGTTCGGCAACAAAACGCAGCCGGTCGAAATTCATGTTCGCCCCGCTTGCGACCGCGACCAGGTTACGGTCGCGCAAGCGCTCGCGCTCAACATACTGCTTGCAGCCTGCGATAGAAAGCGCTCCGGCCGGCTCCAAAATGGCCCTCGTGTCCTGGAACACGTCCTTGATTGCGGCGCACAGTGCGTCCGTATCGACGCTGATGACCTCGTCCACATAGCGACGGCACAGGGCAAAGGTGTGCCGTCCTACGACCCGTACGGCAGTGCCATCGGAAAACAGGCCCACTTCGGCAAGGCGCACGCGACGGCCGGCGGCTAGGGATCGCGCCATGGCGTCGGAGTCTTTGGCCTGCACGCCAATTACCTTGACCTGGGGTTGCAGTGCTTTGACATAGGTGGCAATGCCAGCCATCAGGCCGCCACCTCCGATGGGCACGAAAATGGCGTGAATCGGACCGGCCTGCTGCGCGTGGTGCTGGCGCAAGATCTCCAGGCCGACGGTCCCCTGGCCAGCGATCACGTCCGGGTCATCGAAAGGATGCACGAAGGTCAAGCGGCGCTTGTTCTGGAGCTTGACCGCGTGTGCGTATGCATCGGAGTAGGAATCGCCAACCAACACCAGCTCGGCACCGCGCGTGCGCACCGCGTCAATCTTTACTTGCGGGGTCGTTACCGGCATGACGATCACCGCAGGTCCGCCCAACTGCTGAGCAGCGAGCGCAACGCCCTGGGCGTGGTTACCGGCCGAAGCGGCGATCACTCCACGTGCGCGAGTGGCCTTGTCCAGGCCAACCATCTTGTTATACGCGCCGCGCAGCTTGAAGCTGAAGACGGGCTGCAGGTCTTCGCGCTTGAGCAATATCCGATTGCCCAAGCGCGCCGAAAGGCAGGCAGCGGGTTCGAGCGCAGTCTCACTGGCGACGTCGTAAACGCGCGCATTGAGAATGCGGCGCAGATATTCATTGGCCGGCATCGCGGCCGCTATTGTATGTTGTTTGTGTCGACCGCAACGCGCGTCGGCGGCTGCTTTGGGCCGGCGCACGGATGGCCACGTACCACGATGCCGCCGTCCTTTGCATTACTGCCAGCCGTAACGTTGCAGATAGGCGCGTTTGACGAACTGCGTCAACACTACGTAGCCCAGAATAATGGCCGCGGCCCAGGGAAAGTACGCCGCGGGAAGGGGCGCGAACTTAAATACGGGTGCGGCCGGTCCCATGACCAGGAACATCCCGCTCAGTACGACCAGGACGGTCGTCACCAGCAGCGGCGTCGCAGCTCGGCTTTGTAAGAACGGTATCTTGGCCGTACGGATCATGTGCACGATCAGGGTTTGCGTGGCCAGCCCCTCGACAAACCAGCCCGCCTGAAACAGCGACTGCAGGCTCTCCGAGGTGGCACCGAACACCCACCACATCAGCGCAAACGTGCAAATGTCGAACACCGAACTGACCGGGCCGAACACCACCATGAAGCGACCCAGCTCCTGCGGACGCCAGCGCTGCGGCTGCTGCAGCAATTCGGCGTCGACGTTGTCAAACGGGATGGCGATTTGCGATATGTCGTAGAGCAGGTTCTGCACGAGCAGCTGCAGCGGCAGCATGGGCAAAAACGGCAAGAAAGCGCCGGCTACAAGCACGGAAAAGACATTGCCAAAGTTTGAACTGGCCGTCATCTTGATGTACTTGAGCATGTTGGCAAAAGTCCTGCGTCCCTCCACAACGCCTTCCTCGAGCACGAGTAGGCTTTTCTCCAGCAAAATGATGTCCGCGGCCTCCTTTGCGATATCGACCGCGCTGTCGACCGAGATCCCGATATCGGCGGCCCGCAGCGCGGGCGCATCGTTGATGCCATCGCCCAGGAACCCGGTGACGTGGCCCTTCGCGCGCAAGGCGCGCACAACGCGCTCTTTATGTGCCGGGGTCAGGCGCGCAAATACGTGGTGCTCTCCGACGACCTGCGCCAGCTGCGCCTCGTCCATTTCTTCGATGTGGGCTCCCACCACGATGTACTCGGCGTTCATTCCGACTTCGCGGCAGATTTTGCGCGTGACCAGATCGTTGTCGCCCGTCAGTATCTTGACGGTGATCCCGTGGGAGGCGAGCGCATCGAGTGCGGGTTTAGTCGATTCCTTGGGCGGATCGAGAAATGCGATATAGCCGATCAGCGTAAGGTCGCGCTCGTCGGCCAGTCCGTACGTCTCCTGCGCCGCGCTCGAGTCACGCGCTGCCACGGCGACCACGCGTAAACCCTCGGCATTGAGTTCGGCGGTCACGGCGCGTACGCGTCCGAGTAGCTCCGGGGTGAGCGGTTCGAGCTGCTCAGCGCGCTGCACTTGGGAGCACACCGCAAGGACCTCCTCGACCGCGCCCTTGCAAATCAGGCGGTGCTGTGCTTCCTGTCCTGCGGCCGCGGGCGGCGCGACGACTACGGACATGCGTCGGCGTGTGAAGTCGAACGGGATCTCGTCGATTTTCTGGAAGGTTGCGGCGACCGTGCCCTGATTGCGCATTTCCGCGTGCTCAAGTACCGCGACATCAAGCAGGTTCTTTAGCCCCGTCTGGTGGTAGCTATTCAGGTACGCGTATTCGAGCACTGCGTCCGAGTCGCTTCCGAAGGCGTCGAGGTGGCGCGAAAGAAAAATACGGTCCTGCGTCAACGTGCCCGTCTTGTCGGTGCACAACACGTCCATTGCGCCGAAGTTCTGGATGGCGTCCAAACGCTTGACGATCACCTTCTTGCGCGAGAGAAAGACCGCTCCCTTGGCCAGGGTCGAGGTGACGATCATTGGGAGCATTTCGGGCGTGAGTCCGATGGCGACCGAGAGCGAGAACAAAAAGGCCTCCATCCAATTGCCCTTGGTCAGACCGTTGATCAACAGCACGAAGGGGGTCATAACCATCATGAAGCGAATCAGCAGCCAGCTGACTTGGTTGACCCCGGACTGAAACGCGGTTGGCGTTCGGTCGGTCGCCGTGACGCGCTGCGCCAGCGCGCCAAAGTAGGTGCGGTCACCGGTCGTCACCACGACAGCCAGTGCGGAGCCGCTGACGACGTTCGTTCCCATGAACGCGAGGTTGTCCAGTTCGAGCGGATTGGTGCTCGGCGCTGAGCGCTGTTCGGCGTACTTTTCTACCGGTAAAGACTCTCCAGTCATCGTTGCCTGGCTTACGAACAAGTCTTTAGCGCTGAGCAGGCGCACGTCAGCGGGCAGCATGTCACCAGCCGAAAGCGCTATGACATCACCGGACACCAGGCGTTTGATCGGTACTTCAAGGCGACGTGGTGGCTTGGGGCGCAAGATTGCATGAAAGTATTTGCGCGCCTCCTCGGCCGCGATCTCCGCAGGATCACGCCGCAGGACGGTCGCGGTCGTGCTCACCATCTCCTTGAGCTTTTCGGCCGCGCGGTTGGAGCGCGATTCCTGGACAAAACGGATCAGAGTCGAGAGCAGAACCATCGACCCAATGACAATCGTTGCCTTGATGTCTTCCGTGTAGTACGACAGCGCGGCAAGCATTGTCAGCAACAAATTAAAGGGATTGCGATAGCACTGCCAAAGGTGCACCCACCAGCGCAGCGGCTTTTCCTGGCCGATCTCATTGGGGCCCTGCACTTCGCGCCGCTCCGATGCCTGCGCCTCGGTCAGACCGTGAGGGTGCGATTGCAAGGACTCAAGTAGCTCCGAGACACCGGCCCGCGAGGCGGCGGCCAGGGTCGCTGCCATCGTGGTGGGCAGTTCCCGCGGGGCGGCGCCCCGCAGCAGCGTCTCAAGTAGCGGAAAGCGGCGAAAATGATGCGAAATCGCGCGGCCGCGAATAAAGCCCGCGTACAGTTCCTTTAGGAATTGGAAATTCATGACGGTGTGATCGGGTGGGGCGCCAGTAGCCGGGGAAAGGCCGTGCAAAGCCGATCGTGCCGATATACCGCACCTTGGGCTAGACGCAACTTCGCCCGCGCTTCTACCATGCCAGGGGCTACCTGTCGATGACCAGCGGAAACATTTGCTACTGCCATGTCGTCTGAATCCAACTTCGGCGAACGCGGCCCAGGGCGCCAAGCGGCATCCAGCGAGGAGCCGTTTGCCGAGCTCTCACCCGATGCTCTCCTTAATGCGATCGATGCCGCGCTCGAAGCCGGCGGCCTCTTGGGGACCGTGCGCACCTCGGGGCAGGTTCTGCCCCTGAATAGCTACGAGAATCGGGTTTTTCAAGTCGGCCTGGAGGCGGTTGCGACACAACAGCTGGCCGCCCCGGTGGTCGTGAAGTTTTACCGCCCGGGTCGCTGGACGGACGAGCAGATTCTTGAAGAGCATGCTTTTTTGGAGGAACTGGTGCAAGCAGAAGTGCCGGCAGTGCCGGCCGTGCGTTGCGGCGGACGCACGCTGCACCATGTCGGTGGGTTTCGCTTTGCGATTTTCGAGCGACGGGGCGGGCGCACGCCAGAGCTCTCCGACCCCGCGGTGCGCGAGCGCATCGGTCGCTTTCTGGGACGGCTGCATGCGGTGGGGCGGCGAACGTCGTTTGTGGCTCGGCGGCGGCTGGACGTGCTGACCTTCGGCGCCGAGCCCAGCGCCTTTCTTCTCGATAATGAGTGGCTGCCACCGGAGCTCTCGCCGGTTTACCGCGGCCTGATCGAACAAGCGCTCGGGCAAATCCGCCTCGCGTTTGAGCGAGCCCCGGTCGCCTACCAGCGCGTGCACGGCGATTGCCACCCGGGCAACCTGCTATGGAGCGAATCGGCAGCCGAGCCCGGTCCGCATTTTGTCGACTTCGACGACAGCTGCATGGCGCCCGTGGTACAGGACCTTTGGATGCTTCTTTCGGGCGATAGCGCCGAGATGGCAAGGCAGTTGCGCGACGTGCTGCGCGGATACGAGTTATTTTCGCCATTCGATTTTCGGCAGCTGCTGTTGATCGAGCCGCTGCGCACCTTACGACTGATCCACTACGCCGCGTGGATTGCCCGGCGCTGGCGTGATCCGGCATTTCCCGCGGCGTTTCCATGGTTCGGCGAACCACGGTATTGGGAGGAGCGCGTTTTGGAGCTGCGCGAGCAGTTGGCCGCCATGCAAGAGGCACCCTTAGAACTGTGAGCTGGCCGCGGTCACAGCGCCGCCGAGGTGCCGGTTTGGCTGCCAATTTGCAAAATGGGGCCCGCAACCCAGCCTTCTTGATCAGACATCGCGCAGAAATTCGTCGCAGGAGGAGCGGGTCGAATCATTCGCGGGAACCTTGTTACAGATTGCGCGCATATGCTCGCGCACGGCGGCAATTGCTGTCGCGTGCCCGGCGCTTGTGTTCCATTGGCGCAGACTCGCATCGAGCTTGCCCAGAGCGCGGCGCGTGCGACCGTGCAGGTCAACGGTCGCGTCGAGTTCTTGCAGCACGGAAAGGGTCGCGTCTTGGATCGCTGCCTCGTCTTGTGGTCGCATGCGCACGAGGCCACACACGTAACCTACACCCCACTGAAATCGCGTTGCCCGTCCCTGCGCCTCTTGGTAGGAACGCGCCAGCCACTCGACGGCGATATCGGGGTGACCCTGCCGCTCTTCGAGCTCCGCCAAATCGGCCATGTAGTAGTAGGCGTTGGCGGCCGTTTGAATCTCGCCTACCAGGATGGTGCGCGAGTGCTTATCATCGCCCAGCACCTCCAGGGTATTAAGCGCGGCGTTGACCAGCGCAGCGCGCGCATACGCTTCGTGCTCCTGTGCCAGCGCACCGTCAATCCGGCGCACGGCATCGGTCGCTAGCGCCGCTGGGATCTTTCCGGCCGAATCGAGTCCTTTGGCTGCCATCAGTTTGCTGCGTATGGCATCAAGCCGATCGGGCGCCGCGGCGCGCGGATCGACGCTTAGCGCGTCCATCAGGGCGAACCAGCGGGCACGCAGCTGCCCGCGATGCTTCGGATCGGCCTGCGCTGCGGCTATGAAATACTCCTTAGGCAGCATGAGCAGCGCATCGGCCGTTGCCAGACAAAGCTCGCGGTCCGAGACGATGTCCGGCACAAGTGCCAACAGTCGGTCGAGCCGCTGGCTGACACGCTGGTGCGCCAAAATCTGCTTGCGCTCGCTCGCAAGGGCGGCTTGCAGCGCCGTAAGCCGCAAACGGCTGCGCTCCACTCCCATCGACGAGGGACAGCGCAAGGCTGCGCGCTCCAAGGCACCGGCCAGTGTTCCCAGGGTTTCGGGATGAAAGTTCCAGCTCTCCTCCAGCTGCCATGCGTTAAATGCCAGGCGCCGACAATCGTCCTGCGTGAGCGCACCACTGTCGCCCTGAATCGACGCGAGCAATTGCTGGGCCGCTTGCTCTTGTCCTAGGGCCAGATCGAGTACCTCGGCGTAGCGTCCCAGGTCCATCCCTCCGGAGACGCGCTCAAGCTCCGTTTGATCGGCGCGAAGCACGAGCACGGTGGGGTAGCCGCTTACCTGAAAACGCTCACCCCAGATCTGCGCACCCGCGGCATCCCCGTCCAGATATAAGGGTACGAATAACCTAAGCCGATCGAGAAAATCGCGCCGCTGAAACACCGTGGCCTTCAGTTGCTGGCACGGCGGGCACCATACCGCGCCCCAATAGAGAAAAACGGGTTTGTGCGCGCGGCGCGCGGCTTCAAAAGCATCCGTCACGCTGCCGTCGAACCAGGCAACGCCGGGGGGTCGGCCGCCATGGTTTGCGGCGGCCCCTTCTTGCGCAGCAGCGCACCGTGGCAGGCACAGCAAGGAGGCGAGCAGGCCAACGGCACAAGCGTTTCGCATCATCGATAGCGTTGTACAAATTCGAAATGAGCGCAGGGGCGATTCGGGTCTGAACCATGCCCGCACAGCGCCAATACGGGCAGATTACCCAAAAACGCACGCAGCCGGCGCAAAGGCGGGCCATCAATTCATGGTGACACGGCTCGATCATCTCCCTCGGTAGTCGCGGGGTATCGTTCCCCGACGCCCGCTACACTGTCGAATTGTGTACAGGGCGCAACCGCGCCCCGGAAGCCGCAGCCAGCTGCCCTCGAAGGCCGCTTCGCCAGGCCTGTCACCACGATGAATGCGCCGCAGGACCCAAAACGACTTTTGCGCAGTGATACCGGCTTGGAGCCGCCGGCGCGGCTGCGAGAGATCCCGTACAACTACACCTCGTTCTCGGATCGGGAAATTGTCATCCGGCTGCTTGGCTCGGCTGCGTGGCAGATACTCGATGATCTGCGCGCCGAGCGCCGCACGGGGCGCAGCGCCCGCATGCTTTACGAAGTTCTGGGCGAAATCTGGGTCGTGCAGCGCAATCCCTACCTGCAAGACGATCTGCTTGAAAATGCAAAACGCCGCGGCTCGCTGATCGAGACCTTGCAGCATCGCTTGCGCGAAATCGAGGCACGGCGCGAACCCTCTGATCCCGTGCGCGATAGCAAGGTCGGTGCCTTGCTTGAGGCGGCGCGCATCGCAGTGCGCGATTTTGCTGCTACCTTCGAGCAGACAAGGGAGTTGCGCCGCCGCGCTCGTCGGCTGCTGGCGCGACACACGCGCGCCGACAATATACGGTTTGACGCCTTTGCACGCGTCTCGCACGTTACCGACGCAACGGACTGGCGGGTCGAGTACCCTTTTGTTGTTTTGCACCCGGATCGCGAGGAGGAGATCCCGCGGCTGGTGCGCGATTGCATCGAGCTCGATTTAACCATCATCCCGCGGGGCGGCGGTACGGGGTACACGGGGGGTGCGGTGCCGCTGACGGCGCGTAGCGCCGTGATCAACACGGAAAAGCTCGAGTGCTGCAGCCAGGTCGAGCACGTCGTCTTGCCCGGCTTGGCTGCCGCGGTTCCAACTGTGCGATCGGAGGCGGGTGTGGTTACGCGCCGTGTCGCCGACGCCGCCGAGCGCGCGGGTTTCGTGTTTGCCGTCGATCCGACGTCGGCCGATGCCTCCTGCATCGGCGGCAATATTGCGATGAACGCGGGCGGCAAGAAGGCGGTTCTTTGGGGCACAGCGGTCGATAACCTCGCCTGGTGGCGCATGGTGGACCCGCAAGGCAACTGGCTCGAGGTCAGCCGCCTCGACCATAACCTGGGCAAGATCCACGATGTCGCGACGGCACGCTTTGAGCTCGTCTGGAAGGACGGCGCGCGGCCGGTGGAGTCGGCACGCGAGCTGCGGCGCGAACGCGTGGAGATTGCCGGCTCGCAATTTCGTAAGGTCGGTCTTGGCAAGGACGTTACCGACAAGGTCCTCGGCGGGTTGCCGGGGGTGCAAAAGGAGGGGTGCGACGGCCTGATCACCGCTGCGCGCTGGGTCGTGCATCGCATGCCGCGTCACGTACGCAGCTTTTGCCTGGAATTCTTTGGTCCGGTGCGAGAGGCCATCCCCAGCATTGTCGAGATCAAAACATTCCTCGATGCTGTTCCGGGCGGAGCAAGGCTGGCCGGGCTCGAGCACCTTGACGCGCGCTACTTGCGTGCGGTGGGCTACTCGACCCGATCGCCGCGTGGCGGATTGCCGCGGATGATCTTGCTCGGCGACATTGTGGGCGAGGAAGAGGCGGCCGTGGGGCGTGCCGCCGCCCGGGTCGTGCAGATCGCCAATGGGCGTGGTGCAGAGGGATTTATTGCCGCCAGCGCCGAGGCGCGCAAGTCTTTTTGGGCCGATCGCGCGCGCACCGCTGCCATCGCGCGGCACACCAATGCCTTCAAGATCAACGAAGACGTCGTTATTCCGCTGGCGCGAATGGGTGAGTACACCGACGCAATCGAGCGCATCAATATCGAACTGTCGATTGCCAACAAGCTGCGGCTGCTCGATGCGTTGGAGCAGTATCTGCGCTCCGACCTTGAGCTGGGTCGAAGCGAGGATCCGGACGCCGCGGCGCTGGCGCGAGAGGAACTGCTCGGTGACCGCGTGCCGCGTGCCCTGGAGCTGATCGGTGCGACGCGCGCACGCTGGCTCACGCTTCGCGACCAGGGCGATTTTCACCAGCTGCAAGAGGGCAAGCTGCGTGTTTCGTGGAAAGCCGAAGTCCGCGCACCGCTTGCGCGCCTCTTTGGCGGCGCGATATTTGCTCCCGTCCTCGAGGGCTGCGACGCAATTCATGCGCGCGTGCTCAAGGGGCGGGTTTTCGTCGCCCTGCACATGCATGCGGGCGATGGCAATGTGCATACCAACATTCCGGTCAACTCCGATGACTACGAGATGCTTCAGACGGCCGCGCGCGCCGTTGCGCGCATCATGGACGTGGCGCGCGAACTTGGTGGCGTCATTTCCGGAGAACACGGGATCGGCATCACCAAGCTTGAGTTTTTACGTGAACAAGAGTTGCAGCCGTTTTGTGATTTCAAGCAGCGCGTCGATCCGCACGGCCATTTCAATCGTGGCAAGCTTTTGGCGGGCGCTGACCTGCGGCGCGCTTATACCCCGAGCTTTAACCTGCTTGGCCACGAATCGCTGATCCTGCAGCACAGCGACTTGAAGAGCGTCTCCGACGCCATCAAAAACTGCCTTCGCTGCGGAAAGTGCAAACCGGTGTGCGCCACGCACGTCCCGCGCGCGAATTTGCTGTATTCGCCGCGCAACAAGATCCTGGCAGCCTCGTTGTTGGTGGAGGCGTTCTTGTACGAGGAGCAAACCCGGCGCGGCGTGGCGCGACTGCACTGGGACGAATTGAGCGATATCAGCGATCACTGCACCTTGTGCCACAAGTGCTCGACGCCCTGTCCCGTCGATATCGACT
Source organism: Burkholderiaceae bacterium (assembly GCA_035621895.1). GTDB lineage: Bacteria > Pseudomonadota > Gammaproteobacteria > Burkholderiales > Burkholderiaceae_F > GJ-E10. The sequence goes on along the minus strand of DASPWJ010000026.1, from coordinate 5,312 downwards.
TTGGCGACGTTTCCATGGTGATGCGCGATCTGGTTCGACGTGCCGGGCGTGCGCGATTGCGTGCTGCTGCGCGCTCCTCAATGCTCTTTTTGAATACGACACGCCCGCGCACGATCAAGCTGCTGCGCACCACCTTCATCCGCGGCGGCTACGCGCTGCAGCGCGCGGGGCACCGCGTGCTTGCCTTTGCGGCACGCCGCCAGTCGCGTCATCCTCCGGCCACGACCGGCAAGGGAACCGTGACGACCCAGGTGATTCATTTTGTCAACAAACGGCTGCCAGGCGGACTGCCCAGCCGAACCGCGCGCAGCCTGCTGGGCATTGAAGACATGCGCACCGTTCCCATCTTGCGTGATCCGCGCCGTGCGGGCGCGGATGCCGAGGCCGTCTTTTATTTTCCGGGCTGCGGCTCCGAGCGCCTGTTTTCTCAGGTCGGGCTGGCGACCCAGGCGATGCTGTGGCACTGCGGTGTACAGACCGTGCTGCCCCCTGGCTATCTGTGCTGTGGCTACCCCCAACGCGGCAGCGGTCAGTTTGACCGCGCCCAAAAGATCATCACGGATAACCGCGTGTTGCTGCATCGAGTGGCCAATACGCTCAATTACCTGGACATCAAGACCGTTGTTGTCAGCTGCGGCACCTGTTTTGACCAGCTGCAAAGCTACGACTTTGAAGCGATTTTCCCGGGCTGTCGGATCGTCGACATCCACGAGTACCTGCTCGAAAAAGGCGTGCACATCGATGCGGCGCAAGGCGTGCGCTACGTCTACCATGATCCCTGCCATAGCCCAATGAAGCAGCAAGATCCGCTCAAAACGGTCAACGCGCTGGTGCGTGCGCATGACGGCACGCGCATAACGAAAAGCGAGCGCTGCTGCGGCGAGGCCGGCACGATGGCGGTCGCTCGGCCCGACATCGCCACACAGGTGCGCTTTCGCAAACAAGAGGAATTAAGCGACGATCTGGCTCGCCTGCAAGCCGACGGATTTACCGGCGCGTGCAAGGTGCTGACGTCCTGTCCTGCCTGTCTGCAGGGGCTGCAGCGCTTTCGCGACGATGTTCCCATGGAAGCGGAGTACATCGTGGTCGAGCTGGCGCGGCGCACGCTTGGCGAAAATTGGCTCCCGCAGTTCGTCGCCAGCGCCAATGCCGGTGGCATCGAGCGGGTGCTGCTATGAATCCGGCGTGCGAGCTGTGCCGGCACGACGCCAGTCGCGTCCTGTGGCGTGACGACGCGCTGCGCGTGGAACTGGTGGACGATGCCGACTACCCGGGGTTTGTGCGCGTGATTTGGAACGACCACGTGCGCGAAATGACCGACCTGGCGCCGGGCGACCGCGAGCGGCTCATGAGGGCCGTATTTTGCGCGGAAGCGGCGCTGCGCCGGGTTTTGACACCGCACAAAGTCAATCTTGCTAGTCTAGGAAACGTGACGCCCCATCTGCACTGGCATGTAATTGCACGCTATACGAACGATGCCCATTTCCCCCAGCCCATATGGGGATCGCGTCAGCGCACTTGCGATTTCGAGGTCTTGGCGCAGCGCGCCGCGAAGCTCGCCGAGCTCAAAGTCGTGCTGGCGCATGACTTGGAAACGACGTGGGCAGCGCTCAGCGGTCAAGGTCGTTGAGGCTTCGTAGAGGTGTAGCTGTGGAATCGATGCGCATCGCTGTGGTCTCGGACATCCACGGCAACCTGCCGGCGCTTGAGGCGGTCGTTGCCGACTTTACCCGGCGCGGCGTCGATGCCGTAGTCAATCTTGGCGACAGCCTCTCCGGACCACTGCTACCGCGGGAGACCGCCGAGTACCTGATGGCGCAACCCTGGACCCAGCTGGCGGGCAATCACGAGCGCCAGATTCTGGACACGAGCATGCGGCGCAGCGTGTCGGATGAATACGCGCGTTCGCAACTGTCGCAGCGTGAGCTCGATTGGATTGCGGGCTTGGGGCTGCGTGCCGACTATGCCGACGGTGTCTTGTTGTGCCACGGCACCCCGCAAAGCGATCTCGTGTATCTACTGGAAACCGTGGAGCCAGGGCGTTTGCGGGTGGCTAGCGCCGCAGAGATCGACGAGCGCTTAGGCGCGACCAGCGCTGCGATGATTGTGTGCGGACACAGCCATGTGCCGCGAAGTGTGCGCTCGGCTCGCGGGCAGCTGATCGTCAACCCCGGTAGCGTGGGTCTGCCTGGCTATGTCGCCCATGAACCATACCCCCATGTTGTCGAGAACGCCTCGCCCGATGCACGCTATGCAATTATCGAGCGCAATGCGGATCGCTGGACCTCGTCGTTGATCGCCGTGCCCTACGATTTTCACTCGATGGCGGAATTGGCCTTGCGGCGCGGCCGCACCGAGTGGCACCGAGCGCTGAGTACCGGTTACCTGTCTCGCTAGGCTAGTGCACGGGACTTTAGCGCGCACTGGCCGTCTCGGCGCAGTGCTCAAGCCGCTGCTTGGGATAATCCTTCAAAATTTCGTCGATACGTGCTTCGGTAGCAGCGTCAACGCCTGTCACGCGCAGCCGGGTCGCGTGGCCAACCGTGCTAGCCGAGGTGCGCTCCGACAATCCAATGGCGGCCAGCCGGGCGCGCGCCTTTTTGGCTGTGGCCTCTGAGGGAAAGTTGCCGATTTCCACGCAGGCGGTCGAGGGCGAGGGTCGCTCCATGGGGGGCACTTCAAGCTTAGGCGCCGCTGCAGTCGCATTGATCGCGGCAGTGCGTTCGGCCAGGCTATGCATGCGGGCCACATCGGCGTCGGAGAGCAAGCGAATCTTGTTGGCGTCGATCTGCAGTTCCATTCGCGCAGGCTCGCGCATCACGTCCAAGGGACCGCTCAGATAAAGCCACGCACCCACGACCGCGTTGGCAGTCAGCAGCACGACGAATAGCGCTTTCATGGAGTTGGGCTTTTATTGGCCTGTTCGCGTTGGGCACGAGCCCGATACCACAAGCCCAATAACACGAGGTCGGGCTCTAGCGCCATTGTGCCTAATCCGCCCTGCACGCGCAGCAGCGCATGCAACGTGGGGCCGTTGCCGCCTGAGACAACCACCTGCACCGCGCTGCCGCACTGCCGACGCAGACGATGCATGCGCTGCAGGATCAGGCCGATTTGGGCATCGAGAATACCTGTGCGGATCGCATCGTCGGTGTTGTCGGGTAACTCGACATAATCGCCGGCCGCCAAGGGCAAGCGGGCCGTGCCGCGCGCCAGCGCCGCGCGCATCATTTCCACCCCCGGCGCAATGACGCCCCCGAGAAAGCTGCCATCTGCGCCGACTGCATCCACCGTGGTCGCGGTGCCGGCACTGATGATGAGCAGTGGCACATCCGCATAGCGCGCACGCGCACCAATCATGGCGTGCCAGCGATCCGATCCCAGCTGTTCGGGTTCGCGGTAACCATTGCGCAGTACAACGCCACCGTATTGAAACTGCCTTGTGACACCAAGCCATTGCACCGGCGCTGATTGGGCTGCTCGGACCGCCGCTTCGATGGCCGCGATTTTGTCGGAGGCCGCCACGGCGCAGCCCCAAGATGCAACTGGAGTCGGAGTCGTTACATCCCTAGCGATGCGCGAACGAGCCTGCGCCAGTTCGGCCGCGAACGTCGTCTGAAGCGCCGCTTCATCGATTGCTTGTATGCCTTGTCCTAGCATTAGGGGCGTTAATGCGCTGCCAGGAGCGGCGGCGCCAGGCTCCGGCAGCGCCTCACTTGCCTTGATCAGTGCCCACTTTAGCGTGGTGTTGCCCACGTCTAGCAGTAGCCAGTTCATATCACCTGCCGGCGGCCGAGTCTACGCGAGGCGTGGTTGGGCGAAGGCTCATTTCGCCACTGATTAGCGCATGCAGCGTGCCCTCGCACTCGAGCAACAGCCGTCCTTGGTCGTCCACGCCGCGGACGATACCGCTTAGCGTCGCTTGCCCCGGCGCATGCAGATTCACTGACTGCCCGAAAAAGGCAAGGCACGCATTAAATCGCGCGGACATCCCGGCAAAGCCATTGCGGTCAAATTGCCGAGCGCCATTGATCATTGCCCGGGCCAGACGAGCGAGCCACTGCTCGCGCTGCGCACGTACCGACGCGCGTCCAAATTTTTCCGCCAACTCAGCTACAGGTTGCCCGATGGCCAGCCGCTGCGCGGGTTCCAAGGCCAGGTTCAGACCCATGCCGATGACCAGGGTGCGGTTGCCGCGAAGATCCTCCGCGGTTTCCGTCAGGATTCCCGCGAGCTTGCGGCCATCGAGCACAATATCGTTGGGCCACTTCAGGCGCACCGGGACATCGTACCTGCGCAGGCACTGGGCTGCCGCAAGGCCACAGGCCAAAGTTACCGTGGGACTCGAGGCGGGATCGCCGCGCCATGGAAGGGCGATCGAAAACAACACGGAACCCCCCGCGGAACCATACCAGGTCCGCCCAAGTCGCCCACGGCCCGCTAACTGCACCGAGGCCGCGCGCAATACGGTGCGCTGCGGTGCTTGCTCACGTGCGCGGCAGACAAGGTCTGCATTGGTTGAGACGGTCGAAGCGACCACCTCGAGGTCGATGTTGCTGTCGCGCAGATGCCGTCGAATTGCTTGCGCCGACAGCGCTCCAGGCGTCTTGTCTTTGCTCGCTGCCGGCGCCGGCGGCGATTTTGCAGCAGCTTGGGCGTTATTGCCGGCAGTGGAGTTACTAGCGCTCAATGAGTCATCTCGCATGCAAAGTGCTGAACTTGTGCTCAAAATGGTGTCGAAGCAGGCTTGCGGGATGCTTGCACATGCCCTTCGCCGCGACTGTAGCAGCATGGCGGTAGCCGACGTCGCACGACAACGCGGGGTCCATTCGAACGAACGCGAAGGTGGCCTCGTTTTCACGATTTTCAGGGTCCTCCAAAATTGCGCCACGTGAACCGGTCGCTGCGGTTGCGCGAAAGGGGCCAATCTCGCGTCCGGCCTTGGCGCTGGTGCGCGGTGGCTGCGGATGCAATGCGGTCGCGGGCTAAGGAATTTAAAAGCGCGAGTGCAGGCCCACCATGAACCCATGCGGCAAGACGCTTAAGAAAAATGGACTTTGACGTTTCGCCGCGTAATAGCCCAAACCGGTGCCCAACGCCCAACCTGCAAGAACGTCAGATTGCCAATGGGCGCCTTCCTTCACACGTGCTGCCGCATCGTAGGCGGGCAGTGCCTCCAGTGCCCAGATCCATGGGCTGCGCTCGGAGTAATTGGCAATGAAGGGTGTGACGAAGCTCGCCTGCAAAGTCACTTCCCCGCTCGGGAAGCTTTGTGCATGCAGGCCCCGGAACCATTCGTTCGGGTTGCTGGT
>DASPWJ010000025.1:0-2265 GCA_035621895.1 Burkholderiaceae bacterium | reverse complement strand
TGGGCTGAACACGGCGCTTAACGCGGATCACAGTGACAACTACGAGCTTGGAATCGAAACCCGCAATGGCCCGCTTGGTCGCGCGCAGGCGACACTGTTTCACATCGGAACCGCAGACGAGATCGTGACCCAAACCAATACGGGCGGTCGTGCGGTGTTCCAGAACGCGGGCCACACGCGTCGCGACGGCATCGAACTGTCTTGGAAAAAGAGTCTTGGCCAAGGCACGCTAGCAACACTTGCCTACACGTACCTGAACGCCCGCTACACGGACGCTTATTTCACCTGCAGCGCCGCCCCTTGTCCCGCACCCGACGTGCTGGTAGGAAGAGGTAACGCGATCCCGTCGGTTGCGCGTTCGACTTTGTACGCGGACGTGGGCTGGAAACCGATCACGGGCTGGCAAGCGGGCATCGAGGTGCGAGCCGCCTCCCAAATGTATGTCGACGACATCAATTCTCAAGCGGCACCGGGCTACGCTGTTGTGGGTCTGCACGTCGGGTACCAATTCGCTTTCGGCGCTTTGGCTGTAAACACCTTCGCTCGAGTCGATAACCTGCTTAATCGCCAATACGCAGACTCGGTCATTGTCGACGAGACCAGCTTGCGCTTTTACGAGCCAGCGCCGGACCGAACATTTCTGGCTGGCGCCGGCCTGAGATACTCGTTCTGAGTCACAAATCGCGGGCTCGCGTCCGCAACGCTTGGAGTGTTGTCCAGGACATCCGCCGGCAGATCGAATTGCGCTAGACGTAAAGAAAGTGAACGATCGTCGGGAGATTGCCTGCGTTGCGCTACCGCGTTCTTCGAGGGCGCGCAGGACAGAGTTGAATCACTCAATTGCGCCCATTGGTCGGCGCCATTGCAAGCGATCGGCGCACTTTAAGGTGCAGGCAAAAAAAGCGGCGCAGTTGCCTCGGTCAATCCGTCGCCTTGCGCGCGACGCAATTGGGGCGGCTTTGAGCGCATCGCCCCATACTTGACGCTAGAAGCCGCCTAGCAACTCGTTGAGAAAAATCCGACAAATGGTCGGCACCCGCTGAAACGTCGACGGTCATTACACGATTTGGTGCGCAATGGCGATCCACGCGGGCATGGCACTAATGTAGATCCAACGCGCGGTCAGTTGCCAAAGCACAAGAAGTGGCAATCCGAAACGGTAGACGGGGTGAATGCGGCGCATCGTGACCCAGTCGCGCGCGGCGCCAGCGACAATCAGAGCGTCGGCAACGTACTTGGTGTTTGCCGGCGCCAACCAATCGGGAAGCTGAGGAAACGCCGCCAAGCTCAGCACACAGGTGGCCATCAGCATCAGTCTGCGGTGGTATTCCGGTCGCCCCCGCCACCATACGGCTAAGACAAATGTGACCGCAAAGGCGAGCATGTCGGAAATGGGCAGAATAATCGCGGCGGAGCGGTCAGGACCTCCTTGGGCAATGTGAAAGCGAGCTGCGGCAATTGCGGTCGCGATTCCGGCAATCGGCACAAGGGTGCCGATAACGGCGCCAAAAGAACCAAGACTGCGATGCCACGCTAGCCGGTTACGGTCGATCAGGGTTGTCTGAACGACAAATAGCAAGACCCAGATCGCCGAAAGCGCAATGTGAAAATGTATAACCCCGGGGCGAGGAGAAAAGGGGTCGGACAGATCGGCGACCGCACGTTTTGCAAAGGCCAATGCGACGATCAGCGCGATGAAAAGCGCCATTGCCAGATAAAAGTGCCTCAGGAAACGTCCGGCTACAGGGCCGCGAGTCAAAGCGGAGGTCACTTCCCCAGGGAACGCAGACAATCGACCTCCTAGTTAAGTGACTGAAGAAAGATAGCCCGGGCGGAACCGCAACGCCCCCGTCCGCGCTATCGGCTTTACCGCTGATCCAATGGTTGCCGGTTGCGGCTTGGCCAGCAAGCCTCCAAGGGGCACCGGCGCGATTTCGGCCGCGCGCTATTCGCAGAGTCGTTTCAGCGCAATGGTAAAGCTTTCTGCACGAAACGCGATGGCAGGATTAATGAAAATTTGGGGTCCGAAGCAAGGGCCCGTGGTTTCCCTCTGACTTATTTCGATCGACCGCGATGGTAGCTGGGTTGACTGCATGTGTTAAACGAGCCGCCGTGCGGCGCGAATCGCCGTTTGCCGTGACGCAGCCACGCATACGCGCACGTCCAAACTCTCGAGGTTCATACCGCTTCGTTGGCTAGTTGCGCCAAACGAGGGGATCGGCCCTGCGTGCGCATGGGATCCATGGGTGATCGTTCATGTGATGC
>DASPWJ010000024.1:0-25694 GCA_035621895.1 Burkholderiaceae bacterium | reverse complement strand
GGAACTCACCGCAGGTCTAGATGCCTGTCAGCGACGGGCTATGTCACACTCATCATATTCGCGTAGCGTTTGCGCGACAAAAAATGGAGGGCGACGATGTGTCTTGCTATTCCGATGCGGGTCGTGCAAGTCGACGGATTGCTTGCGCGATGCGAGGCCAAGGGAATTGAGCGCATTGTTAGTCTGTTCCTAATGCAACATGAGTCTATTGTTCCCGGGGATCAGCTCATGATCCACGTCGGATATGCGATTCAAAAGGTCTCAGAAAAAGAAGCGCAAAGCGCCTGGGATTTGTACGACGAAATGCTGGCGGGATCGTCACCAGACGCGGATGCTTCGCATGCATGAGTTCGATTTAAGTCAGGCCGACGCGCTGTGCATTCAGAGTATCGGCAAACTGGCACGTCCCATAGACTTTGATGTAGGCCACCGCCAGAATGTCGCGCTGCTTTTGGTCACTGAGGGCGAGGATCAGCCGGCGATGTATCCGGTGATGTTTCGCAAGACGGACCGGACGCCGCTTAGCAAGTCCAACTTGCTCGATGTGCTCGATCCCTTCTGTGCCGAGGTCGCTTCGGGACATCTGCGCTCACCGGCTAATTCGGCACTCGCGTTTTGCCTGTCGGCAAAGCGGCCCGCGACCTTGGTCTCATGGATGGACTGGTTCGACCAGCGGCTTTTGCGCCGACGCACGCTGCGGCCTGTGGCCGCGAGCCTCGAGTAGCCTCGGCGATGCACAGCGCGCAAGACTGGCTCGCCCGCATTCGCGAACTGCCGTTGCCCGGCGGGCTGCGGGTGATGAATGTGTGCGGAGGACACGAGCGAACGATCTCCTTGGCGGGCTTGCGCGCGGCCCTGCCACGCTCGATTGAACTCATCCCGGGTCCGGGCTGCCCCGTTTGTGTTTGTCCCGAGGAAGATATCCACCAGGCCGTTACGCTCGCGCTGCGCCGTCACATCACGGTAGTCGCCTTTGGCGACATGCTGCGGGTGCCGTGCAACGCGCCCAAGGGTGATCCGTGTTCGCTCGTTGATGCACGTGCTGCAGGCGCTGATGTGCGCGCGGTTGCCTCGCCGCGCGAGGCCGCGCACCTGGCCTTGAGCGAGCCGCAGCGTCAGTTCGTGTTTTTTGCGGCCGGCTTCGAAACAACGATGGCCCCTGTCGCAAGCTTGATCGCCGAAGGGGTACCCGAGAACCTGACACTGCTTGTGTCGGGCCGACTGACCTGGCCCGCTGTCGCGATGCTGCTCGATACCGGTGCACCTGGATTCCAAGCGTTAATTGCGCCCGGCCATGTTGCAACGGTCATGGGCCCAGAACAATGGGCCTTTGTGCCACGACGTCACGGTATTGCGACGGCGATCGCCGGTTTCACGCCCCTCAGTCTGCTCGCCGCGATGTATTCGGTGATTCGGCAAATCATCGCGCGTCAGCCATCGCTCGACAATTGCTACCCGCAAGTCGTGCGCGAAGGTGGCAACCGGCACGCACAGGCGATTTTGCAGCAGGTGTTTGACGTCGTTGACGCAAACTGGCGCGGCATCGGCACGATCGCGAACTCCGGGTTTGCCATCAAACCACACCTGCGGGCGCTCGATGCGCGAATACGCTTCGCCGATGGAGTTTCGAGCGTTCGCAAGCGAGCGGGATCGATGCCACCCGGTTGCGCCTGCGCGCAGGTTGTTCTGGGGCGCATCTATCCGAATCAATGTCCTTTGTATGGGCGCGCCTGTTCGCCCCGCGAGCCGGTCGGCCCATGCATGGTGTCGGACGAAGGCGCATGTCGGATTTGGTGGGCAAGTGGCATTCGTGAGGCGAACAGCGTCGCTGCGGCCGCGCCGTCTGGACGCGAATCACAGCAATCGCATAGCGCTGCTGCAGTGGCTTCAACGGATCGATGGACGCCCTGAGCGCACAGCGCGACAAGCATCTCATACATGGCCACAAGATCATCGTGGGCGGCCGTGTGCAAGGTGTTGGCTTTCGTCCGTTCGTGTACCGCATCGCGAACCGCCATGGGGTGTCGGGCAGTGTATGCAATGACGCGGGGCACGTTGAAATAAAAGCCTACGGCACATACTCCGCACTTAGGTCGTTTCTTGACGCATTGGTCCGCGAGGCCCCACCTCTTGCGCGGCCGCAAATCCTGACCGTTGCGCCAGCACCTTACGTCCGCACACGCGGCTTTCAGATAATCGAAAGCAAAGACCGCGGCAGCCATGACGTGAACCTTCCGCCGGACCAGTCCCTGTGCGACGAATGCCTGCGCGAACTATTTGATCCGCTGGATCGGCGCTGGCGCTACCCCTTCATAAACTGTACTCAGTGCGGTCCGCGCTACACGGTGATTGGCGATCTGCCTTATGACCGCGGCGCAACCAGCATGGCCGAATTTGCGCTTTGTCGGGCGTGTCAGCGCGAATACGAGGACCCGGCGGATCGACGCTTTCATGCCGAACCGCTGGCTTGTCCAAAATGTGGCCCACAGCTTCGTCTTGATCAAGGCACCGGCAATGCGCCGGTCTTGCGCGAAGAAGCACTAAAGGCCTGCGTGGCAGCTTTGCGTGAGGGGGCCATCGTCGCGGTTAAAGGTGTTGGCGGCTACCACCTGCTGTGCGACGCCAGCGCATCACAGACGATCGAGCGCCTGCGCATTCGCAAGCGCCGGCCACACAAGCCGTTGGCCGTCATGTTTCCGTATACCGGCAGCGATGGGTTGGTGCGGTTGCGCCAAGATTTGGATCCGGATGGCGATGAATCTGCGGCGCTTCGTGACCCGTCTCGGCCGATCGTACTCGTGCGCCGGCGCGCCGGCAGTGTTCTGCCGCGGATCCTGGCTCCCGGGTTGGATGAAATCGGCGCACTGCTGCCGTACAGTCCCTTGCATGCGCTGCTGCTAAGCGATTTTGGTGGGCCGCTTGTAGCGACTTCGGGCAACATATCGGGCGAACCGGTGCTGACCGATGAGGCCGAGGCTACGCGGCGACTGGCGCCAATCGCCGATTTGTTCTTGCACCACGATCGGCCGATTGTGCGTCCAGCCGATGATGCGGTGGTGCGCTTCGTGCAAGGTGAACCGCGCCCAATTCGCCTCGGGCGCGGAACAGCACCATTGCAGCAGCGGCTCGCAGTGCAACTGGCAGAGCCTGTGCTTGCCGCGGGCGGACAGATGAAAAACACGCTCGCGCTGGCCTTTGACGACGTGGTTGTGGTGTCCCCGCACATTGGCGACCTGCAGAGTCCGCGAAGTCGTGACGTTTATGCCAGTGTTGCGCGCGACCTGCAGCGCCTTTACCGCGTTGCCGCCAAACGAGTCATTGTTGACCGTCACGCTGGGTATGCGAGCACTCAGTGGGCACACGCAACCGGATTGCCGCTTAGCGAGGTGCTGCATCACTTTGCTCATGCCTCGGCACTTGCGTGGGAACGGCCGGATATCACGTCGTGGCTGGTGTTCACATGGGATGGCGTCGGTCTTGGCGAGGACGGGAGCCTTTGGGGCGGGGAGGCCTTGACGGGTTGCCCTGGTAACTGGCGCCGCCACGGCTCCTGGCGCACGTTCCAACCCCCGGGCGCAGAGCGCGCGGCGCGCGAGCCGTGGCGCTCGGCAGCGGCACTTTGCTGGAGTGCCAACGTGGAGTTCGGCCGCCCCATTTCTGGCATCGAGATGGCACATGCGGCGTGGCGCCTAGGTCAGAACGCACCAGCGACCAGCTCCGTCGGGCGCCTATTTGATGCGGCAGCTTGCCTGGTCATGGGAGTGGACACGGTGAGCTACGAAGCGCAGGGCCCCATGCAACTTGAGGCTTTGGCGGCAAAGGCCGGTCGCGGCCAAGCGGTGGCTTTGCGTTTGTTTGTCGATCGCGAAGGTATTTATCGGATCGACCCGACTGCCTTGATCCAGGCTCTGGCTGATGAGGCGCGGCCGCCAGAGCACCGTGCGGCGGATTTTCACGCAACGCTCGCTGAGGCGGCGCTACAGCAGGCCCTTGCGATACGCGAGCAGGTCGCGTTCGAATCAGTTGGACTTACCGGCGGGGTTTTCCAAAACCGCGTGCTGTGCAACGAAATTGCCGAGCGCTTTGCGCGCGCCGGGATCGGAGTTCATTTGCCTGCGAAAATTCCAGTAAACGATGCGGGCCTGGCGTTCGGCCAAGTGATCGAGTTTGCGGCCGCGAGCAACCGACCCACGGCCAAGACATGATTCGATTGGCATACTTTCACACGGCATTGATGGCACCCATCGCCGCCTATATGCGATGAACAAGCGGATTTTGCTGGGGCACGGCAACGGTGGAAGCCTGATGCGCGAGCTCATCGAAGAGGTTTTCGTCCGCACGCTGGGCGACGCCGCGCCCGAATATCTCTCGGACGCCAGCGCACTGCCGGCGACAGGCGCAACGCTAATGGTGACGACCGACGGCTTCACGGTGGAGCCGCTCGAGTTTCCGGGAGGTGATCTGGGTGCCCTAGCCGTTCACGGTTCAGTTAACGATCTTGCGGTGGCCGGGGCCGAGGCCAAATGGCTGACGTTGGCCGCAATCATCGAAGAAGGCTTTGAGATCTCGCTTTTACGACAGATCATTGCAAGTTTTGCGACGGCCGCCAGTCAAATCGGAGTGCGCGTTGTCGCTGGCGATACCAAGGTCGTTCCGCGCGGACGCGGAGGCGGCCTGTATTTGGTCGTCACGGGGATTGGCGTGCGAACGCGCGAAGCACTCGAGCTGTCCCGGATCAAAGTCGGTGATGTTCTACTCGTAAGCGGTTCAGTCGGCGATCACGGTGTGGCCGTAATGCTGGCGCGAGAAGAATTTGGTATGCGCGGCGACGTGCGCTCCGATTCGGCCCCCGTGCTTGATCTGTGTCGCGCCCTTTGGCCGCTTGCGGGTCTGCGATTTTTGCGCGATCCCACACGCGGGGGCATTGCGACGGTTGCAAACGAAATCTGTCGCGGCACTGGTCTGGGTCTGCGTCTGCAAGAGGCCGCGGTGCCCCTGCGACCGACGACGGTGTCGGTCTGCGAAATGCTGGGCTACGATCCACTGTATTTGGCCTGCGAGGGACGAGCCCTCGCTGTGGTGGCGCCGGATCACGCAAGCGAAGCGCTGCAGCGCTGGCGCCAGCTGCAAGACGGATGCGACGCGTCGATCATTGGCCGCGTCGAATCCGGCGGTGCTCGCGTTACGCTCGAGACCGCGCTCGGCGGCGAGCGCGTGCTCGATGAACTGCTCGACGATCCGCTGCCGCGCATCTGCTGAAATGAACCCCGCCGCGCCGGTCCTTTTGCGTCCGTCGCGGCGTGCCCGAATGCCGCCGTGGCTTAGGCGGCGAGATTCAGGTTCCGCTCCACTGGCAAACCCATCTGCTGCCATAGCAGCATCCCGCCCTTGAGGTTGGCGACCCGGGTAAAGCCAGCGTTGCGCAAAATGACGGTCGCTTGACCCGAGCGCATCCCGGCATGACAAACCGTGATAACCGGCTTATCCCCAGCAACCTCTGTCAGCCGAGACTTAAGCTCGCCCAAGGGAATCGACTTTGCGCCAGCGATCCGGCCGAGGCGTTCGTCGAGTTCTTCGCGTTCGCGCACGTCGAGCACGAGAACTTGGCCAAGATGCTGTTCGACCCACTCTGGGTCGATCTCCAGAAGCCCCGCGTAGCTTTGCCGAACCGGGCCCCAATCGGCAGGTTTCGGCGACCTGCCATCAGGCGGTCGGCCGCAAAGCAAATTCGCAGGCAGTGCGATGTCGAACTGTCGAGGATGAGGGATGTCCAAGTTTTCCATGAAACCGACGAAATCGCGTTCAATGGCGCCCTCGCCCATGCGCGGGTTGTGCACGCGCTCTTCTCCCACGGAGGACACGGTACGCCCGCTGTAGTCGTGAGCCGGAAAGACGAGGCACTCGTCGGGCAGCGAGAAGATCTGCTCCTTGATCGAGTGAAATAGCGTGCTTGCGTTTCCTTGCTGAAAGTCGCATCGACCCGCGCCGCGAATTAGCAAACTATCGCCAGTAAAAGCCATGCGATGATCATCGGTTACAAAGGTGATGCATCCGTCGGTGTGTCCGGGGGTGGCGCGCACTTCGAGAAATGAGGCTCCAAAGCTCACTCGGTCACCATGATCCAGCCGCAGGTCTGCGCCAACGATCGCCTCGCCGTAACGCCTGGATACGCCAATCGAGCAGCCTGTCGCCTGCTGCATCAGCCATGCGCCAGTCACATGGTCGGCATGACAATGGGTGTCGAGTGCTGCGCGCAGTGTCAACCCGAGTTCCTCGATGAGCGCCAGGTCGCGCAGGTGCTGCTCAAATACCGTGTCGATGATGACGGCCTGCCGGCTTTGTCTGTCACCGAGCAAATATGTGTAGGTGGACGATGTCACATCAAAAAGTTGTCGCACGATCAGCTTATAGCTCACGGAGCTCTCCCGATGCGATGACAGGAAAATGCCCGGCGTCGGTCCGATCGTTGTTCTCGCAATAAGCCGACAAATGGAGCGACCACAGCATCAAGCACCAAGCATCAATGGCTTGCTCTGCAACGGGCGAAATATGCAATCTAACGCATTTGCAGCTGCGAAAAGCGTCGGATCGGCACCCACCCTCCCGTCAGGGGATTTTGGCAAGCTTGAGGCCGCTTCTTCCCAGAGGGGGCGGCGCACCGTGTACCGATGCCTGCGGTCAACTCGTCCTCGCGCGGGATCGAGCAAAACAAAGCAAAGGCATGAGCGCGGCTATCACGCACCGCAAGATGTGCGCGGCTGCCAGTCAAAGGTCAAGGGGATAATCTGGGAATTCTTCTCAATTACACGAGGCGCACGCAACAGCGCGAGGGCGACGAGAGCAGATACACTTTACGTTTCGAGTTTTGAGAGCATTTGGTAATCTAGCGCGCTTCGCGACCTTTGCGGTGCAGCGCGACGGTGCGTTTGAAAACCTGCGCTCGACGCAATATGGATTATCTTTGCGGCCGCATGGAAAGTGTGTCGAGCGCGACTTGGACTTATTTTTGCGGAGGAAACTGTTATGAACGTCCGGACCTACAGTCTCTTGCGAACCCTGCTCGTCGCTAGCAGCTTGCTCATGACGCCAATGCTGGCAGGTGCCGAAATTGTTTCTACCGACCAACTCGTAGCCAAGAGCAGTACGGATGCCGAAAGAACCAAGATCCAGGCATTTCTCGATCGCGCCAATGCCACCGGTCAGTTGCAATCGCTCGGCGTCAAGGGCATCGACGCGCAAACCCGCATTTCCGCGCTTAGCGATGAAGAAGTGCACGAGCTAGCCGCAAGAATTGACTCCCTACCGGCCGGCGGGAACCTCGGTGGCTTTACCGATCAGCAAATCATCATTGTCGTGCTACTGCTGATTCTTGTAGCAATTTTGGTTTCAGCTTGATTGGCGCTGTGCACGGCGCTTTTTTACCAACGGCGATCCCGAGCCTGGGCGTATGTGCCAATAAAGTCCTTTGACGGATTGCGATTTCGATCATCGCGTGGCAGCGACGCTTTTCGTTGGTGCGCAAGTCTGTTTTTGCCGCTTCTTATCGGGCTAAGCGGCTGCGCCTTGCTTCCAAGCTCCGGCCCAAGTGAGAGCTTTGCGCCCGACTTGCCGCAGAGCATCGAGCTAACCGAAGTGCCGTTTTTCCCTCAGGACGCATACCAGTGCGGTCCGGCGGCACTGGCTACAGCATTGAACTTTGCTGGCGCGGCGCGCACACCGCAACAACTTACCGATGAGGTTTACCTTCCCCAACGGCAGGGCTCCTTGCAAGCGGAGATGCTTGCGGCAACGCGTCGTGCCGGCCTGATCGCGTATCCGCTGTCGCCAAATTTGCAGGCGCTTCTCACCGAAATCGCCAACGGACACCCCGTCGTCGTTCTGCAAAACCAGCTTTTTGACTTCTTCCCCCGTTGGCACTATGCCGTGGTCGTTGGCTACGACCGGGCAAGTGGGGAAGTGATCTTGCGATCTGGCACGCAAAAGCGCCTCATCGATACGCTGCACGGCTTTGAGCGCTCCTGGGAAAAGGCGGGCCGGTGGGCTTTTGTTGCGTTGCCAACCGGGCAGTTGCCCGCAACTGCCGAGGAGCAGCGATATGTGCTTGCGGCCGCAAGCCTGGAGCGGGCCACGCCGCAAGCCGCGCACGACGCGTATGCGGCGGCCCTAGCGAAGTGGCCGCACGATCTTGTGGCACGAATCGCTCTGGGCAACATTGCTTACAGTTCCCACCGTCTACCGGAAGCCGAAGCGCAATATCGGCAGGCAACTCTTGATCACCCCGAGTCAGCGGATGCCTGGAACAACTTGGCGCAGACCTTGCACGACTTAGGGCGTAACGAAGAGGCGTTTTCGGCCGCGGAACGCGCGACTTCCATCGGAGGGGTTCGACAAGAGACCTATCGGGCGACGCTGCAATCGATTCGGTCCTCCGGCGCAAAGTGACGATCTGGGCCGACGTTTGTTGCTTGCCGCCGCGAAGATCTTATTGGCGTTTGGCAAGGACGATGTGTGTCGCGTTGCGCGTGGGTACATGCTCGGTGCACTGGTAGCCGAGCTTCAGAGCGTCGATATCTGCCAGAAGGTGCTCTCCCGATCCAAGCAGTACCGGGGAAATGGCAAGGTGCATCTCATCGATGAGGCCAGCGCGAAGATATTGTCGGACGGTCGCGACTCCGCCGCCGAGCCGGATGTCTTTTCCGTTGGCCGCGTCAGTGGCTCGTTGCAGCGCCACGTCGATACCATCGGTTACAAAATGAAAGGTCGTGCCGCCAGCCATGACAATCGATTCGCGCGCATGGTTGGTGAGCACGAAAACCGGCGTGTGGTACGGCGGGTTATCGCCCCACCATCCTTTCCAGGAGTTATCGGGCCATGGCCCTCGGATAGGCCCGAACATATTGCGGCCCAGGATCCAGGCACCAATATTGTCAAATCCCCGCGCGGCGAAATCGTCATCCGTACCGCTCGTGCCGCCATCGGTGCCATGCATTTGGCAAAACGTCTTGGTTGGGAAAAACCATTGGTGCAAGGCGATCCCGCCTACCCCCAGCGGATGTTCGAGGTCCTGATTGGGACCCGCGCCATAGCCGTCGATGGATACCGCAAAACAGTGCACGCGCAACTTGGACATTCGTTCTGACCTTTTTTAAGGTACCCGCGTTCTGGCACTACGTGGGATGCGGTGGAGCCTGGCACTGCCGCTTGCGGGCAATGTGCAACAGCAGGTGTCCCGGGTAGCGCCCTCGCAAACGACACGCAAAATCGCAAGCATAAACGCGAAGGAATGTGGCGTCGCCTAGAAACGTGTGGCCATTCCACGATCGCGCGCTGCATTGCTCGCTCAAGTGCAGGCAAGTTTGCGCACTACTGTGGGCTGTTGCATAGAAAGCAAAGACTAGGTCTTCTTGGGCCTCGCCTGCCCTATTCGTTTGCACGCCGCTGCACGCGGGCAGACTTCGTTCCTGGGGGACCAAGCAGGTTCTTCGAGGCTTTGGCGACAAGCCGGTGATTGGATCGAACCAAGGCGCCAACGAGCTTGCGTGTATTGGCGGTGTTTTTTCTATACTGTTATTATTTACAGTATGCAAATTCCCTATGTGGAACTTCACTGTCTGTCGAACTTTTCTTTTCTGCGCGGTGCATCGCACCCGGAAGAGCTGGTTGAGCGCGCGCTCGCGTTGGGCTATTCAGGACTGGCACTGACCGATGAGTGTTCGTTTGCCGGATCCGTGCGCGCGCATTTGGCCTTGCAGCAAGCACGCGCCAACCACCCCGACGCAGCATCCTTCCAGCTTATCCACGGCACCGAAATCCAGCTTGCCGACGGTCCGCGAGTGGTATTGCTGGCGCAAAGCCGCAGGGGCTACGGCAACCTCTCGGAGCTGGTAACGCTTGCCCGGCGCGCTGCGAGCAAGGCTCACTATCGGATGGATTGCAGCACGCTCGAAGCCAATGCACACCTGCTCGATGACACACTGGCGCTGCTGATCCCTGGATCGTCGCCAACAACTGGCCAGAAGACCTCCCCGGGGACCCTCGATGCGGCCAGAACCGGGCAACAGGCATTGTGGTTAAAGGCGTTATTCGCAGAGCGTGCCTGGATTGCATGCGCCTTGGTACATGGACCTGACGACGCACAGCAGCTGGCGCAGCTGCAGACCGTGGCACGCAGCTGCGGCATGGCCCTAGTGGCCACTGGGGAAGTGCACATGCACATACGGGGCCGCAAGAAACTGCAAGATGCTCTTACCGCCGTGCATAACAAGACTCCCTTGTCCCAATGCGGCGCCCGACTATCTCCGAACGCAGAACGGTATCTGCGTCCCCGCGCCCGCCTGATGCGCACCTACCCGGCAGAACTGCTTTTGCAGACCCGGGAGATCGCCCAGCGCTGCTCCTTTTCGCTCGAGGAGCTGCGCTACGAGTACCCGGACGAAATTGTCCCTGCGGGCGAAACACCAGCGAGCTACCTGCGCCGCGTCACCCTCGAGGGCGCCGTGCAGCGCTACCCGGCGGGGGTGCCGGAAAAAGTACAGCTCTTGCTGGAGCATGAGCTGCGTCTGATCGCAGAGCTGCGCTACGAACCGTACTTCTTGACGGTCTACGACATCGTCCGATTCGCACGCAGCCGCGCCATCTTGTGCCAAGGTCGCGGCTCGGCCGCCAACTCGGCGGTGTGCTACTGCCTCGGGATCACCGAAGTCGATCCGGAACGCATGAGCGTCCTGTTTGAACGCTTTATCAGCCGCGAGCGCAACGAACCGCCCGACATCGATGTGGATTTCGAACACCAGCGGCGCGAAGAAGTGATGCAGTACCTCTTCACCAAGTATGGCCGCGAGCGCGCCGCGCTGACTGCCGCCTTGCACACGTATCGGCCGCGCGGCGCGCTGCGCGACCTGGGCAAAGCACTCGGGCTTTCACTCGATCAGGTCGACAAACTCGCCAAGACCGTCGCCTGGTGGGACGGCCGCCGTATCGAACCATCGCAACTGCTCGCTGCCGGTTTTGATCCGGAAAACCCGGTAATTGCGCAGCTGATCGATCTGGCACACCAATTAATCGGCTTTCCGCGCCACCTATCGCAACACAGTGGCGGATTCGTGATCGCACGCGACAAGCTCTCCCGCATGGTTCCGATCGAAAACGCCGCCATGGCCGAGCGCACGGTGATCCAGTGGGACAAGGACGACCTCGATGCGCTGGGTCTGCTTAAGATCGATGTTCTCGCATTGGGCATGCTCTCTTGCCTGCGCCGTGCAATCGATCATGTCAACGCATTTGAGGCAGGTGCAGCTGCGGCGAATCCCGCGACAAGTGGCGACGCTCCTGTGGCAGCACCCCAAAGAGCGGCTCCCATGACGCTTGCAGATATCCCGGCAGAAGATCCGCGAGTCTACGAGATGCTGGCGCGCGGGGATTCACTGGGTGTGTTTCAGGTCGAATCGCGCGCACAGATGAACATGTTGCCGCGCCTGCGGCCACAGTGCTTCTATGACTTGGTAATCGAGACCGCGATCGTGCGTCCCGGACCGATCCAGGGCGGGATGGTGCATCCGTACCTGCGGCGACGGCAAGGTCTGGAGCCCGTCACCTACCCGTCGGAGAGCGTGCGCGCGGTACTCGAGCGCACGCTCGGGGTTTCGATCTTCCAGGAACAAGTAATGCAACTCGCTGTGGTAGCTGCCGGTTTCACACCAGGCGAAGCCGACCGTTTGCGCCGTGCCATGGCAGCATGGAAGCGCAAGGGCGGTATCGGCCCATTCCGCGATCGACTCATCGCCGGCATGCTCGCGCGTGGCTACAGTGCCAGTTACGCTGAGCAGATCGTGCGTCAGATTCAAGGTTTTGGCGAATATGGGTTTCCCGAGAGCCATGCAGCCAGCTTTGCATTGCTGGTGTATGTGTCCGCCTGGCTCAAGTGCCATCGGCCAGCGGCGTTTTGTGCCGCACTGCTCGACTCCCAGCCGTTGGGGTTTTACGCCCCCGCACAGATCGTGCGCGACGCAATCGACCATGGCGTCACTGTCCGGCCGGTATGCGTCACCGCCAGCAATTGGTATTGCACGCTCGAATCCTGCGCCAGCGATCGCACCACGCCGGCTGTGCGGCTCGGCTTAGCACTGGTACAGGGATTGACCCAGGAGAGCGCACAACGCGTCTTGGCAGCGCGGGCCCAATCGGATTTTTCCAGCGTGCAGGATCTTGTGCGACGCGCGCAACTGAGTCGGGGTGAACTCGCGCGACTGGCAGCGGCCGATGCGCTTGCAGCGCTCAGCGGTCATCGCCGCAACGCACTGTGGAGCGCACTGGGAATCGATGTACAGGGGCCACGCAAAGCGCCCTTGGCGGCCGAAGCGCCAGCACACGAGAAAGCACCGGAACTGATCGCCCCGACGGAAGGACAGGACATCGTGGCCGACTATCGCACCACTGGCCTGAGTCTGCGCCGCCACCCCCTTGCCTTGCTACGACCACGCCTGCAATCCCTGGGACTATGCAGCGCCCGGGAAGTGGCCCGTAGCCGCCACCGACAATTGATCCGCACTGGCGGCATCGTCACCTGCCGCCAGCGCCCCGCTACGGCAAGCGGTGTGACTTTCATCACCCTGGAAGACGAAACCGGCTGCATCAACATCGTCGTCTGGCGCACGGTAGCCGAACGCTTCCGCAAAGAATTGTTGGGAGCCTGCTTGCTTGTCGTATACGGACACTTGGAACGAGTCGACACCAACGGCAACGCAGTGGTGCACGTAATTGCCGATCGCCTGGTCGATCGCTCCACGCTACTTGGCGGCCTGACGGTTAATAGCCGGGACTTCCACTAGAGCAAACCAACAGGCCACGTCCGCGTGCAAAGCGGCGAACTGGCGCCCGCAGAACCAGGAAAGAGACACTCGCGAGCAAACAGCACCTGGTTCCGAATGAAAGGAACCAGCACTGCTTGCTTTGTTTACTTACGCGACCGCGAAAAACGCCACCCCTAAGGCAGTAAGGCCGAGTACCACCATCAAGAAGAACCGGATGCTGTGCCAAACGTCCACATCTTCCATGCCGTCCTCCATAAAAAAGGGGAATCGTTCTTCCCTCAAATAACCATACGCCCCACTCATGCTTATTACACACGACGCTGGAGTGGTTAAGTCCTCAGCGTTGAGTGCAAAAAGGGGATTTTTCTGCCAACTTCCCGGATGCTGGCCGCAATTGGCATCTCCCGTCCTTTGTCCTGGCGAGGAGCGCCGTGGGCTACCGTCCGTGCTTCTCGTACGTCCCCACGAGCTCCGCTTGGGCCAAAACGTGCCCCTGCATTGCGCGCAACAGGCGATCCTTAGTGGGCTCGGACAGATCAGGCAGCATGCAGTCAAGGGCATAGATCTTATGAAAATAACGATGGCGCCCGATAGGTGGACACGGCCCCCCGTAGCCGGTGCGCTTCCAATCATTCTTGCCTTGCAGCGTGCCAGGGCAATGAGCGCGGCGAAGCGCCCTCGGCAAGAGCGGTCGTGGTCGGCGAGAGGTTGTATAGCACCCAGTGCACCCAGGTCATTTTCGGCGCTGCGGGGTCGGGGGCATCGGGATCGTCAACGATCAGCGCAAATGAACGCGTGCCAGCCGGAGCGCCGGACCACGATAGGGGCGGCGAGTGGTCAGCGCCCTCGCAGCTGAACTGCCGAGGAATGCTTGCGCCGTGCGCAAAGGCGCTGGAAATAATCTCTAACTTTGCGGACATCATGGCTCTCCCGGACACGCACACAGGGCCAAGATTTTGGCACTCTTGGCGCGGGCAACAATGGATTGACGTAACTTCGACACAACCTCGTTATTTGCCTGGTAACAAGAAAACTCCGGAGAGCTCGCTCGCCCCTTGAAGTGCACTTCCCACGCCGGGTGACACTAAGGACCCGATGGCGAGCGCCAAGCAAAAGCGCGCAGGCGATTTTACGTAGGACCTGCCTGCGTCGCTATGGATCCGGCAGCAACGAGAGTCTGCGCACAAGCTCGGAGCGTGCTGAATCCAATGCTGGGTCCGGAACATTCTTGGGCCAAAGGGCAAAAACAAATTGCTGATAAAACACGGCGATATCCGCGGGTGCGCGGTCGCGAATCGATGGCGGTACGACGCCCAAAGTTGCAATAAGCCGCCGCAGCTGCTGCTCCTCAGGTGGCACCTGAGGGCCATAGTGCGGACGTGGCCCAACTCGCTTGGGAATGCGTAAGCATTCGGATCGCAGTCCCATCTGCTCTGCAATCTCGGGACGGACACCAGCGGCCTCGGCAGCAAGGACTTTGGCCTCCCGACCCTCTGGCGTCATGCGCTCGCAAATGCGCACATCTTGCGAGTTGACAGCGACTGTGAAATAGCACCAATCGCGAAATGGGACCTTGGTCGAGTTCAAGGTGACGCCTGTCGCAATGTATTGGCACCACCTTGCCTCGCCACTGCCGGTTGCAGCCAGATGCGCCAAGTAACTTTGATCATCCGCGGATATTGAGGGCGTTTGTTGGCGCAGCAATTGCTGGGCGCGCGCTAAAGCTGATGCGTCATGCTCGAGCCCCAAGTAGACATCGCGCAGTCGCATCGCGGGCGAGACAACGCCCGGCAGACGCATCTGCTCAAGGTCGTAACCAAGCTGCTCAAAAGTGCGGACAAGTTGCTCAGCGGGCAAGGCGATGCCGCTATGGTATCCACGTTGCGTGCGTCGCCAGCAAGACAAGGCGGAATATCCGGCCGAGAGCGGATCAAAATCCAGAAGCGGGCGCACTTGCCAGCAAATTGTTTCGTCCTTGCGGGCTTGCGCAACCCGCTCATAACAGTCCGATCGCCAATACGATGCCCCACCGCCACCGAAAAGGACGCTGTAACGGTTATGCGCCGCCCAGGAAATTTGCTCACAAAGCGCCGGCTCGCCGATGTTCTGTGCAAAGAAGTAAAGAACCGTTTCGCGCTGGGTTGGGGAACGCAGCGGCATCAACCAGCCAGGTGTGAAGGAGAGCGCCACAATGGTTGCGGCGACAATCGCAAGAACGCTAACTAGCCATCTGGTGCGCGGACCACTAAGTGCGCTCATCGCCCGAACTCAAGACGAAATCTTCGCGCGCCAGCGTGCCCTAACAACGCAGTGCCCGCGCGCCATCCAATTTCGCGCCAAATCAAATTGACAGTGCATGATCAAAAAATGATCGCGCCTTCCGGGGACGACGCTCCCGACGGCACCACGAACGTCCCATTATGGTGCCGACGAAGCGCCCGCATCGCCTGGTGAAGTTGGAATTGGCACACTGTCATATGTCGGCGACGGCCGTGCGCAAAAGCCCATCAGCTGGTGGTCGAGGCAACAATTGCCGCAAGGCAAAGCACAATACATGCTGCCGCCAAGGAGCGGCGGCAATCTTCTGGAGCTTGCATGCGTTTGTGCCATCTCATCCACGCCTTTCTAGGCGCTTTCGCCAGCGTCATCTTGTTCGGCTGTACCGTAAGCGCTCCGGTCCAACCTCCTCGCCCAGAATCGCCGGAGTCCAAGGCCGTCCCAACCGATTTACGCACGCAGTACTTGGCTTTAGGTGCAAGCGGTGGCAGGGTCTTGCGATTGAACCCCCAATCGTCTGCGATTCGCATTTTCGTTTTCCGGGGCGGTGTCGCGGCGAGGTTAGGACACAATCATGTGCTGATGGCGCCTCGATTTCAGGGGTACGTTTTCGTTCCACAAAGCGGGCCGGCGGATGGTCGCTTCGATTTAGAGTTTCGCCTTGAGGAACTCGAACTTGACGCTCCCGAGATCCGCTCGCGCCTGGGTGGAGCGTTTTCCGGTGAGCTCTCGCCCTCGGATATCGAGCGCACCCGCGCCCACATGCTCGGAGAGGAAAACTTGCAGGCACAGCGCTATCCCTTCGTGCGCATACACTCGCTTCAAATCGTAGGAGAAGCACCCAAGTTTGCCGCCCAAGTGCAGATCGAGTTGCACGGCCAGCAACGCGATATGTGGGTGCCCTTACAAGTCGAAGGGTTGCCCGATCGAATTTCCGTCACTGGCTCGCTCATCTTGCGTCAGACGGACTTTTCCGTACAACCAATTTCGGTGCTCGGTGGTCTTCTTACGGTCCACGACGAGGTGCTGATCGATTTTCAGCTAGCCGGCCTCTGAGGTCCGCACGCACAAACCATCTTTTCAAAGCGCCACACTGGAGCAAGAATGCCCAATTTTCCCCTGCTTGCTGTTCACGGCGCCGTTGAACCCGAGCGCGTAGTACGCTTTGCTTGGTGTCGGGCGTCAGATGCGCGCTCCTGCAATCGCAGTGCTAATGAGCCGGCTTTTCCGCGCCATTTCTTGGAACGGCCACCAGCATACGTGCGGTGAAGCGCGCGTTGTCTAAAGGTGAAGATACCCAATCGGGAGGACAGAACATGCCACGCAATCGCCGCATCGTGCTCGTCAGTCGACCATCGGGCAAAGCCACTGCGGAAAACTTTCGACTTGAAACCGTAGAAACGCCATCGCTAAGCACGGGTCAATTGCTGGTTCGCAACCATTGGCTCTCGCTCGACCCGTACATGCGGGGCCGAATGAACGAAGCTCGTTCTTACGCGGCACCACAGGCACTTAATGAAACCATGCAGGGGCAGACGACGGGACTCGTCGTTGAATCGCAAAATTCGTCCTGGCCGGTTGGCACGCCCGTGCTCGGCAGCTTTGGCTGGCAGGAGTACGGTGTGTCGCACGGCGATGGGCTGCGCAAGCTCGACACAAGGCTCATCCCCCTTTCGGCGTATCTGGGAGCTGTGGGGATGCCCGGCGTGACCGCATGGTATGGCTTGAACCGGATCATCGCGCCCAAGCCTGGCGAGACAGTGGCGGTCTCGGCCGCCAGTGGCGCCGTTGGCATGATCGTGGGGCAGCTTGCCAAGCGAGCCGGGGCGCGTGCTGTGGGCATTGCTGGCGGAGCGCAAAAATGCCGCTTCGTGGTTCAGGAGCTGGGCTTTGAGGCTTGCGTTGATTACAAAAGCAAAGACCTGGGCGTGCAACTTAAGGAGGCATGTCCCAAGGGTATTGACGGGTATTTCGAGAACGTCGGTGGTGTGATCATGGATGCGGTGCTACCGCGGATGAACGCGTTTGGACGAATCGCGCTATGCGGTTTGATCGCGGGATACAACGGCGCACCGATTCCGATAACCAATCCGACTTGGCTGTTGATTAGCCGTCTTAAATTGCAGGGCTTCATCATCTCCGAGCACTTCGACATCTGGCCGCAGGCCCTTGAAGAGCTCAGCGCCGCTTACGCCAGCGGCGCTATCCGCTATCGTGAGTCGGTCGTGCAAGGTCTGGAAAACGCGCCGCAGGCGTTCCTGGGAATGCTGGAAGGCCAAAACTTTGGCAAGACACTCGTAAAGTTAATCGACTAAGAGTGGGCACGCGAATCGAAGTTGCGCGATGCGCCGCAGTGGCGCCGCATTTACGCTTTGGCGCGATGTGTGCACCCATCACATAAGGAGATCACGTGCAGGACTTCGTTGGACGAACGGCGGTGATTACAGGTGCCGCGAGCGGTTTTGGTCGCGAATTTGCGCGGCTTGCCAAGTCCCTAGGGATGCACCTCGTTTTGGCCGACGTCGATGCAGGCTCGCTTGAGAAGCTCGTTTCGGAACTGGGCGGAAGGCCTCACGTCGTGGGAGTCGCCGTAGACGTATCGGACGCATTACAGGTGCAAGGTCTAGCGGCGCGTACCGAGCGCGAATTCGGGTCGACGCATTTGCTCTTTAACAATGCGGGAGTTGGCAGCGGCGGATATGTGTGGGAACACACGGAGCGCGACTGGCAGTGGGTGCTGGGTGTAAATCTGATGGGCGTTGTGCATGGCTTGCAAGCCTTCGTGCCCTCGATGCTTGAATCGAGTCGAGACGGCGAACCCGCGCACATCGTTAACACGGCATCGGTCGCGGGTTGGTTGAGCGCTCCGCTCATGGGGATTTACAACGTCAGCAAGCACGCGGTCGTGACGCTTACGGAGACCCTTTACCAGGACTTGCGCCTGGCTGGCTCGAACATTGGCGTGACCCTATTGAGTCCGGCCTACGTAACCACGGGGATCGGCGAATCCGAACGCAATCGCCCCGCGCACTGGGTCAGTAAAGTTCCGCCGAGCGCGTCGCAGCGCGTGGCGCAAGCCCAGACCGCAAAGGCGATTGCAAGCGGCCGAATCAGCGCAGCCGAAGTCGCGCAGATGACATTCGAAGCGATACGAACCGGACGCTTTTATGTCTTCACGCATCCTCGCATCCTTCCGACCCTAACCGATCGGGTGCGCCACGCAGTCGAAGGTTTGCTGCCCGCCGATCCCTACGAGTCTCGACCAGAGAGCAGACCTCAAATCCGTTAAGCCGCGGTGCTCAACCGAACCGCGGATCGGACCCAAGCCCCCCACGAATCAATCTAGGCACGACGCAGGGCCGAGGTTTTCTTTCGGCGTGGAGTCGGTCCCGCGGCCAGCGGGCGCGGCGGCAGACCCGTGTGCTGGGTAAGGATTCGGCCACGCGTTACCGGTGAAACGCGACTAGCGGCTGGAGTCGAATTTTTTCGCCGGGGACTTTGATACGCGCCGTCTCCAACCGGCTGGTAACGGGGTACGAGATGCTGTTTGCCGTTTCCAATGAGATCGGCGCGACCCATTGCCTGCAGGGCTTCGCGCAGCAGGGGCCAGTTCTTTGGATCGTGGTAGCGCAAGAATGCCTTGTGCAGGCGCCGGCGTCGCTCCCCGCGGACCACATCAACGTTTTCGCTGGTACGGTTCACCTTGTGCAGGGGATTTTTGCCGCTGTAGTACATGGCTGTAGCGGTTGCCATCGGACTGGGATAAAAGTTCTGCACCTGATCGGCACGAAAGCCATTTCGCTTGAGCCACAACGCGAGCTGCAACATGTCCTCGTCGCTCGTTCCCGGGTGGGCCGCAATGAAATACGGAACGAGATACTGCTGCTTGCCGGCCTCTGAGCTGAATTTTTGAAACAAGTGCTGGAAACGGTCATACGCTCCAATTCCAGGCTTCATCATCAGACGCAGCGGTCCGCTCTCCGTATGTTCGGGCGCGATCTTCAAATAACCGCCGACGTGGTGCCGGACGAGTTCTCGAATGTAGTCAGGCGACTCGAGCGCTAAGTCGTAGCGCACGCCCGATCCGATTAATACCTTCTTGATTCCGGCAAGCGATCGCGCCCGCCGATAAAGGTGAATGAGCGGCGCATGGTCAGTCACCAAGTTCTGGCAGATCTTCGGATAGACGCAGGAGGGTTTGCGGCAGGCAGCTTCGATTTGCGATGAGCGACAACCCATACGGTACATGTTGGCCGTCGGTCCGCCCAGATCCGAGATCACGCCGGTGAAACCTTTGACCTGATCGCGGATGGTCTGAACCTCGCGTAAAACCGATTCCTCGCTACGGCTTTGAATGATGCGACCTTCGTGCTCGGTGATGGAACAAAAGGTGCATCCCCCGAAACAACCTCGCATGATATTGACGCTAAAGCGAATCATCTCCCAGGCCGGTATTTTGTTTGGACCATCGGCATCGCCGTATCTGGGATGGGGCGCCCGCGCATACGGCAGATCAAACACCGAATCGATTTCAGCGGTCGTCAGCGGTGTGGGTGGAGGATTCAGCCAAACGTCGCGAGCCGTCGAACCCTCGCCGTGCGCCTGGACCAGCGCTCGGGCGTTGCCCGGGTTTGTCTCCAAGTGCAGCACCCGGCTCGCATGCGCATACAAGACGGGGTCGGAGCGCACCTGCTCGTAGGCCGGTAGCCGGATCACAGTGCGGTCGCGCGGCGGCAGCCGTCGCTTTCCGCTGCCGCCAACCGTCGGAGCGGCCACGGGCACCCACGACGCATTTTGCCCATCGACTCGAGCACAGTGCGCCGCATGGCTTTGGGCCCGCTCCGAGGTCGTCTGGTAAGGATTGCCAAACGGATCCGCGCCACCGCGGGCCGCATCCGGTTCCTCCACAAAGGTCGAATCAATCTCGTACCAACCCGGCTGCGATTGGCGTCGCACAAAGCCGGTACCGCGCACGTCGCAAATTTGCTGCACTGGTTCGCGTGCCGCCAAGCGGTGGGCGATTTCAACAATCGCGCGCTCGCCACTACCGTAAACGAGTAAATCGCTCTTGGAGTCAACCAAAATCGACCGACGCACTTTGTCCTGCCAGTAGTCATAGTGCGCGATGCGTCGCAAGGACGCCTCAATTCCCCCCATGACGAGTGGCACATCGCCATAGGCTTCTCGGCAGCGCTGCGCGTAGACGAGGGAACAACGGTCCGGACGATGGCCGCCTATGCCCCCTGGTGTATAGGCATCGTCGCTGCGCATTTTTCGATCCGCCGTATAGCGGTTGATCATCGAATCCATGTTCCCCGCGGTAATCCCGAAAAACAAATTAGGGCGCCCGAGCATTCGGAACGATTCGGCGCTGCGCCAGTCGGGCTGGGCGATGATGCCCACGCGAAAGCCCTGCGCCTCCAGCACCCGCCCAATCAGCGCCATGCCAAAGCTCGGGTGATCGACGTACGCGTCACCGGTTACGATGATGACGTCGCAACTGTCCCACCCCAGGGAGTCCATTTCGGCGCGGCTCATGGGCAAGAACTTCGCGGGGCCAAGGCGCTTGGCCCAATACGGTCGGTATTGCGAAAGCGCGCGCACGGGGCGATACGAAGACGCGCTACCTTGCGCCGCACTTGCATCGGTCGAGGTGGGCGTAAGCATTAATTCGGTGCTTTGCGTTGCATCTGCCATATCAAGGGCGCGCAATGTTGCGGTATCACGATTCCGTGTCGGTTACACGCAGGCCCAAGCATAGTAGCGCTGTTAGAGGCAAACGGCCGCGAGCAAGGCTCGCCCAGGCCATATTGCGGTCGCTTGTTTACATGGCGCAGCTTGCGTAACCCCAGGGGCGCGACTACGGCGAATTCCCCATTTCAGCCGCAAGGCTGTGTGCATCTGCTCGCTTTTCGTGCTCGGCGCCGAGAAATAAATACATTGCTGGGACGACAAACAGCGTGAACATAGTTCCCACCGTCAGGCCACTGAAGACGACCCAGCCCATCGCTTGCCGACCGGCCGCGCCCGCTCCTGAAGCGATCGCCAAAGGTACCACGCCAAGCACCATTGCCGCCGTGGTCATCAAAATCGGCCGCAGTCGCACTCCCGCGGCCTGGACGACCGCATCAAATTTGCTGCGACCGGCGCGTTGCAATTCGTTGGCAAACTGGACGATCAAGATCCCGTGCTTGCTGATCAGCCCCATCAACGTCACCAGACCCACTTGTGAATAGATGTTAAGTGAAGAAAACAAATTAATGTAGATCAGTGCACCGAACAGAGCTAGCGGCACGGAAACCAGGATGACGACCGGGTCGCGGAAACTCTCGAATTGCGCCGCCAGCGCCAAGAACACAATGATGATGGAAAATGCCAGCGTGATCGCAAAACCGCCTGTCTCCTTGACGAACTGTCGCGACTGACCGGAATAGTCGATTGAATAGGCGGGTGAAGCAACCTGCGCGACCGTGTCGCGCAAAAACTGCAGCGCTTCGCCTTGTGAAACGCCCGGGGCCGCATTGACGCCCCCGATTGTCACGGAATTAAGCTGCTGAAAGTGCGTAATGGTCTCCGGCACGGTGGTTGTCTGCAAGCGTGCCACCGTCGATATCGGGATGTTGATTCCCGCAGGAGTGCGAAACTCATAATTGAGCACTTGCGAGGGATTGAGTCGATCGACCTGCAGCACCTGCGGAATCACCTTGTAGGAACGGCCAGAGATCGAAAAATAGTTGACATAGTTGGCGCCCAGCGCAGAACTGAGCGCCGATCCGATATCGCCCTCCGTCATGCCCATGGCCCCGATCAGATCACGGTCAACCACCAGCGTGGTCTGCGGCTTATCAATCTTCAGGTCGCCGTCGATGAAGTAAAACTTTCCGCTAGCCCGGGCTTTCTCCAGAACCGCCTGAGCGACCTCGTTTAGATTGGCGAAGGGTTCCGTTGTATTGACGACAAACTGCACAGGCAAACCGCTCGATCCGGGCAGCGGAGGAAACTGAAATGCCGCAACCCGTGCCCCTGCGATGCCGTTCCATTTGTCCTGCAACTCCGCCTGAATCTGCGTCGCGCTGCGCTCGCGCTCATCCCAAGTTTTTAGCAATGTGCCGCCGAAACCCTGATTGATGGTCGGAGCCCCCGTTAGCTGGAACATTTGCTCGTACTCGGGAATCTTGCTGGCGGTTTCATACAGCTGCTGCGCGTAGGTCTGCATTTGCTCGGCGGTCGCATCGGGTGGACCAAACACCTGATAGAGCACGATACCCTGGTCCTCACTGGGTGCGAGTTCGGCTTTGGCGGTGAGAAACAGAGCCACAGCAGCCAGCAGCAACATCATGCCCATGACGAGCATTACCACCCAGGTAGAAAGTATCGAGCTCAACAAGCGTTGATATCCCGCGTGCAGGCGTTCGAACTGGCGGTCGACGAACAAAGCAAAGCCCGATTGCGATCCGCTTTCTTGAAAAAAGCGCGAACACATCATTGGTGAGAGCGTCAGCGCAATGACCCCAGACACCGTCACCGCGCCGGCAAGCGAAAAAGCGAATTCGGTAAACAAGGCCCCGGTAAGGCCTCCCTGAAATCCGATCGGGACATACACCGCGACCAGCACGATCGTCATCGCCACAATCGGACCGCCAAGTTCCCGCGCTGCCAATACTGATGCCTCCAGGGGTTTACGGCCCTCCTCATTGATATGGCGAAAGACGTTTTCGACGACGATGATCGCGTCATCGACCACAAGGCCGATTGCCAGCACGAGCGCAAGTAGCGTGAGCAGATTCACCGAGTAGCCCAGCACCAACATGACAAAGAAGGTTCCGACTAGCGACAGCGGCATGGCAATTACCGGGATGATGACCGCGCGCAAACTGCCGAGAAAAAGATAGATGACCGCGGTGACGATCAGAAGCGACTCGATCAAGGTCTTGATTACTTCGTGGATCGACGTATTCACAAACTTGGTTGCGTCGTAAACGATCTTGCCGGTCAGGCCTGCTGGCAACTGACGCTCGATTGACGGAAAGACCGCGCGCACCCTCTGGGCGACATCCAGAAAGTTGGCTTCCGGCGCAACCTTGATCCCGATAAACACCGAGCCGCGTCCGCTGAAGGCGACGTTGTAATCGTAGTTTTCCGCGCCTAAGGCCACGGTGGCGACATCGTCCAGGCGCACCAGCGCACCGTTGCCTTGCTTGACCACCAACTGCTTAAATTCCTCCACGCTATGCAAATCGGTGTCGGCCCGAAGGTCCACCGTCACCATTTGCCCCTTGCTTGAGCCAAGCGCCGCAAGGAAGTTGTTTGCCGCAAGCGCGTTAGCGACGTCGGCCGCGGTCATGCCATGGGCTGCCATTCGGTCCGAGTCCAGCCAGGCCCGCAGCGCAAATTGCCTCCCACCGAGGATCTCGGCCGTCTGCACTCCCTCAACCGAGTCGAGCTTGGGTTTTACGACCCGATACAGATAATCCGTAACGCTGTTGGTTGGCAACACATCGCTGTAAAAGCCCATGTACATGGCGTCCGTCGTCTGTCCGATCTGCACGGAAAGCACGGGCTGCTGTGCCTGCGGCGGCAACTGGTTTTTGACCGAGCTGACCTGGGTATTGATCTCCGTCAGCGCGCGGTTGGCGTCATAGTTCAGGCGAAGCGTCGCTGTGATGATCGACTGCCCATTGAGGCTGTTTGACGAAAGGTAGTCGATGCCCTGGGCTTGGGCGATTGCGGCCTCGAGCGGCTGCGTGATAAAGCCGGCTACGGTGGCCGCGTCGGCACCGTAATAGGCCGTCGAGATGGTGACGACTGCGTTTTGGGTTTGCGGATACTGTCTCACCGGCAATCCAGCGAGCGAACGCAATCCAAGTACAAGGATCACCAGGCTCACAACCGCTGCGAGGACCGGGCGGCGTATGAATATGTCGGTGAAGTTCATGTCGCTTGTAACCGTGGCGTTGGACGCGCCTTGCGAAAGCGTCGGTCAGCGCTCCTGCGGCGTTGGGTTTTGGTCATCACGCGGCGTCACCTTGTTATCGACTCGCAAGGTGGCGCCGGTCTTTAATTTAAGCTGGCCGCTCGTGACGACGACATCGCCTTCGTTCAAGCCGGTAAGGACTGCCACTTGGTCGCCCCGAGTTGCACCCGTGGTCACAAACGCTTGCTTGGCGGTCAGCGTAGTTTCGCCCTTTTCGTTTTTCCTAGACTCTGCGATGAAGACCGTCGCACCATAGGGGTTGTAAGTGATCGCAGTTTGCGGCACGGTGATATGTCGCTCGGATGCACCGACCAGCAGTCCCACCTTGGCAAACATTCCCGGTAGCAGTTCGTGCTTAAAATTTTTCACGCTTGCTTCCACCTCAACATTGCGTGTGCCGGTGTCCACGGCGGGGTTGATTGCCGTAACCTTGCCGCTAAATACGCGGCCCGGCAGTGCATCAACTCCGGCCGTAACCTCGGCACCCACTTTGACTTGTGCCAGTTCGCGCTGCGGGACGTTGAAATCGAGCAATAACGTGTCAATCGACTGCAAGGTCACAACTTTGTCGCCTGCATTTAGATACTGACCGGGTTGCACCATTGTGATGCCGGTCCGTCCGGCAAAAGGTGCTCGGATCATTTTTTTCTCAACGATTGCACGCTGCTGTTCGACTTGCGCGGTCTTGCTTTTTAGATCGGCCTCGTCCGTGTCGATCGTCGCTTGACTTACCGCGCGTACCGCAAGCTGCCCACGGTCGCGCGTTAGCGTCGTACGAGCCAGTTCCGCTGCCGCCTCCAGGGACAATAGCTGCGCCTTTTCGGCGTCGGCATTAAGTTCCACAAGCACATCGCCGGCACCGACATTCTGACCCGATCGAAATTTCACGTCATGCACGAGCCCCGCGATCTCGGTACTGAGGTCGGTTCCCCGCCACGCGCGCAGGCTGCCAACCGTATCGATCTGATTGCGCCAATCTTGCAACTGCGCAGTCATTGTCGTGACGGTAGGCGGGGCCGGCGGCTTGATCGAGGCGATCTGCCGCATGACGAGCAGGACTTTCACGCCGACTATGACCGCGATAAGGAGCAACACCAGGACAACGGTAAGAATTAAGCGGCGACCAAATCGGGGCTTGGGTTGCGCGGTAACGTCCGGCGATCCGAGATTTGCCATTTTTCTAGCTTTCTGTTTCTTCTTTTATCCGAGCTCACGCGCCCCGCGCGGCACCCCAACGGTACTCAAAAAAATTGCCTGCTTGCTCAGCCACATCATTCGGTTCGCGCAACCGGCTTGGTCGGTACCTGCGTTTGGGCAGCGTTCCACCAGCCTCCACCCAGAGACTGAAATAGCGCAGCCGTGTCCGTGAACCGATTCGCACGTGCCTGCACAACCGCAACGGCCGCCTGGGCATACTGTTGCTGGGCCGTGAGCAAACTCAGGTAGCTGATCGAGCCGTTATCAAACTGGGTTTGCGCAAGCTCCGCCGCCCCCTGTGCTTGAGCATACGCATCGGCCTGTGCGGCCAGCGCCTGCGCGTCAAAATCCAGTGCCTGCAGTGCATCGGCAACGTTCGCAAATGCTGTCAACACCGTCTGGCGATACACGGCCGCAGCCTCGTCAAAGGCCGCGAT
>DASPWJ010000023.1:0-7740 GCA_035621895.1 Burkholderiaceae bacterium | reverse complement strand
CATGCCGTTTGTTCGCAATTGGACGGAATTTACGGATTACTTCACCAAGATGCAGGCGACCGGTGTTGTCAAAAGCATGAAGGACTTTTATTGGGATATTCGCCCCAAGCCCGAATACGGAACGGTCGAGGTGCGGGTCTTCGACACGCCCTTGCGCTTGGAACGGGCCGCGGCGCTGGCGATCTATGTGCAATGCATCGCTCGGCGGATACTGAACGAACCAGCGCTTACGCTAACCGAGGACGCATATCTGGTGTACAGCTTTAATCGCTTCCAGGCATGCCGCTTTGGCTTGCGCGGCGAGCTCGTCGACCCATTTACTCGGGATCGGCTACCAATTGCCCAAGATATTCGCAACACCGTCGCCGCTATTCGCCGCGAATCGGGACCCTCGGAACATGCCGCGTTGCGAGAGATTATGAGCTGTCTGGAAACAGGTAATGATGCGAGTTGGCAGCGCGCCCGTTTCGCCGAATCCGGCGCGCTCGGAATGGTCGTACACGCGCAGACCCGGTGCTTTGCGGACGGCCGCACTTCTTTTTAGGCGCCTTGATTTTCGGGCGCGGCAGCTTGTTCTCGAAGGTTTTGCTTCGCGAAGATAGTCAAGCTGGGCCGAGCTGTGCACATGGCGGGTTGCCTAGACTCGGCCCGTCTGACCTGGCGATGGGCTCTTTAAGGCCTTATTTGCTTATGACTTGGCCAAATCGCACCCACTCTTTTCCGTTAAATTTTTCGAGCTGCATCGCCTGAATTGGTGCATAGTTGGTTGGACTCGTGTTGGTAAATACGCCGGGTAGGTTCGTGCCGGGGTCGAAGTTTTTCAGGTTCGCCGCCTGCTTCATCACGTTTTCCCGTGTCAGGTTATCGCCGCACTGCTTGAGCACTTGCACCAGGGTGCGCGCGACGCCGTAGCCATAGACGTTGTTTACGTCAGTCAAGCTGCCATCCGGGTAGTACTTCTTCATGAACGCGCGCCACTCGTTCATGGCGGGGTCGTTTTGCCATTGCGGATCCGTTGGGTCCTTTCCGTATATGGCTGAGATGATGCCAACGGCCTTTTCCGGACCCGCGGGCTGGATCACGGAGGCGACCGTGCTCGAAACGTCAGTTAAATACTGCACCGGTTTCCAGCCAATGTCGTAGGCTTTGCGAATGGCCATCGCGGCAAATTTTGGCGTTGTGATGTTAACGAAGACATCCGCGCCCGAGGCCTGCAGTTGCACGATTTGCGAATCGATCGTCGGATCGGTCACCTCGTAGCTAACCTCGGCGACAATCATTTTTGTGGCCTTATCGCCCAAGCCCTCCTTGAGGCCCTTTAAGTAGTCTTTGCCAAAATCGTCATTTTGGTACAGCACGCCGATCTTCGCGTTAGGTTTGGTCTGCAGAATGTGCCGCCCGAAGATCGCCGCCTCGGTCTGATAGCTGGGCTGATAGCCCATGGTCCACGGGTAGCCTTGGGGGTCATTCCATTTTGCGGCGCCCGTGGCAACGAGCAATTGCGGCACCTTTTTTGCGTTCATATATTTCTGAATCGCTGTATTCGAGGGTGTACCGAGCGTGCCAAACAAGAACAAGACGCCGTCTTGCTCGACGAGTTGGCGCGCCATCTCCACCGCCTTGGGTGGACTGTAGCCATCATCTACGCTGATGAAATCAATTTTGCGGCCGTTGACACCGCCTTCGTCGTTGACCTTTTTGAAGTAGGCGGTCTCGGTCTTACCAATCGTTCCGTAAGCCGATGCGGGTCCGCTGTAGGGCATGGTGTTACCGATCTTAATTTCCGTGTCGGAGGCGCCGGTGTCATACATCTTTTGCGCCAAGGCGCCGGGTGCAGCAACGGCGAGCAACGCGGCAAGGGTAGCGATCACGACATTGCTTCTGGTGGACATGGTGTGTCTCCTGTGAGTCTCCTGTTGGGGGCGGTAGATACCGTTATTGGGCTGCGTTACTGGGCAGATGCGGTGCGGCGACGGCTGGTGATCCGCGCCCAGCCAAGGCGGATCGCCCAGTTAATACCCATCGGCATCACGAAAATCAGACCGATCAAGAAAACTCCGTAAATGGCCCAAGGGGCTGCCTTGGAGATCTGACCGGCAAAGTTGGGTACGAATTCGATAAAGAGCGCACCAAAAAGCGCACCGCCAATCGAACCCAAGCCGCCGACGACGATCCCGACGAAGAGGCTAATTGACAGCAAAATCGTGAAGCTGTCGGGTGCGACAAATTGCACGGCGATTGCGCCTAAGGCGCCGGCGATGCCCGTGTACATGGCACTGACACCAAAAGCGAGCGATTTGTACATCGCGGTATTGACACCCATAGCACTGGCGGCAATCGGGTGGTCGCGGATCGCAACCAGTGCCCGCCCGATGCGACCGCGTAGCAGATTCCAGGCAAGAAGGAACATTGCGCCGGCAATAGCGAGCACAAAAAAATACAACCACTGGTCGGGGCTAATCGGTAAGTGCCATGGTGGGTCCGGTTTGACGATGACAATGCCCTGCACGCCACCCGTCCATGGTTCAAACGGTTTGTACTTTAGAAGCTGGGGCATCGAGACGCCCAGTGCGAAGGTCGCAAGCGCCAGGTACAAACCCTCGAGGCGCAAGGCCGGCAGGCCAAACAAAAAGCCCACCACGAGACACAACACGCCCGCCACCGGTACCGTGAGCCAATAGGGCACGCCGAAACGGTCCATCAAAATCGCCGCCGCATAAGCCCCAATGGCATAGAAGGCACCGTGTCCGAGCGATATCTGCCCGTTGTAGCCGGTCAGGATGTTTAGGCCCAGAAGCGCAATCGCGTACACCAAAACCAAAGTGAGCTGGAAAACGTGGTAGCTGCTGATGAAAAATGGCAAGAGGCAGGCCAGCGCAATCAACGCGGCGAGCGCGAAGACGCGCCAAGAACCGATTGGGCTCATGATGTCAGTGCCCATGAGCGCGTTTGAGCTCGGTCCGAGGGACACTGTGCGTGTTGGCCGCCACAAGCGCCGCAAATTTGGCGTTTTTTCCGGACTCTCATACCCGTGTCACGTGCACACTGCCAAAGATGCCCGAGGGGCGCACCAGCAGGACGCCCACGATGATCACCAGTGCGAAAACGAGCTTTAGCGCATTGCCAACCACAAAGGCGCCGAGCAGATTCTCTAGCACTCCCACGAGAAAGCCCCCAAACACCGCACCGCCCGGACTATCGATACCCCCAAGCAGCGCGGCCGCGAAGGCATATAACAAGATGCCGGACATCATGTTGGGATCAAGAAAGACGATCGGCGCGGCCATCATGCCGGCGATCGACCCAATCGCTGCCGCCAGCCCCCAGCCAAGCGCCAGCATCTGGCTCACGCGAATGCCAACGAGCCGACTCGAGACGGGGTTTTGCGCCACGGCACGCATCGCCAGCCCGAGCGAAGTGAAACGAAAAAACGCCCACAACAGGGTGATCAAAACGAGGGTGACGGCGGTTGCGCCCAGTTCATGGGCCGAAACGTAGTGCTGGCCAAAGGGGGGTTCGGCCGGAAACGGGCTCGGGAAAACTTTGATGGTGTACGTAAAGATCCAGCCCGCAAGACTATTAAAGATCACCAGCAGACCGATGAAAACTACGACCAGCGCGAGCACTGGCTGGCCTCGAATGCGCTGCAGCAGCAGATACTGAACCACCACACCCAGCAAAAAAGAAAAAACTACTGTCAGGAAGAACGTGGCCCAGTACGGCACTCCGGTCTGGATCAGTGCCCAAGCGATGTACGTCGAGAACATCGCCATCTCGCCCTGCGCAAAATTGACGAGTTGCGTTGCCTGATAAATCATGACCAGGGCCAACGCAAGGCTCGCATAGATCCCTCCGGTTGCGAGCCCAGCGAAGACCTGGTTGAGCAGCTCCTCCATCGGTCAGCATCCCAAATACGAGGCGCGCACCGCCTCGTTGCGCTTTATCTCGTCGGTACGGCCGGCCAAGACGATGCGGCCCGTTTCGATCACATATGCGTGATCGGCGAGTTCCAAGGCTATGGCGGCGTTTTGCTCTACCAGAA
The DNA here is from genome assembly GCA_035621895.1 of Burkholderiaceae bacterium. Lineage (GTDB taxonomy): Bacteria > Pseudomonadota > Gammaproteobacteria > Burkholderiales > Burkholderiaceae_F > GJ-E10. The sequence continues at coordinate 3,698 of DASPWJ010000023.1, read as the reverse complement.
GCACACCGACGCCTTCGCTGCGATTGATTTGTCCGAGAATTTTGAAAAATTCCTGTACCAGCAGTGGCGCCAGGCCAAAAGACGGCTCGTCGAGCAACAAAAGACGCGGGCGCAACATCAGCGCTCGCGCTAAGGCGAGCATCTGTTGCTCCCCGCCCGAAAGTGTCCCTGCCTGCTGGCGGCGCCGCTCTTTGAGACGCGGAAAATACCCGTAGACGCGCTCAACATCGGCAGCAACCTCGCCCTTGTCGTGGCGCACATAGGCCCCCAGGCGCAGGTTCTCCTCGGTGGTCAGGTGCGTGAAGGTCCCGCGCCCATCGGGCACGTGAGCGATTCCCAGACGCACGATGTCTTCGGTAGCCAGGCGGTCGATGCGCTGCCCGTCGAAGGTAATCTGGCCCTGCGATCGGACCATCGCGCACAGTGCGCGCAGCGTCGTTGTCTTGCCTGCGCCGTTGGCACCGAGCAGCGCAGTGACTGAGCCCGGTGCGAGGCCAAAGTTGATGCCGTGAAGCACGCGCATAGGACCGTAGCCAGCGTGCAGGTCGATCACTTCAAGTAGCACGGCGCGCTCTCCCTTACGCAGCAGCGCCCAGGTACGCCTGGACGACCTCGGGGTTCGCGCGCACTTGTTCGGGAGTGCCATCGGCGATCTTTCGCCCGAAATGCAATGCAATGACCTTGTCGGAGATGCTCATCACCAGACTCATGCGATGCTCGACCAGCAGTACCGTGACCCGCAGTCGATCGCGAATTTCGCGAATGATTCGCCCTAATGCCTGCGCTTCCTCGTGGTCTAATCCGCTCGCCGGTTCATCAAGCAGCAGCAACTTCGGGCCGGCAGCGAGCGCGCGCGCAAGATCCACGCGCTTTTGGATCGCAAAAGGCAGCTCGCGCACCCGGGCGTGAGCAACGGCATTTAGCTGAAGAAAATCGATGAGTTCGCGTGCATGTTTGCCGGTGCTTTTGTCCTCCGCCGAAACACCAGGAAGGCGCAAGGCATTGGCGGCAAAGCCGCTGACGGTCCGACAGTGCCGCCCGACCATCACGTTTTCCAGCACGCTCATCGTGCCAAACAGGGCCAGATTCTGAAAAGTGCGGCCAATGCCGAGGTTTGCGATACGGTGCCGTGGCACCGAGGAAAGCGGCGTACCGTCAAAGACGATCGTGCCCTGCTCGTATTCGTAGAGCCGGGACAGACAGTTAAACAGGGTTGTCTTGCCTGCGCCGTTCGGGCCAATGAGCCCGGCGATCTGGCCGGCATCGACCGAGAACGATACGTCGTCCAGGGCCACGATTCCGCCAAAGCAAACGCGGACCCCGGATACGCGCAGCAGTTCGGGAGGCGCGCTGGCTGGGTCGCCGCTCAGTCTGCCCGCGTCAGACATTGCATTTTTCTCCAAAAAACACGGACGCGATCCAGCGATTTCGCGCCGCAGCAACCGCAGCTCTTACGCGAAACACGCCGCCTAGCGTACGGGTCGATTACGATTTCGCACGACTGTGGTCGAAGCGAGTCTACCCTTTACCGAGCGAAAAAATTGATGCATTGCGCTAGAGCAGGATTCTCGGCGATCCGATGAAACGCGGACATCTCTGAGAGGCCGCGACTACAGGAAGCAGGTGGCGAAATTTCCCTAGATTCGATCGCGGGTTTGCAGTCGGTGCCGTCAAATCCCTGCATGGACTTCCAACAAGAATCGCGGCGAGTCTCGGCCGACGTCGGCCACCCGGCCCCACCTCGAAATTCGGTTAGCGGCGTGGTTTTTGCCCGCGCGTGCCCGAGCGTCTGCGAGCAGATGCCCGGTTACCTGCGGTCGGCTCAAATCGCGTGCTGCCCTCGCAAGACGTCTAACGGTTTCGCCTGTCGTTTCTTGCAAGACCCTACCCGTTTTGGCGCAGAGGCGCGCGCAAAAGCGGCCAGGCTCTCTGACTAACTGGCGCAAGCCCTAACCGTTGCGCTAGGTGTTAGGGACGGGACCTTGTCTATGGTTATGTGGCGGGGCCAGCGACAGCCGCATTAGGGTGGCACTTTCCGGACATGCACCTTGAAACTCCGCCGAGGCAAGCAGCGCATTGGGTGCGGCAGACCTGTTCAAGGCACGAAAACCAAAGCCCGCAAAATACCGGTCGGCGTGGGTCGTCAAGAGATACAGGTCCGTGAGGTTTGCGCTCATCGCGTCCTGCACGATGTGCGAGATGAGCGCTTTGCCGATTCCTTGATTGCGCCTTTCAGGCAAGACCGCCACAGAGCGCAGCAGGGCAATCGCCCCGTACTTCTCAAGGCCGGCGCATCCGACGATCTGGTTGCCGTGCACGGCAAGCCAGAATCGTTCGAGTTGATCCGCGACTCCGCCGACCGGACGCTCGGTGGCCGCTAGGAACGCTTCAACCGCCCGCAAGTCGACCTTTGCGGCGCGGCGAAAGCGAAGCTCCGGGTTCGACGTCATCGCTTTGCGCAGCTCAATCCCGCGCACCCAGTGGTTAAGCGCGACGCATACGCTGGAGCTGAGTGCCTGCTCGTTACACCGGCTTTTTGACGCAGGCCGATTTGCGCGCGGCCAAACTCAAGAAGCACAAAGCGCGTGACGCTGGCTAGCGCACCGGCCGCCAAGCCGGTGGGGAAGATCGAACCCCAGAATTCGCCTTTACGGAGCGCGATGGAGGGCCCAAACGGGGCTGGTCGGACTGCACTGCCGCCCATCGCCCGCCTTACGGCATGCACCGGGGCAGACCGAAGATTTGCTTTTTTACCTCCAAGAAAGGTTCGTAAGGCGATCTGACGGCGGTTCATTTCGAATTCGTCGATGCGGGTGGTCAAGCGATATGCAAATGGGGCGACATCTGAAAAACGCGAACAAGATGCGAGCAATGAGAACGTTTTTCTTACGGGACCTGCACTTTGCTCAAAGTCAATCGTAGGTCCGCACGGGCAGTGCTGACCGGATGCTTCGTAAAGAGGACCGGCGCGGCCGCATCGCGAGGCCCGACCGTTTGATCGGCAGTAGACATACAAATTGTGACAGACCGATGGATGGTGCTTCGCGTCTTTGCGCCAGCCAGGAACACGGAAACCTCGACGGGCGTTTGTTTGGCTGGGGCCGATGTATTTGCGCTCTTGTGCGGCGCAAGACATCGAAAACTTATTCTTAGTAAGTCGCACTCATTGACATTGTCTCGAGATGAGAGTAACCCATATGCGCTCCTGTCCTTGTCTACGGGGCAGATATAAGAGCTTTCTTCGCGTAGCAAAGGGCCCGCTGAGGCTCCCAGTCCGCTGAAAAACGAGACGCCAGAAGAAGAACTTGCGTCAAGACCGGAAGCTGCACGGTCGGCTTAGACATTCAGTAACGGGGAGGGTAGCCATGGGAAATTTCACTCGGCGGAGCGGCGCGCTGGCATTTCTTGCCGCTTGCACATTGCTGTTTGTCAGTTGCGGAGGGGGTGGTGGTGGTCATCATGGTGGCGGCGGAGGCGGAGGCGGAGGAGAAGCGGACCTTAACTCGGCTCCGGGCCAACCCGCCCTATACACGTACTTCTCGGGAAGCCATCAAGCGTCAGGTACAGCTACGGACAGTGCTGGCAACAAGTACACCGCTCAATTCAGTACCGTACCGAATGCAGGCACCAGCACGTTTAACGGCCAGGCCGGCGCGTATAGCTCACTGGTCACGCTCACCATAGACGAGAACGGTGCG
>DASPWJ010000022.1:0-6454 GCA_035621895.1 Burkholderiaceae bacterium | reverse complement strand
TGAGGCACAAGGTGGAAGGCTGAAACCAGTGCGTGGCGCTACGCGCCACCAGTTTCGTTCGCAATAAGACGAACTCTGACCTCCACCACATAGGTGCCTGCCTTACGGGTTACCGTACCCAACAAGATACGCTTGCGGCCGTCTGGTGTTCAGATGGTCTGGCGTTGCTCTTTTGAGTCGTCAGTGGGGTTTTAGCAAAAAGTGTTGCGTCCCGTTTTGCAGCATTCAAACTTTTTATCACGCGGGCAACAGGGCCACGCTCACAAAGCAGTCGGCAGCATCTCGAAACTGAGTCCGCCAAAGAAGCCTCGCATTGCGTCCAAGGTCCCGGCGGCCTCGATGGCCGCTTTTTGCGATTTGCGCGGGCGCCCCAAGGACAAAACTACACACGAGAGCCCGCTCGACCAGAAAGCCATCCGTTCCAGGCGCTATTCGTGCACTCGTGGCAACAAGACGCGTTTTGGCCGGTCGCAGGACAAACCTCTTTACCGGCGCCGGTCAGAGCGCCCGATTGCGACGCAGACCGGCCCTTGCAGCCAGGAGGCCTTGTAGAGCGAGAGCCGATGTAAGCGGCATGAATCGCTTGCCGCGCACCCTCGGCCGGGGTTCCCGGGGCACTAGCGAAAATCCGAACCTCTTGCTAGTGACGTTTGGTCAGCGACTGCGCCAATCCGCTCGCTATTACTCCTCCTCCAGCATGCTGCGCAGCATCCAGGCTGTCTTTTCATGGATGTCAAGCCGTTGCGTCAAAAGGTCGGTCGTTGGCTGGTCGTCCGCCTTGGCTGCAACCGCAAAGAGTTCTCGCGCCGTGCGAGCGACCGTCTCGTGGCCCTTGACGAGGGTACGCACCATCTCCAACGCCTTGGGTGGGCTTTCGGGCGCATCCGGCATAGATGCTAGGGACCCGAATTGCGCGTAACTGCCGGGCGCCCAATGTCCAAGCGAACGAATACGTTCGGCGATCGGGTCGACCGCATTCCACAGTTCCGTGTACTGCGTCATAAACATCGCGTGCAGCGTGTTAAACATCGGGCCCGTGACGTTCCAGTGAAAGTTGTGGGTCGTCAGGTACAAGGTGTAGGTATCGGCGAGTAACTTTGAGAGACCCTTTACGATCTGGGCGCGGTCCTGCTCGCTGATGCCGATATCGAGTTGCTGCCCACCAGCACCCGCCCGCTTCACGCTCTTTGCCATGATCTCATCTCCCTTTTTTAGTGAACAATTTTTCCCGTCAACGCGGACGATAGCCGCGGAGCGCCCAAGTTGCCAGCATCCCATCACGCCGCGAGAGCTTCCTCCGGGACAGGCAAGGGCTGGCGGATCAGGTGGTCGAACGCGCTAAGAGCCGCCTTCGCACCCTCGCCCATGGCAATGACGATCTGTTTAAAGGGTGTTGTCGTCACGTCTCCCGCCGCGAACACGCCGGCCACCGAAGTGCTACCGTGCGCGTCGACCTCAATTTCGCCGCGCGAGGATAACGCCACGGTGCCTTTGAGCCATTCCGCGTTAGGAAGCAGCCCGATCTGCACGAAGATCCCCTCCAGTTCAAGGCGGTGGTTTGTGCCGGTTGACCGGTCGATGTACTCCAGACCCGTCACTTTTTGACCATCGCCAAGCACTTGCGTTGTTTGACCATTCACGATCACTCGCACGTTGGGCAGGCTGCGCAGCTTGCGTTGCAAAACGGCGTCGGCGCGAAGCTTATTGTCGAATTCCACGAGCGTGACCTGTGCCACGACGCCAGCCAAGTCGATGGCGGCCTCCACGCCCGAATTGCCGCCGCCGATTACCGCTACGCGCTTGCCTTTGAAAAGCGGGCCGTCACAATGCGGACAATAGGTCACGCCCTTGTTGCGGTACTCGCGTTCGCCCGGCACGTTCATGTTGCGCCAGCGCGCACCCGTGGAGAGCACGACCGTCCGGGACTTGAGCGATACGCCGCAAGCAAGGCGAACCTCAATCAGACCGCCTGGCTCCTTTGCCGGGATCAGCCGCTCGGCGCGTTGTAGGTTCATCACGTCGACGTCGTACTCGCGCACGTGCTGCTCAAGCGCCGAGGCAAGTTTTGGGCCCTCGGTGTGTGCCACGGAGATGAAGTTTTCGATGGCCATCGTGTCCAACACTTGCCCGCCGAAACGCTCGGCGACCACGCCGGTACGAATGCCCTTGCGCGCGGCATAAACCGCCGCAGCCGCACCCGCCGGCCCGCCACCCACGACCAGCACGTCAAAAGCGGGCTTGGCGCTTATTTCCAATGCCTTGCGCTCGGACCCTGCGCTATCGAGCCTCGCGACGATCTGCTCGACGCTCATGCGGCCCTGATCGAACGGTTTGCCATCGAGGAAGATCGTTGGCACCGCCATCACTTGGCGGGCAGCGACCTCGCCCTGAAATAACGAGCCATCTATCGCCACATGCCGGATGTTCGGATTGAGCACGCTCATAAGATTTAGGGCCTGGACCGTATCGGGGCAACTGTGACAAGACAGCGACATGAAGGTTTCGAAGAAAAACTCGCCTTTCAGGTTTCGCACCTGGTCGGCCACTTGCGGATCGAGCTTGGGCGCATAGCCGCCAACCTGAAGCAGCGCCAGCACGAGGGATGTAAATTCGTGACCAAGCGGAATGGCCGCAAAGTTCACCTGCACATCGCTGCCCACGCGTCGGATCGCAAACGAAGGCCGGCGCGCTTCCTTACCCGAGGGGTCGATACTTACGCGATCACTTAGCGCGGCGATATCCTGAAGCAAAGCGAACAGCTCGCGCGACGCGGGACTTTCATCGAGCGAGGCCACCAGCACGATAGGTTGCGCAATCTTCTCAAGGTGCGTCTTTAATTGGGCTTTGACGTCATCGTCCAGCATGGATAACTCCGTGTTTGCTTTCCTTCGGATGCAGCGTGGCCCGGCCCATGGGCCGGGCCGCGGTAAATTCGGTCAAGGCCCCGGCACGATGCCGGAGCCTTGGATTAGGGCTTGTTTAGATCTTGCCTACGAGGTCGAGCGAGGGCTTTATCGTCCGTTGCCCTTCCTGCCACCTTGCGGGGCACACTTCCCCGGGGTGCGAGGCCACATACTGGGCGGCCTTGACCTTGCGAAGCAGCTCCGAAGCGTCGCGGCCGATGCCGTTGTCGTGGATCTCGCACAGCTTGATCTGACCTTCGGGGTTGATGACGAAGGTACCTCGTAGCGCCAAGCCTTCCTCCTCGATCATGACGCCAAAGTTGCGCGTGATCGTGCCCGTCGGATCACCGACCATAAAGTACTCGACCTTGCGAATCGCGTCGGAGGTGTCGTGCCAGGCCTTGTGCGCAAAGTGCGTGTCGGTCGAAACAGAGTAGACCTCCACTCCGAGCCTGCGAAACTCCGCGTACTTATCGGCGAGATCCTCAAGTTCCGTCGGACACACGAACGTAAAGTCCGCCGGATAAAAGCACACGACGGACCATTTGCCTTTGAGGTCGGCGTCCGTGACGGTAACGAACTTACCATTGCGGTAGGCGTTGGCCTTAAAGGGCTTGACGGTGGTGTTGATGAGAGACATGCAATTGCTCCTGGGTTGAAATCGTTACGTGAGCGAACTATGAGGTCCCCGAGGTTATTAATCCAATGGATAATATTTGTTATAATTATCGATATCTTCGATAACACGCGACGCCACCTGCATGCCTGCCCTGCCATCGCTTCGCCAGCTGCGTTACCTGGTTGCGTTGTCGGAGACACGCAACTTCACGCGCGCCGCCGAGGCCTGTTTCGTGACCCAGTCGACCTTGAGCGCAGGACTAAAGGAACTCGAATCGACATTGGGTGCGCAGCTTGTCGAGCGTGACCGCCAGTCGGTGCGCATGACCCCGTTGGGCGATACCGTGGTGGAGCGCGCTCGCGGCCTGCTGGCCGGGGCCGAGGATCTTGTCGAAGCCGCCGCAGCGGGCGCCAAGCCAATGACCGGATTGCTCCGCTTGGGAGCCATCCCGACGATCGCCCCGTTTCTGCTGCCTTCGCTGCTGCCAATTGTGCGTGAACGCCACCCGGCACTGCGGCTTGCGCTGCGCGAGGATCTGACCGCGAAGCTGCTTGTGCGCCTTGAGGACGGCGAACTTGATTTTGCCTTGATCGCGCTGCCCTTTGAGACGGAGGGATTGCTCGTAAGGTCACTTTTTGACGATGAGCTCTGGCTTGTCGCCCCGGAGGGCGATCCGCAACTTGCGACAAAAAAGATCACCATTTCCCCGCGCATGGCCGAGCGGTTGCTGATTCTCGAGGAAGGACATTGTCTGCGCGAACACACGCTGCAGGCGTGCGGGCGCGCGCAAGTCGCCAGCGCGGAGGGACTTGAGGCGACCAGCCTTTTGACACTCGTTCAGATGGTCGAGTCCGGTCTTGGCCTGGCACTCGTGCCCGAGCTTGCTATCCAAGCTGGACTGCTGGCGTCAAGCCGCTTGGTGGCGCGGCCTTTAGCCTCCCCCGCACCCAAGCGCACGGTTGCCCTTGTTGCGCGCCGATCAACGGCACGCGCACTGGAGTTCTCGGCGCTTGCCGACTTGATCGTCGAGATCCGTAGAGCGCACCAAGGCCGGGTGATGAGCTCGATCGGCAGACGCACAACAGAGCGTCGTCGCCACACACCATCGGGTGCGTGACACGATCCGGCGGCAAGCAACATCTATTGTCTTTGGGGTTCGCCTGCTTGTGCGAGCAAGCGAACTGCCACCCCTCTTTCGTCTGCAGCAATACATCGGAAGCCGGCGTGTCTGCCCGCGGCGCGAAATCCGCTCGCTGCAATGAAACCGGCTCAAACTCGCTTACTGTGGCTGCGAGTTCCTCGCGGCGATTAGTGGCCGAAGTTGCGGTGCCAGGGCCCGCAGCATCGATACTGCCAGTGCGCTCGAAAACCGATATTGATCCGATTGTGATCCCGCCACATATGCCGTCACAGTTCCGTAATACCGATCTCCCAGAAAGAAGACGAAAGTTGCTGTGCGGTTAACGGCGCGCGACTCAACGAGCTGATGTCCGCCTGCGTAGGTGTCGAAGCGGTTATCTCCGGTGCCAGTCTTGCCACCAATCGGCATCGGCTTGCCGTTTGGCGCGACAAACACGTCGTGGACCATGATCCCCGTTCCTTTGTCGACGACGCTTTTGAGCGCCCGCTTGAGCTGCGCGGCGACATCGGTTGAAAAAACTCGCTGCGGCAGCGCAGCCCGGTAAGCCATTTGCGTCGCATAGGGCGTTGCGGGTGCCAATGTCACGCGCTCCAAGTCTGTCGTCGGCTGCCAAACCCCGTCGTTCAAGATGATGCCCATGAGCGACGCAAGGGCGTCGGCACGGTCTCCAGAAGTGCCAATTGCCGTGGCAAGCGACGGTACCAGGTGATTAAACGGATAACCTTGCCGCAGCCAATCGATTAGCAGCTTGTCAAAGGCGTCTTGCTCAAGCACCGTTTTGATACGCGTGTCTTGCAACCGACGGTCCTTGGATCGCAATAACCACGCATAGGCCTGCTGACGCTCCTGCGCGCTGGCTGCGATCTCTTCCGGCGCAACCGCGTTGGGATGTTCTTCTCGAAACGCAACTAACCACAGTTCCAGTGGATGCACGCCCGCAAGAAACGCCCGGTCGCTCAAGGAGAGTTTGTCTGGTGCATACCGCGTGTAAAGCGCCTCAAGCTCCCTTGTCGACACAACGCTCGCCCAATGACGCGCGAAGAATCGTCGCATAGCCTCCTTCGAAGCGTAGGGACGCACCGAGCGAAACACGATCGCAAGCGAGCGCGGGCCCTGCCTGGCCTGTTGTGCAAGCTGATCGAGCGCACTGTCGGGCGATAACCCAAGGTACTCTTCGTCAAAGCGGTGCAGGTAGACGCGTCCTTCGCGGTCGGCAAAGCGTCGCAAATATTGCGCCCGGGTTCTGTCGTCCATCTGACCGACATCTGCGTCGGCTTCGCGCAATTGCGATTCGTAATGTTGTATGACATCGCGCAGCACGCGGACAAACGCAAGGTTGACGGAATTCGCAAACGCCTCTTCGATCGTTGGATTTTGGGAATCTTCCGAAGACTCGAAATTATGGAAGATGTGAATTCCGCCTCCGGTAAAGAAGGTCTCGTCCGGGCTGGCGGAGTAGTGACGGCGCATCGCGGCGTCGAGCGTTGGCCCCAGCCGGGAGTCCGTCTGCCCCGCATCGGCCAGGTAGGCCGCAACCCAACGGCGCAGCGGGTCATCGGCTTTGGATGCAATCTGTCTCAACGCCGGGCGCGGCATGCCGTCAAGTTCTCGATGCAACTGTTCGATGACGCCAAGATATGTGGCCAGCGTGCGCAGCTTTGCTGTCGAGCCAAGCATCAGCTTGGCTCCCGAGTTCACGTCGAACGGTTGATCAAGATTGTCAACTCGGACGCGAACACGATTGCGGTCCGGCCCGCGCTCACACAAAACAAAACTCCAGGCGACACGGGC
>DASPWJ010000021.1:0-4119 GCA_035621895.1 Burkholderiaceae bacterium | reverse complement strand
CCAGGTGACTATCCCCAAGCCTGTCCGCGATCGCCTTGGCATCAATCCGGGCAGCAAAGTCGAGTTCGAGGTTGCTGAGGACGGTCGTGCCTTTTTGCGGAGAGTCGGCAAGCGTGCGGTCAAACCGAGCCGCTTCGAGCGGATGCGCGGCACCGCGACCAGCGGCCTGACCACCGACGAAATCATGGCGCTCAGCCGCGACGTCTGATGACTCTCGTTGACACAAATGTGCTCCTTGACGTCGCGACTGACGAAGATAAAAACAGTCATAGGTGGGGTGACGCAACTCGATGGCGATCGCCAGTGCGCGGTCTTTCAATACACTTACTGGCACCAATTCCTCGAATGCTTTGACGACTTCACGTACCGCAGATAGGGCAGATTGCGCTGGTATTCTTTCGAATATCACGAACTTCCAAGCGGCATTCGTGATTTCGGCGATCACCAGATCGGGCGCGATGAGGTGATCGTCCGATCGCAACAGTTCTTCTGCACGATCTGATCCGTTCAGCTGAAAAACACCAGCGCAAGGCAACGCTTGCGTGGGCGACAATTTTCATTCGTCGAACTGGTCGCGGCCATGCCGAATTGCTGTTCGCACATCGAGATCGCCGAGCGGCGGCGTCATCGCTCGAAGTTTATGGAACAAGGCGATCTTCTCTTCGGGCGTTAGTGGTGCAGCATTGGTGAGAACGTCACACAACTCTTGCTCGAGCGAGCGGCCCTTGAGCTCGGCTTTGGTCTTCAAGCTCTCGATCACACGGTCGTCGAGATTGCGAACCAGAACCTGTCCCATCTAAATCTCCAATGCTATCAAAAAAGATGGCATGCCTATTCCCTCGTTGCAAATGGGCTTCGTGATGCGCACTCCAGCGTCTGCGGCGACATAAAGCCTAGCAGATGGCCGCAGCCGCCCCATAACAAGCAACAGCCGCAGCCTCTGCCGCAATCTCTTGTTTTCCGGGTGGAACGGCAGCAGCGGAGAGGCATCCGAAGTGTACCGCCACCAGCGACTTCCCGGATTCTTGTCACCGAAAGTAACCTGAAGGTCGCGCGCACGTCATTCCCGCGATGCGGACTACGCAACCCGAACGCGATCATGCTCAGAATACGGATCGATCTCGACAACAATTTTTTTGATTGCCGTGCTCGGCGCCTTGCGGCGGCCAACCGCTTTTGTCCTGATAAAGCCAGCAGCTTCGAGCTTCGCTAGAGTACGCGTGAGGTTTGGCTGGGCACGCCCAGTTAATTGCACCAACTCGGATACCGAACGCGGCTTGCGATCCCGGATTAAGGCAAGAAGTTGCCGGTTCTCGGGTGTCAATAGCCGCACGAGTGCCTCTACTGAGTTGAAGCTCGGCTTGGTTGCGTCTGCAGGAGCTGTACGTTCGCCGCGCGCGACCGCCCTCATCTCCTTTTCGAGAGAGGCCAGACTCTGAATCTTGTACCGCTTCATTTTCTGGTCTCCCTGTCTTCCCGAACGACTGTTTCGGAAATCCCGCGCTCGTTCAGCACGCGTCGAACTTCCCGAAAGAAGTCTTGCAGCAACGAATCGGCATCCTTGAATTCGTAGGGCCTCCCCACGTCGCCTTCGGCACGATGCCAGTGATCGCGTACCTGCGACCGCTTCTTGAACCGGGAGCCGGCCGCCCCGACGCCATGGGCGTTATCAAATCCAATTAACCTCATGCCATCGGGCGCATGGAGCGTGAATGAATAGGACAGGCCATGCGGCCGGTTCTTACTCGCCCTGACCCGCTTGATCTCGAACTTGATCCAGTAGCCCTCCTCCCGATGGTGGATGCGCCCATCAAAGGCCAACAAGAATTCGAGCGTGTGGTCCGGCTCCGCCATTCATATCCTGTAATGATATATATCTTTTGGACCTTCTAGGGTCAACCAGCCAGACGACAGAATATCGCCCCTGGACCCAAGCGCGGCCAAATCCACGCTACCCTGCAGAGCGAGCTCGGCACCGTCTTCTTAATGAAGGCATGCAACGGCACCATCTTCTTCCCGCGCATAGAACAGCACGTGCGCGATGCGCCCGCCCGTAGTGTACCTCGATAATCACACAGGCGAACCATGATCATGACCAAGCGCTAGTCGGCAACCATCGGCGAAATCCTCATCGAGGAGTTTCTGGACACGCGGAGATTTCTTTCGCGGTTGTTAGAATAAAGCGAGGGTTGCCTCATGTGCTGTTCAGCGCCATGCACCGCGCCTCGGTGCGGCTAAATGCGAGGCGTCGGCCGAGGGCAGCGACTGGATCAACGCACCGAGATCGAGAGTGCGAGCGCCCGTGACGCGAAGCTCACCGAAACGGATTAGTGATCCTTATGCCTTCGACCTCGCGCCCGTGACTCATGTCCTCGGACAGAAGCTCTCGGCAACCGAGCGCACGGGCAGCAGCGATGATCGCCGCGTCCCAATAGGCTATCCGGTAAATCGCCTTGATCTCCAACGCACCGATCATGACGGGCAAAGTGATCTCCTGTACCGTGAAACGGAGCCAGGTCCGCACGAGCCCGACCGCGATGTCGTGGGAAAGTGCATCCGGCCGGGTGGCGCGTGTCGCCTGCACGTAAAACTCCTGCAATACTTGCACCGAAAGTGCGATGTCGTCGGCATCGAGCAGCGCCACGGCGGTGTCACGTTTGGACGCTTCCGCCGGATCGCGGCTGATCGAGTACAGCAGAATGTCGGTGTCGATAAATCGCGGGGCGTTCATTCGCGGCGGCTGTGCACGTCCTCGCGCGGCAGGCGGTCGGCAGCGCGAAAGCTGCTGATGCGTTCGCGCAATGCTCGCTCCTCGCGCTTTAATCGCGCGGCGTCGCTTTCGCCTCCGGCCAACTCGGCCAGGAAATGCTTGACCAGCGCAGACACCGATGTGTCTCGCTCGGCGGCCTTAATGCGCGCTCTTCGATAGGTTTCGTCATCCACAGTTACAGTGATATTTTTCATATTTTCACATTATCACGGACCGCCGTCCTGGTCAAGAATCCATTTAAGGGCTGGTCAGCTCGGCTTTTACCGTGGGCAATGCGGCCCAGACCGTGATGTGCTTTGATTTGGCCCATCGAACGGCGCTGGACGCGTTGGTAGCCATCAGCCTATTCGGCAGCAGGCCGATTATTGCGATCTATTGGCAGCGAATGCGTCTGGAGCCACAGTGCCCGCGCCTTGACTATCGGATTAATCCGTACCTTTAGCCACCACACCGGTTCGTCGCCGCAGCGATGAACCTCGCGATGGTGCCCCCGGCACAATGGCACGGTGAATTCATCGCTCACTCTGCGGCCGAGCGCGGGGCTTTGCGCGAAGCGCACGTGGTGGGCGTCTGATGGTTGCCGGCCGCAGATCAGGCACGGCTGCTTGGCAACGAAGCGAACGTGATCGCGATCGCGGATCCGCCGCGGCTCTGGGAAGGTAAGCACGCTCTTGTCGATGGTCTGGGAGCGCCGCTTGTGAACCGGCCGGAGGGGATTGCCTATCTGCGACATTCGGCTAGGCTGCACTTGCAGAGTCACTTTAGCTCCGGCTGGTTGCGCCTCCTGCTAACTGCGCTCACACGCCGGAGCTTTTTTGTGCAGATAAGCAGTGTCAGCTAGAAAGCTTGCGGCGTTTGCACCACAATACCGCTCTCGCCGCTTCATCTCGTCAAGGTCGAAGGGCACTAAGCCGCAGCCGGCTGCCCCTCCTGCAGCCTATCTGCCGTCGGGGTTGCGCACCCCGATCCAGGCATCCCGCACTTGCTGGTAATGCACTTGCGGATCGTAAAATCAGAACGTCGAGGCCGAGCCTTGGCATCGACAGTCCGCCGACGGCCGCGAGCAGGGTATAGGAGGCCACCACGCGATCGTGTTGGGCGGTGACCAGTGCGACGCGCGCATTGACCAATTCCTGTTGCGCATTGAGCACGTCGAGCGTGGTGCGCTGACCGACGCGCGCTTCCTCGCGCACGCCGTTGAGCGCGATCTCTGCGGCGTTGACCTGCGCTTTGGTCGCCTCGATCTGTGCCTTGGCGGCATCGAGCTGACCCCAGCTCTGCACCACCGTCGCCCGCGCCTGATCGCGGTTGATATCGAGATTGAGCCGCTGCTGCCCCAGCGTTTCCTT
>DASPWJ010000020.1:0-13992 GCA_035621895.1 Burkholderiaceae bacterium | reverse complement strand
GTCGTGTACTACGCCAATGCACGACGCCAGGTGTTATCCAGCCATTGCGCCATGGTGGGCCTGCTGGCCCGCAAGTACCTGGAAGTGCACTACCCTCGCTGGCCAGACTGGTCACTTGGTGCGTTGCACGCAGGTTTTCTTCACGACCTTGGCAAGCTGGACCCCGCGTTTCAGGCGCAACTTCTGGTGGCGGAACCACCAGACAGCGTCGCCGGCCCTCGCATCCACGAGCTGAGCTGGGCGCTTACGCATCTTGCTTTTGACCCAGCCAAGGTGCGTAAGCTCTTACCCAGCACCCTGCCTTGGCACGTCATCCAGTACGCGGTTTTCTGGCGGTACACAAACACTTCCAATCCGTGGGAACAAAAACGCTTTACCAACCTCGATCAGATATGCAAGCGTGCCGGCGACTGGATTCACAGCTTTCATCCCACCCTAGCAGTCTTACTTGCTGACATTCGGACCAAAACGAACTTGCCGGTTTTTGAGGTGGAACCGCGCGCACGTCCGGTAGGCAACGTTGAAACACCGATCTTCCGGCAAGAAAAAAGGCGGACGTTTGACGAGATGCATGCGGACCCGACAAAAAAACCGCCGCAAGAGTCGATGGACACGGGCATTCGAACTGGCCTAAATTTTGCAAACCGTATGGTCTCGGCAATGAGCGCACCCGAGCTCGAAGAGGCGGTGCAAGCGTGGTGCAAGGCCAAGTTCTTGCCCGAGCTCGTCATAGAACGTGAGCGTGACGACTACACGACCGTTCCGCTGGACCACACGTTTACGCCGCCAGTCTCGACTTGAGCCATTTTTGCTCCAGCGTACCAGCGGCTTGAGGGACCCGCGCGGACGAATCGGACGCGCCCAATTACCCCGCTGGTTTTCTGCTGTGTCTGCGTGGTGGCCGAGATTTGCAACGATTACCACCAGCTGCTGCTTAGCCCAGCGTGTCGTTGACGTTTGCCTGTGTCCCGAGATCCTCAATCGTGAAGAAGATCGTGCGACTGGACGGCCGCGCTTTCGGTGCGAACGACACCATCGGCGTTAATGAAGGTTGGTACCGGCGCATGGGAAATCTCTAGACTTTCATTTGCCATCGTGTGTGCCTGCCCCTGGCGTGCGACAAGGTAAAGCTCGCGCAACTGCGGGTCGGCGCAAAGGGAACCGATCGATTGCCGACATGTTCGGCATCCCTTTGGCTTTGCAAATCGCTTTGAGCGCCTCGCCCTGCGCAAGCCGGCGGCAGACCTCGACGACGCTCTTGGGCGAAGTCTCGACTCGCGGCTTTCTGAGCTCAGCCGGTGACCACGCTCATGGCTTGCACTGGGCTCGGACGCTTCGCCCAGTTTGCTTTTGGTTTGGGCCTGGGTTTCATATCTCGGGGTGGATAGCTGGCTGATTGCCTCTACCGACGCACACGTTGCCCCTGCCGTGGGAAGGCCGGGGTCCCAGGTTCGAACCTGCACCGCCCCCGAGTGAAATCATCCAATCACAAGTTGCCCGGGGAGTTGCCCATTTACGCCTTTGCGGATTTTTGCACGAGGGCGCAGGGTTCTTGCCAAGTCACGATGTTTTGCCGCCAACCCAGCAACCGATTGCCGAGAAATTGTCCTGTCGCGGGTCGGCGCGTTTGGCAGTACGTGTAATCATTGCATCGAGCCACTCATCGGGAGTTGTCGCCCCGGCTTGCAGCAACTCGATTTCGTCGTCGGTCACACTGCTCCACCAACCGTCGCTACAAAGAAGAAATGCATCCCCCTCACGCAGGGAAAAAGGTTCGGCGCTTATGTGCGGATTGATCCCCTCATCGGCCCCAAGCGCAGCCATTAACTGATTTCGGTGCGGATAGTCCTTCACGTCGCCCGATTGCCAGTAACCGGCGTCGATCATCCAGTGCAACACGCTGTCGTCGCGAGTCAGTGTCCAGGCGTGCTGGTCCCGGACAATGTACAGCCGGGAATCTCCTACGTGACCCCACAACGCTTTGCTGTTGTCCGCGTCGATCAGCAGCACCACGACCGTGGCATGCATGGCGCTGGCGCGATCCGTCGCACCGCGGGCCCGCTGTGCGGCAATAACGCCGTCATGCGCATCGAGGATCAGCTCACGTAGATCCGGCCCGTCGACGGGCGGGCGGCTGCGAAAGCCGGCCAATACTCGATCCACAACGATTCTCGAGGCGAGCGCACCGTCGCGGTGCCCTCCCGCCCCATCGGACAAGACCAAGCACCAATGCTGGCCGATCCGGTCAACCCCAAGGCAGTCCTCGTTTTGGTTGCGCGTGCCCATGCACGAACGCTGAGAGGCGCTTACGTAGAGCATCATCCAACTTTCGGGTCGGTTGGATCAGACAACAACCATCGGCCGGTTTCATCATCGACGGACTGCAAGCGTCGCACTTGCGCGTTATAGGCCTCAAGAAACGCCTCGCCGAATAATCGGTCGAAGTCCTCGTGCGCGTCTTGCTTTAGCGCTTGAAAGTGCGCGATATACATCTCCCATAACCTTGCGCGAAGATGCGACGGCATTACCGTATCGATGAAGGATCGGCTGCTTAGCTGGCTTTCGAGCTGGAGCGGATCGAAGCGATCGAGCAAAGTCTCCAGAGCTGCCCGCATTCCGGCCAACACACCGACTTGGTGCGATTGCAGGTCAATGAGAGCCTCGCGTAGAGCTGCCTCCCCCGAGAGAAATCCCGGCATGGGCGGCTGCAGCAGCATCTTGAGCGCAATCGCCGCGTCGGGAGAAAACTTCAACGGATTGTTCCCGTGGGCCTGAATCATCGTCGGCTCGGCGTTCAACTGGCTCTTGGTGGCCGCGCGCGCCGCGACCATACCGTGGATGCCGTTAACGGCAATTCGCAGCATCGCGCCAAGCGCAGCAAAGAATTCGGGAGAAGGGGCGTTCGAAGGAGCGAGCTCGACACCGAGTCCGTCTTGAAAGCTGCGCCACAGTGCTTCCACTGCAGCTGCTGATTCGGCCGCGCTACGCGTGCGTGCCGCGCGGCCGCCACGCGCTGCGGGGGAGGGCCGTACGACAGGTGCTGGGCCTGCTGCGAGCGCCGGCGTTGCCGCCTCTGGCGTAACGACCGCGGCCGGGCTCGCTACACTTGGCGGCGGTTCGGGCGTCTTGCTTGCGGGTGGTTCCTTGACGTTTTCCCAATTCCCGGCCAACTGAAGCGTGGTGCGGCCGCGCAAAATCGTTGCGCTCGTTACGTCGCTTTCAAAGTCCACCGAAAGCCGGTAGCCGCCGATGCGCAACTCATCGCCTTCGTTTAGGCGCACCCGCATTGCCGAGCTCAGCGGCCGCCCGTTGTGCAAAATCGTGCCTTTTGCGCTGACGTTCTCGATCCAGTACGTCTGCTGCGCGTACGAGATACGCGCATGCACGCGGGAGATCATTCGCTCTGGATCTGGCAGCGTGAAGGTCACGTTGTCCGATCGGCCAATATCGCCCCCCCGCTCGTCAAAGCGCCCGACCAGGGGTTTGCTTAGCGGCTCGTCGTCGAGCGAAAGTCCTTGCAAAACCAAGGTCATATTTGACATCGATCGGTTGAACGAATCCAAGCGATCATTCCCGAGAATAGGCGAAGACAAATTGCCAAAGCCCGCTGTGGCAGCACAGGCTCCAGTAGATCGCCTTCGACATATCGGGCGCTAGTGACGAAAGTCACACCAATGCGTCCCACGGCTAACCCCTCCTGATTGTGCAATGCGGTGTCATAAAGGCCTTTGATAGCTTTTCTGGCGCAGTTACCGTCGCCGATCTAACGCTGCAAACGGCGGATCAGGCGCAGCAACTCTCGTGGCTGCAGCGGCTTGTGTAGGACGACCAAACCGCTTTCGTGGGCAAGGCGCAGCACATCGGCGGACGTATCGCCGGTGACCAGCACCGCGGGTGTTGCTTCGCCGCAGATCTTGCGCAGCGCGCGGACTGCTTCTATGCCGTTTTCGGTGCCACGCAATCGCCAATCGGACAGAATCATGTCGATGGGTACCGGGCTTTGCCGCGCCAGGTCAACGGCTTCGGTTGCCGACCCAGCGGCAAGCACTTCGACCTGCAACGGACGCAGCAGCTCACGCGTGGCCTCCCGAATTGCCCGTTCGTCATCGATCAGCAGGACGGTCACTTGTACATCGGTGCGAGGCGGTCGCGTTTCGGCCTCCAGCGAAGGCTGGTTGGGATCGTGGGGAGTGCCGGTCGGCACGACTACGCGAAACATCGACCCGCGTCCTGGTCGGGACTGAACTTCCAGCGAGTGCCCGAGCAGGTTGCAGAGGCGACGAACGATGGCTAGGCCCATGCCCAGGCCGCGACTGCGATCTCTTTCTGGGTTGTCGATCTGGTAAAACTCTTCGAAAATGAGGTCACGCTGCTCAGGCGGGATGCCAACACCGGTGTCCCAGACTTCCAGCGCGACATTGGGCCCATGCCGCCGTGCGGCGACGAGGACTCCACCTTGCGGCGTGTAGCGCAGCGCGTTTTGTACCAGATTGGCGAGCACACGCTCGAGCAACTGCGGGTCGCTATGGACAATACGGCGGGCGGCGCGAAACCGCAGCGAGATATCGCGCGTTTCGGCGTCGCCTCCAAACTGCTGATACAAGCGCCGAAAAATGTCCCGCACCGGAAAGGACTGAGGCGCAGGGCGAACCACGCCGGCATCGAGTCGGGAGATATCGAGCATGGCCCCGAAGGAGGTATCGAGTGCTTCGATCGAGGACATCATGTTTTTGATCAGCGGACGTTCCGGAATTCCCCGCAGACTTCGGTCAAGAGCAGCACAAAAAAGGCCCAGGGCGTGCAGCGGTTGACGCAGATCGTGCACGGCCGAAGCGAGAAACCGCGTTTTCTCTTGGTTGGCGCGGGCCGCTAGCTCGACCTGCGTTCGCAGTTGCTCGACGAGATCTTCGTTACGAAAGCGCGCTGCCAGGCCTTTGGCCAATGCGTCGTTTTGTTCGAGCATCAGGCGCAATAGCAAAAGCAAAAAGATCGACCCCGCCGCCGAAAGAACTAACGCTTCTCCCGAACCGTATAGCGCCAGCGCAAAAAGTAGCGGCATTACGGCCGGCAACAGCCACAGGTAAATCGCCGGTCGTGATGCAGATACCAGCGGCGCACCAAGGCCGGCCGCTGCCAACCAGATCCCGGCCAGCAAGCCGCTGTTGGGAAGTTCTTGCGAAAGAAACAGGGGCGGGCCCACCCCCCAGATTGCGGCCGATACCGCCAGCAGTGTCAGCCAGGTGTTGCAAAGCGCGCGTTTGCCCTGCGTATTGACAAGAGCGGACTCAACCCGCGAGGGTGCGAGCAGCAGCAGCCGTGAAACTACCGGTACCGCACAGGCGCCGGCCCAGATCCAGACGTTTACCGACGCGCCTCGGTGGTGCAGTGCCGAGGCCGCGAACACGGCCGCAAGAAGTCCCGCGATCGCGCCGCGGCGGTCCGCCGCAAAGGCGCTCCGATACAACTCGGTGTCAATGCGCTCATCAGCGCGCTCCGATGGCTGCGCGTCACTCAATGGAACAGGCTGATCAGATGGGCTCGGCTCTCGACATCGAGTGCGAGCAAGATTGCGGAAACGTAATTCTTGACGGTGCCCAAAGAAAGCCCGGTGGTGCTACTGATTTCTTGGTTGTTGCATCCCTCAAGGATGAGTTCGAGGATCTGCAGATGGCGTGCCCCGAGCTCGGCCACGCGGTCGTAGTGTGCGGTACCTGCCAACTTGGGAAATCGCTCCGAAACCGTTGAGCGCGATGCACCACCGAGCAAGGAGAGCAACGCAGATTTCATTTGATCGGGGTTCCACGACTTGAGCAGGTAACCAACCGCTCCCATTGCCTGTGCCTGGCGCACGACGAACTCGTCCTGTGTCCCAGTGAGCACGGCGATGGGCTGTGCGGGAAAATCATTGCGCAAGGTACGAAGCCCTTGCAAACCCTTGGAATCGGTCAGATTCAAGTCCAGTAGTACGAGGTCAAAAGGCCCCTCGTCCCGACAGGCCGTGCGCGCTTCGTCAAGCGAACCGCAGGGACGGATTGTGCAGTGAACTTCGCCTAAAGATTGCAGGAGCAATCCGGTTCCGAGACGAACGAGTTCATGATCCTCGACGAGCAAAATTCGCTTTTCCGCGGCATCCATCGGTTCGAACCTCCCCGTCATCTCGCAAGCGTTTCGTCCACGTCGAATATCGCGGCTACGACAAGCGCTCGAAATCCTTTAGAAAGTTCTGCTTCTCGGTTTCGCTCAGCCGTTCCGTCAGGTCGGCCAGGAAGCCAGCGCGGCTAACGCCAGGTTGAGCGGCCTTGCGAACCAAAACCGGCGCGATCGGACCCAAGTACACCGCGAGCAGGCGCGCCGCCTGGGCAATCTCTTGTGCGGTGGGTCCCGGCCCGGCAAACCCCGCGACGGTGCTGGGACCTGGGACCACCGTCGCATCGTTGTCCACGACCGGTGCCGGGCTGCTTGCCGTGGCGGTGCGACGCGCGTTTTGCCGAAGAAATTCGGACCGATTTGCCGGCACCGTCAACAGTTCTGCCAACGCTTTGATCAGCGACGGAAAATCTTTCGCCTGGCGGGCCGCATTGCGCACAAGGATGCGGGCGATGGGCCCCAGGTAATGCGCCAGGCTACGTTCCACGGCGCTGAGTTCTTCGATGTTCCAGCCCGCCGCTGCCAGCACCTGCGTTGGCACCGTCGAAACCTGCGGCGCGCGATTTAAAGCCGATGCCCCGAGCGCAGGACCGGACCCGGGACCGGCAGCGGATTTGAGCGCACCGCTGCGCGGGGTCGATCCCTCGCCTAGATCGATTGAACGGCCCGCATCGATCACGAGGGTCTCTTCCGATATGGTCGGGCTTACCGGCTGATCGTAGGCCGCGAGCAAGTCAGCACGAAATCGCTCCGCCGAGTGAAAGCGCTCCTCCGGACGCCTTGCGAGCGCGCGCAGGGCAATAGCGTCAAAGCGCGCCAGCGCTGGTTTACCGGCCACGACCGAGGGAAGCGGCACGGTCTCATGGCAGACCTTGTACATCACGCTCTCGCGAGTACCGGAAAAAGGCGGCCCGCCGGTGAGCATCTCGTAAAACACCGCGCCGGCTGCGAAGATATCGACCCGGTTGTCCACGTCCTTGCCCAAATATTGCTCGGGGGCGATGTAGCCCGGAGTACCCATCACCGCTCCGACTTGGGTGAGCGTCGAGCTGTCGATACGGGCGATGCCGAAATCGGCGACTTTTATGCGGCCGTTTCGCATGATCATGATATTGGCCGGCTTGATGTCGCGGTGCCAGACGCCTTGATCGTGTGCGTACTGCAAAACCTCAAGCAACTGCACCATTACGCTGACCAGATCGCGTGGTTCAAAGCGCACCTTGCGCTCAAAATACTGCCGCAGGCTGTTGCCCTCGACATACTCCATTGCAATGAAGGCGAACTGTGCGTCTTCGCCGTATTCATAGACGGTGACGATTCCGGGATGATTCAGTCGCCCGGCCGCCTGCGCCTCGTTGCGAAAGCGGGCGCCAAACGCGGAAGCCTCCTCCTCGTCACTGAGAATTTCCTTTCGGATCATTTTCAGTGCTACCGGCCGGCGTATGACCGGATCGAAAGACTTATAGACGACCCCCATCGCACCCTTGCCAAGAAGCCCCAGGACCGGATACTTCCCGAGGCTCTGTGGCGGGCGCTGACGGCCCGGGCTGTCAGCAGAGGGGTCGATGTTCGCTCTCCTCGGACCGACGCTTTAGCCGCCAAGCAGCTTCATCGCGTGGGCCAGGCTCTTTCGCATCCGCGCAAGCGATTCGGCGAGCGTTTGGATCTCATCGCCGCTGCGAACTTCGAGATCTGCGGCGTCGAGTTCACCGAGACTGACTCGATCGGCTAGCTTAGAAATCTTGGTCACTGGTCGCACAAACATCCAATACAGGAGAAAATTGAGCACGATGCCGATAGTAACCAGAACGCCCGCCAGCGAAAACATGAACGTCTTAAATGCGCGGTCTGCGCGTGCCAACGGAACCGCGGTCGGCACAGAAACAACTTGTGCCCCAACGATCTCCTCCAGATTCCATCCAAATCCGTTGGCTGGCCCATATTTGTCAATCATTGTGCGCGGAGCTGCCTCAACCGTGCTGTGGCACAGCAGGCAGGCCCCGTCAGAGATCTTTAGCGGGCGCGCAAAATATAGCGCCCCTCCGTTGGGAGTTTCGCGCTCGCCATAAAACTCGCCTTTGAGCGTTCCGTTGCGAAATTGGTTGATCAGATCCGCCTCCCACTCCACTGCACGATCACGCGGGTTGGTTGGATTGAGCATGGCTTCTTTGTACGAGTATTCGGGATACTTCTTGCGCAATTCGTTGAGAACCTCCGTGGCGGCGTAGGCGGGCACTGTTTGCGGCAAAAAGGTGTATTTCATCTGGGTATCAAGCAGTGGCTTGATCTGCCCGATCGTGTACCCACGAACCGCGATTGCGTCGGCCATGATGAGGCGTGCGTTTTCGCCGATCTCCTCCTGCGCATTGCGCTGCAGCAGATTGCGCGTGATATATCCGCACGCTCCAATGCCTACCAAAAACAGCAACAGGAAGACCAGATTAAATTTGAGAAGCAGCTTCATAATTCCCCCTGCAATCGAGGTGCTTTATTGAGCCCGCGCGCCTTGCGGTGCGTCGTGCCCAAGGACAGTTGAACGCGAAACGGAATCGGATTTGTTAGAACTAGAACCCCCAGCCGGTGCTGACTTGGTCGTGGCGGCGGGTTCTAAAGGGTCGGGTTCGAAGCGCTCCGGATGCAGCAGCCGTTCCCATTCGGGATGGCGCGACAATCCCGCGTCCAGTGCCTCACGAAATGCAATGTCGTCGGTCGCCTTTGCGGCCCACTCAGAGACGAACCGACGCCGGATGCTCGGCTCGGCGTCAAGCCAGGGTTCGACCTCGACATAAGTAAAGGTGCCCAGCGATTTTGCTGGCACTTCCCGCTCCTTAAAGCGCGCGATTCGCGCCGGCAGTCGATCCTGAAACTCACGTGGGAGATACGCAAGAAACTGCGGTGTTGGACGCCCAAGAATTTTTGGCGCTTCGCCGTTGTTCAAGGCCAAAAAGTCGCCGGACCTTAGCAGCACCGGGGCTCGCACGCGACCGCGGTGGTCGAGTGCTCGCAGCGATCCCCCCTCGGCGAAGGCCGAGCCGGAGCCAGCTTCGATGCGCTCGACGGACTCTGCGTCGAGCCCGACTGCGTCGAACTGGGGGGTCGCGACAGCGGCCTTTGCTCCCTCGCCGAGTTTGCCCGCGCTGATTTTGATCCAACCCGTAAGCAGATAAAGAGCTGGCCGGTCGTTGTTGCGCAACGAGGGTCGATTTAGCTGCGCGCGAGTTGCCGGGCCCAGATCGACGATCACTCCGTCGCTAAATTCGATGCGCGCGAACGCACCATTACCGGTCTCGACTAAGTCATTACTCATTATCCGAACCCCTTCGGCAAGGGAAAAGCGAGACAGGCCTCGGATCGTGGTCACATTGCCGTCGAGTATCGTGACTACGCCAACAGGCTCGGCTCCTGCCGCAGGCAGCACGGCCAGAAGCAGCGCGATCAACCCCGAAAGTATTGCGGGCCGACACACCTTGTCTCCCATCAGCGGATTTTCTTTGGCTGATTTCGCGTGAATCGCGCGCGAGGCGATCATCGGGCGAATCATCTGCTTTTCTCACTAAGAATAATGAGGGTAATTGGGGGCGTCAACGAAATGGCGTCCAAACTAAACCTTGACGCCAACACGGGTGACGGTGCAATTGGTGCGGCGCCCACGCAATCCCCGACTAAGGCCTGGATGTGCTTTGCCTTCACGATGTCTCCCCCTGAAAACGGATTTGGGGACGTCCAGGGCAATGAACGTCACTCCCGCAGGCCCGTGCCGCCTTATCTATTTATTGCCCCGCGGCCGCTTGCTTAGCACGCAGCATGCCCCGTTAGGTCAGCGACGCGAAAGTGTCTTTCGTCACATCGAGGATGCAATCCAAAGGCAAGCACAAGCCGGCGCGAAAGGACTTTAGTCAATAGACGTCAAGACCTCCATCGGCCACGATCCACTGCACTGTCTTATCACGCTTGAACCGTGACCAACGAAAGGAGCAGAACATGAAATACGGCCGCCGCACCCGATACGACGACACACTGTTTATCGCATTGCTCGTCATTCCCGCCCTTTTCTCCGTGGCGTTTTATCTGCAATCGGAATCACAGATCGACCGAATCGCATCGCTAAGCAGGCCGCCGGTCGCGATTGCTAAGAATCTGCCAACGCGCACCGCGGCAATCGACGCTCGGCTTGCGCGTAGTGGCGCAACAGACTGAATACGGCGATTATTCAAACGCCGATCGCGGGCCGTGCCAACGGCCCGAAAATCATAGCGGTGGGTTCTTTCCCCAAACCTTTAGAAGACGCTTACCTGTGGGTCGCTTCTGATTTGGATTGCCTAGTGGACGCGAGTTAACGCAAGATCGTCGTTGGGCGAATCGTCTGCACGCGGGCGGCGTACGCGCCCCAATTAGGTTCCGGCTGCTGCGGCCGCCAGCGGCCCAGGTCCTCGTGCAGGTCCTGCCGGATCGAATCGATCTCCCGCTGGGCTTGGCTCGAGAGCAGATACCAACTGGCAAGCAGCAGATCGTAGCGCTGGTAAAAGTCGCGTCGCATCGCGCAACTTGCGCGATGCACCACCACCTCGTGATCGGAAAAAGACTTCCCGTTCATTGGAACCTCCGCACCTGCTGGCTTTCGTTCTTGAGAGCCGAAATCGATGACCAAACTGTGCACCGAGTGCAGGTCAGCTGCCAGTTTCTTTAGTCATCGCGGTACCAGCCGTTGTCGTGCATGCGGCGGGCAAAAAGGCTTTGACCGCTCTTTACCGCGGTGGCGAGGGCGAATCGGGCGCTGCGGCACCGCTACTTGTGCCCGGCGGCGGATTGGCGGCACTGGCGCCTTCAGGGGAAGAGGCGGGAGGTGGTGTGTTTGGCTGCGTTGCCGCCGGTTTTGGCGTGTAGAGCTCGGGAAACAGTACCGGCCCCCACTCCGGGTGCAGCGCCAGTTTTCCCGTCAGCTCCAGCCGGAACGCGGGGTCATCAGCTCTTGTTCGCCAGGTCTGGACAAACTGGCGACGCACAGAAGGTTCGGCGTTGATCCAGGCTTCCACGTCGCCGTAAGAGAATTCACCTAGCGACTTTGCCGCAGTCGGGTGTTCGCGAAAGCGGTTAAGCCGAGACGGCAGCGAATCGCGAAAGGGTCTTGGCATCTGCTCGAGAAACTCGCCTGACGGATGAGCATCGACCACGGCTCGACCATCGCTTGCGATCGAAGCAAAATCACCGTTCGTAAGTGACGGCGCAGAAGGCGCGCGCACATGTCGATTGGCGGTTCGCACGCGCCCCGTCTCAACGAACATGGCTCCGCCGCGCGAGCCGATGTGCGCTACCACGACCCCGGCAATGTCGGTTCCATCAAAAAGCGGTGACGCAAAAGCCGCGTTCGGCGCACGCTTGGTCTCACCAATCGTTAGCTTGATCCAGCCAGTGAGTACATAAAGCGCCGCCCGATCGCCTTTGGTTTCGGTCGGATGCGCAACCTGCAATTGAGTCTTGGGCCCCAGATCGATATGGGTGCCGTCTTCGTATTCCAGACGTAAAAAACTGTCCTTGCTGGTTTCGACCAGATCGCCCGGTTGAACTCGTTCGCCTTCGGTGGCGGCCAGCTTGGATGTGCCATGAAAGACGATCGCGCTGCCCTCGAGGATTGTCACGATTGGCGGCCCAGCGAGCGCAAAGACAACCGTCGGCACGGTAAGTGCCGTCGATAAAACGATCCATCTGAGCAATGACTTTGGCATGAGCCCCATCCGCTTCTTCATGCCTCCTGGTCGCCGCAATCGCCCGTCGGCGCTTCGAGGTCGCCGTTTATGGCCGCGTTGCATGCGAAGGCTACGTCAGGCTGCAGGGCCTCGTCAATGTGTGGACGCGCGACACCAAAGGAACAGGGAAGGCTTGATCGACGCTCAACCGTTGTGCGAGTGCGTCTCCGCGGAGTTGCCGCACGCGTTCGGCACCCCGGGGTGACTTTGGTCACGTCCCAGGCTTCCATTGCTGAAAGCGTGAGCGGTACTTACCGACTCAAGAGGCCTGCGTGCTTTGACAAATTCTGGCGATCGATCGGCTGCTTTGCGAGCTTGTGACCTCTGTCACTTATGTTCTTTTCCCTTCGTACCTAGAGTTCGGCCAACGCTTTTGCTTCATTGCAGGCTTATTGCAGTGAGAACAAGTGTCTCTGACAGAGCGGAAATCGGGGCCTTCGCCGATCTGTTCAGTTCTGAAGAAACGAGGGTCTCGTTACGAACTGCTCCATGTCGGGAATTTCCCCAGAGCCGTTCACTTAAAGGAAGGAGAACCTCATGAAGTTAAGCAAAATCGCTCTGGCCGTATTTGCGACGACTGGATTTGGTATCGCGTTCGCGCAAAGCAGCTCGAATGTCGACTTGATCGGCGCATCGCAAATCCAGTCTGGCGCCTTGAACTCGCAAACCGCCAACTTTGGCAATGCTTCCGGCTCTGGCAATTCCTTTGTCTCGGCCATCGGTACCACGCAGGCCCAAACCGGGGCCTTAAACAGCCAGCAGCTCAACGTTGGCAATGCGTCGGGCTCGGGTCAAAGCAACGTTATTGCCACCGGCACTTCGCAAATCCAAGCCGGGGCGCTGAACTCGCAGTCGATGAACCTCGGCAACGCCTCGGGTTCGGCCACGAGCAAGGTTTTGGCGGTCGGGACTTCGCAAGTGCAAGCCGGGGCGCTGAACTCGCAATCGATGAGCATCGGCGACGCGTCGGGCTCGGGCGAAAGCAAAGTTATTGCCACTGCCACTTCGCAAGTGCAAGCCGGGGCGCTGAACTCGCAGTCGATGGACATTGGCAACGCGTCGGGCTCGGGCAAAAGCATTGTTATTGCCGTCGGCACTTCGCAAATCCAAGCCGGGGCGCTGAACTCGCAGTCGATGAACCTTGGCAACGCGTCGGGCTCGGGCACTAGCTTCGTTGAAGCCATTGGCACTTCGCAAATCCAAGCCGGAGCGCTGAACTCGCAAACGATGAACGTTGGCAATGCCGATTAAGTGCAAGAACTTGCCGGGTTGACATCAGATGGAATTTGGCCGCAGCTAAAGAAAGAACGCAGGGCGGCTTAGCCGCCCTGCGCGCAAAGGAACCACAACAAGGAGATTGTCATGCGATACGCGCCCTACTGCATTCGAATCGTCCCGTACCTGATGCTTCTTTCGATGATCACGTTAGTTGTCACGGCGCCGGTCTGTCATGGCGAAGCGCGCGCCGACATTTTGCCAATCGATGACGGAAATCTGGCCAAGCTCGACAAGGTGGAAACCAAGCAACGGCGCGACGCACAAAACGCGAACCAGGACACGTCGGACACCGAAGACAGTCCCCAGTGTGGGTCGGTCGCAATTGGCAACACCGTCAGCAGTAATCAGCAGCCCTTAGCCCGCATCGTGCCAAGCACCACGACCGTCATCGTGACGGGCAACGTTTACAACACCGCTAACTGTGGACACTGACAGACAGCAATAGCCGACTACCGAGGACGCCATGAGTCACCGCCTTACCCTTGTTCGGGCCATCGTCGCAGTGGTTGCAATTGCCGCCTCGACCTTTACGGCAGCCGCCGACAAAGACGATTTCGAAACTCGCGCCGAGCAGCTGCGCTCCGGCCCACCTCGTGCCCCCGTGTCGAACGAAACGGGCTTTAACAAGGGCTTAAAGTGCATGGATGCGCTGTTTCGCAACTTCGGCGTCAAAAACGTGACTGTTGTCATCGATGAGATCCCCGACGCGACAAAGAAGATCAACGTGGGCGCCCGCGACATGTTTATGTCCGCGACCTCGCAGATGACGAGAACCACCCACGCGATCCGGCTGGTGCCGATCGCCGAGTCGCGCATATTTACC